>CAMPKP010000088.1 GCA_946887295.1 uncultured Gemmatimonadota bacterium | reverse complement strand
ACCACCGCCCCGTCCTTCCCCACCCTCGCCACCAGCGTGTCCGAGCTCCAGAACGTGAAGCGGGCGTTGGGGATGATGTTCCCGTGGCGATCGTAGGCGGTGGCGAAGAGCGGCTGTCGCTGGCCCACGCCCAGGGTCATGGTCTCTGGGGTGATCTGCACTTCCGCCACCGTCTGCGCCCGGACCGGACCCGCGAGAGCCAGCGCAACGGCCGCGGCTGCGGCGAGGCGGGCGATCAGACGGCGGGCCGGGGGCACGCGAGCGGCTCGCACCGGTCGATTTGCAGCAAGGGTCACCGGGTGACGGGGTCCGGGATGGGATCAGGGATCGCGTAAGTATAGCGCGACATCGGCAGCCTTGCAGAAGGCTTGAAGATGTGCAAGTTATTAACTGGACCGTGAGCAGGCGCACCACGCCTCGCGACCGGCGGCGGGTTGCGCCGCATCTCGTTCGGAAGGAGCGAAGATGGCCGACCTTCATCACATGGAGATGGGCTGGTCCGGCTCGGGTTGGATGGACCCCCTGCCTTCGGAGCCGGTACTACCCACCACCCCAAATCCGGCCGCCAACACAAGTTACCCCAACTCCAACTCCTCCTCGGCCAGTGAGCCGAGCCGAGCCGAGGCTCCCAGGCGGAGCGCCGGGGGGAAGAAGACGGCCAAGAAGGCAGCCACGCGGACCCCCAAGAAGGCGGCGAAGAAAACGGCCAAGCGGAGCACCGCGAAGGCCGCGAAGCGGGGTGCCAAGAAGGCGGCCAAGCGGGGCACCAAGAAGGCGGCCAAGCGGGGCACCAAGAAGGCGGCCAAGGGCGGCGGCCGGAAGTCGGCGAAGCGTCCGGCCAGGAAGACCGCGCGAAAGACCGCCAAGAAGGGCGCCCGGAGATCCGGCCGGTCGACCCGACGGCGCCGCTAGCGTCGGGCGCCCCGGTCTCCTCCAACGCCTCGCGACATGCGGGGCGTTGTCGTTTCAGCCCTTGGCCCGGTCGAGCTGGGCGAAGGCCGCCGCGCAGTTGATTAGCGCGATGTGGGTGAAGCCCTGGGGGAAGTTGCCGAGGAACCTTCCGTCGGCGGGGTCGATCTGCTCCGAGTAGAGCCCGACGTGGTTCGCGTGGCGAAGCATCCGCCGGAACACCCGGTCGGCCCGCTTGCGGTCGCCGATCATCGCCAGGGCCTGGGCCAGCCAGAACGTGCAGATCGAGAAGGCGCCTTCCTCTCCCTCCAGGCCGTCACCGCCGCGATAGCGATAGACCAGCTCGCCGTCGGGGCTGGTGACTTCCCGGGCGATGGTCCGGACGGTGGCGACCACCCGGGGATCGCTCCAGGGAAGGAAGCGGACCATCGGGATCGCCAACGCGGCGGCGTCGAGCGTGTGCGAATCATACGCCTGTACGAAGGACTGCCGCTTCTCGCTCCATCCGCGGGTGAGGATCTCGGCCCATAGGGCGTCCCGTGCGGCGAGCCACGACTCGCTGTCGCCATCCAGGCCGAGATCCGCCGCCATCCGGATTCCCCGGTCGAGCGCCACCCAGCTCATCACCTTGCTGAAGACGTAGTGCCGGGCCTCGCCGCGCACTTCCCAGATACTGGAGTCGGGGAGGTGCCAGTTGCGGCTCACCCAGTCCACCAGTCCGCGGAGGACCCGCCAGGTCCCCTCCGTCATCTCGTGATTGCGGCGCCACAGCTCCGCGGTCTCCAGCACCTCCCCATAGACGTCGAGCTGAAGCTGGCCAGCCGCCCCGTTCCCGACCCGCACCGGCCGGGAGCCCAGATAGCCGGAGAGGTGGTCGAGCTGGCGCTCGACCAGGTCCCGGCGCCCGTCGATCCCGTACATGATCTGGAGGTGGCCGCCCCCCTCGTGCCGGCAGACCTTCTTGAGGAAACGCATGAACGCGTCCGCCTCCGCCCCGTGGCCCACGGCGTCGAGCGCCGCCAGCGTGAACGCCGCATCGCGCAGCCAGACGAAGCGGTAGTCCCAATTGCGCATCCCACCGATGGTCTCGGGAAGGGAGGTCGTGGGCGCCGCGATCACCGCTCCGGTCTCCGCGTGGGTCAGGAGCTTGAGCACCAGGGCCGAGCGCTTGACCATGGAGCGGAACGGGCCGGTGTAGTGCACGCCCGCCGACCAGCGCTGCCAGTAGGCGGCGGTGACATCGAGCTTGCTCGCGCTGGCGTAGCGGTCCACCGGGTGGATGTCGTCGTCGTCGTAACGCAGCACCAGCCACCGCTTCTCGCCCTTCTCCAGCGCGAAGCGGGTCGTGGCGGTCGACTGGTCCACCACCCAGAGGAAGGGGACCGCGCTCGACAGCGTGAGTACCTGGTCCGTCCGATCGGTGGCGAAGAGACCGGCGCGCAGGACCTCGAGGCGGGTGACGCGCGCGCCGTACTCGAAGCGCGGCATGAAGATCATCTCCATCGGCACCCTCCCGCGGCGGCCTCGCAGGTGGCGATGGATCTCCGGCTGAGGCGCGGCGGGACGTCCGTCCTCCCCCACCGGCATGAAGTCGGTCAGGGTGACGATTCCTTCGTCCGTCGTGAAGGTGGTCTCCAGAATGTTGGTGCGGGGGAGATAGCGCTGCGTGGAGGTCCAGGGGATGGCGGGGCGGACCGCCCAGGTGCCGCCCCGCTCCGGGTCGAGAAGGGCGGCGAAGACACTGCCGCTGTCGAAGCGGGGCAGGCAGCACCAGTCGACCGCTCCGTCGAGTCCGACCAGCGCCGCCGTGCGCATGTCCCCGATCATGCCATAGCTCGAGATCGGCTGCGGTTCACTCATCGGCACAAGTATAAGCGAGACCCTCGAGGATCTTGCATGGACTGCGGCGCAGACCCACCTTCCAGCACCTCGTCTCGCAGAGTCGATGCTTCACCACCACCCCGCGGCCATCGCGATTGGGCTGTGCCTGCTGCTCGCGTGTCGCTCGCGGGAGCCGGACGGCGTCGCCCTGCTCGGCGCCACGCTGATCGACGGCTCGGGCGGCCCTCCGCTGGAGCAATCGGCCGTGGTGATCCGGCGCGGCCACGTGGAGTCGGTCGGGTCGCGCGACGATTTCGTGCTGCCCGAGCGGACCACCGAGGTGGACCTCACCGGGCGCTGGATCATGCCCGGCCTGGTGGACGGCCACGTCCATCTGGTGGATCCGCTGGCTGGGGTCGCGCGGTGGTCCATGACGCGCTATCTCGCGTGGGGAGTGACCACGGTGCGGGACGAGCATGGTGCGCTCCGGAGCGTTCTCGGCGTGCGCCGCCGGTCGAATCGCGGCTGGAGTCCGGGTCCGAGAGTGTACGCCGCCGGCGCGATGATCGACGGCGTCCCGCCGACCTACCCCGACGCCATCACGGCGAGCACGGCGAAGGAAGCCCGGCGCGGCGTGGATCGCCTGGTGAACTCGGGGGTCGACCTGGTCAAGGTCTACACCCGGGTCGACAAGACGCTGCTCGCGGCCCTGCTCGACGAGGCGCGCACCTTCAATCTCGGAGTCTCGGGACACCTCGGGCTCACCGACGCCATGACCGCCGCGCGTCTCGGTCTCGGCTCGATCGAGCACCTGACCGGGATTCCCGAGGCCGCCGCGGCCGATCCTTCGGCGCTGTATGCCGCGCATGGGCGCTCGTTCTTCGCGGGATGGACCGCGTTCGAGCGGGCCTGGGCCGGCTTGGATTCCGCGTCGCTCGCGCGGGTGGCGGGGGTGCTGGCGGCGCGCAACGTGATCCTGGTGCCCACGCTCGTGCTGCACGAGACGTTCAGCCGACTCGACGATCCGGCGGTGCTGAGCGATACCATGCTGAACGCGGTTCCCGAGGAGGAGCGGCAACGTTGGAACGTCCCGGACATGATCGCGCGCGCCGGCTGGACCGGGAGCGACTTCGCCGCCTTCCGCCGCGCGCGGACGGCGCAGGACCTCTTTCTCCGGATCTTCAACGCCAAGGACGGCCGGATCGCCGTGGGGACGGACGCGGCCAACCAGATGCTGATCCCGGGGTACGCGCTGCATCGGGAGATGGAGCTGCTGGTGGCCGCCGGACTCACGCCGGGCGAAGCGATCACGGCTGCGACCCGCAACGGCGCGCTGCTGCTCCGGGTGGACTCCCTCGGCCTCCTCGCGCCCGGCAAGGTCGCGGACCTCGTCGTCCTCGACCGGGATCCGCTCGCAGACATCCGCAACACCCTGTCGATTCACCGCGTCATGATCCGGGGACGCATGCTCTCACCCGACAGCATCCGGGCCGGCTGGTGACGAGCCGATGGCGCTGAGCCGCCTGCTGGGGGGCTGGATCGCCGTGGTCGTCTGGCTGCTCCTCTGGGAGCTCCTCGCCTCCCGGCTCGGCACGGTGCGGGGGGGCGCGCGGCTGCGCCGCGCGCGGGTGCATCTCGGCGAGGCGCTGCTCCTCACCCTGCTCGGCGGCCTCTGGTTCGCCAGCCTGGGCTCCGGCGGATGGTGGCTGGTGTTCGGGCTGGTGGGCGGGCTGCGTGAGTGGCCAGCCTCGCGAAACGGCGGTCCGGGCGAGCCCTCCGATCACGCTGCTCTCGGCGTCGCGGCGCTGCGCATATCGCGAACCCTCGTGGCCGGCGGCCTGCTGGCCTGGCGGCTCGCTCCGGCATGATCGACGCGGCCATCGAGCGCCTGGCGCTCTATTTCGGAACCGAGCAGACGCGGCAGGGGCTTCTCGCTCGCGAGGCGCTCGGACGGCCCGCGGCGACGGATGCCGCACTCGCCGAGCGTCTGCGCTGCGCGCTCGCGGCCGATCTCCGGCCCGACGGCACGGTGGCGGGCGGCGCGGTACCGACCATCTGGCGGGTGCACGAGCTGCTGGACCTCGGAGCGGCCGACGACGCTCCGGCCCTCGCCGGGTCGCTCGCGTGGCTGTTCGATCTCCAGGATCGCCCCGGGTCCTTCCACGACGGCTGTGATCGCGCCCGCCACGCCCGGCAGCTCTGCCAGCACTTTCTCGCCGGGTTCTTCGCGCCCGCGCCCCCCGGACAGCGCCTCGCACCGGTGACCCTGCCCACGGGCAAGGTGTTCAGGGTGGAGCCGGCGGCACGGTTCGCCATCAGCTGCTTCGCGCTCCGTGCGGTGATCCGGGCCGGGCACGCCCAGCGGCCCTCGGTGAAGCAGCATCTCCAGAGTCTGGCGAGGATCTCGGAGCAGTGGACCGAGTGGAACGAATATTTCGCCCCCGACACGATCGTCTCGGGACTGCACGCACTCGCCGCGGCCGGCCCCGAGCACGAGGAGATCATCCACCGGCTGGTCGGCCTGCTCACCACGAACCAGAGGATCGACGGCGAGTGGCCCCACGCGGACCTCTTCCAGGTCCTCGACGCCCTTCTCGCCGCGGGCACCCTCGAGGCCCAGGTGACGGTACGCCGGGCCGGCACCGCGCTCGCGGCCCGCCAGCGCGCCGACGGGACCTTCGGCACCACGGCCCAGCAGGAGCGTGCGCTCATCGGCCTGCGTGCGCTGCTCTGGGCGTCGCGCAGCCCCGCGTAGCCGAAACGATGCCTCCCGCACAGCGGCGCGCGCGGGGCCGCGTCGAGCGGCTCTCGCCCGGACCCGACGCCCCCGGACTCGACCGGGAGCTCGCGATCTATCTGCCCCCGACCTACGGCGTCCCCGACCGGCGCTATCCCGTGCTCTACATGCAGGATGGCCAGAACCTCTTCGATCCGGCGGAGAGCTTCGCCGGCTCCTGGCGGGTCGACCTCGCCATGAACCGGGCCGCGCGGCGCGGCTTCGAGGGGATCGTGGTCGGGATCCCGAACGCGGGTGAGGGGCGGCTCGCCGAGTACGGGCCTTTCGACGATCCCGAGGCCGGACCCGGACGCGGCGCCGGTTACGTGAGCCATGTGGCGGAGGCGATCAAGCCGCTGGTGGATGCCAGGTTCCGCACGCTGCCGCAGCGCGAGGCGACCGGCGTCGTCGGGTCGTCCATGGGGGGGCTCATCAGCCTGTTCGCGTTCTTCGCCCGGCCCGACGTCTTCGGCATCATGGGGGCGCTGAGTCCGTCGCTCTGGCTCGCCGGGCGCGCTATCTTTGGGCTGCTCGAGACCGTCCCCTTCGTCCCGGGGCGGCTCTACGTCGACGTCGGCCGCCAGGAGGGAGCCGAGACCCTCGAGGATGCCCGCAGGCTCCGCGACCTGCTGCGCGCGAAAGGGTATACCGAAGGCGCGCAGCTCCGATACGTGGAAGACCGCTCGGGCCGGCACGAGGAGGCCGCCTGGAGCCGGCGCCTCCGGGCGGCCCTGCCGTTCCTCCTCTCTCCTTCGGGCTGAACCGTGCACCACGAGTATCACCGCTGGCACAGCCCCGCGCTGGGCCGGGACATGGCGCTCGACGTCGTGGGGCACCAGGGCGCCCGGGTCCTCGTGTTTCCCACCTCGATGGGCACCCATCGGGAATGGCTCGACCGGCGGATGCACGAGGTGCTGGCCGACCACATCGATCAGGGCTGGGTCCAGCTCTTCCTGCTCGACCATCTGCCCGGCGAGACCTGGTACGCCGACCACCTGCATCCCGGCGCCCGGGCCTGGCGATTTCTCCAGTACGACCAGTACCTGGCCGACGAGGTTCTGCCCTTCACCGCGAGCCGGAACTCCAATCCCTTCGTCATCGCCACCGGCGCCAGCCTTGGCGGGTACTACGCGGCGTGCCTCGGCTTCCGGCACCCGCACCTGGTGAACCGCATCCTCGGGATGAGCGGCACCTACGACGTGAAGCGTCTCACCGGGGGCTATTCGGACCCCAACGTGTACGCCTGCAATCCCACGGACTTCCTCCGGCACGAGCACGATCCGGATCGGCTGGAGGCGTTCCGGCGCCAGGACATCATTCTCGCGGTCGGCCGGGACGATCCGGCTCGGCCCGACAACGAGGAGCTGTCCGCCATCCTGTGGAGCAAGGGCATCGGCAATGCCTTGCGCATCTGGGACGGCTGGGCGCACGATTGGCAGTACTGGGAGAAGATGATCCGGCGCTACATCGGCGGGCACGACTGAGCACGGCCGCGGTCCCGTACCCGAACACCCAACACACCGGTGACTTGGCATGTCAAAGACCGTTGGTCTCCTCGTGGGTCGCGAGTGGTCGTTCCCGCCGGCGTTCATCGAGGAGGTCGCCCGGCGCAAGGCCGGTGTGACCGTCGAGTACGCCCGGATCGGCGCCACGTCCATGGATCAGCCGTGTCCGTACGACGTGCTGATCGACCGCATCTCCCACGAGGTGCCGTTCTACCGCACCTACCTGAAGAAGGCCGTGCTCGACGGCGTCACCGTCGTCAACAATCCCTTCATGTGGAGCGCGGACGACAAGTTCTTCGGCGCGACCCTGGCCACCAAGCTCGGGGTTGCGTCGCCCAGGACCGTCGCGCTGCCCAACAAGTCCTACGTGCCCGGGATCGTGCCGGGCGAGAGCCTCCGGAACCTGGAGTTCCCGCTGGACTGGGAGGGTGTCGCGCGGCACGTGGGCATGCCGTGCATCCTCAAGGACGCGCACGGCGGTGGATGGAAGGAGGTCTACGTCTGCCGCTCCCTCGAGGAGCTGCTGCACCACTACGACAACTCCGGACTGCTCACCATGGTGGTCCAGGAATTCATCGAGTGGGACCAGTTCGTCCGGTGTCTGTGCCTGGGGCAGGAGGAAATTCTGCCGATGCCGTACGACCCGCGCGACCGGCGCTACCTGGTGCAGGCCGGCTACCTCTCGCCCGAGCTCGAGGCCCGTATCGTCCAGGACGCGCGGACCCTGGTACGGGCCCTGGGCTACGACATGAACTCTATCGAGTTCGCCATCCGCGACGGGGTGCCGTACGCCATCGACTTCATGAATCCGGCCCCCGACATGGACGTCAACTCGCTCACGCCCACCTACTTCGAGTGGACGGTCAAGGAGATGGCCGACATGGCGATCCGGCTGGCGAAGCAGCCGCGCCGCCAGGCCCGCGCCCTCAAGTGGGACGCCGCCTTCACCGCCCGGCGCTGAGCGCCACGCCCGTGCAGGAGGCGATCGCCCACTATCACGAGCTGCTCACCGACGAGCTGGCCCAGGCATCCGAGGCGATGCTGTCGGACCAGCTTCGCCGCCGCGGCCTCGTCTTCGGGGAGCGCCCGGTCGCGACGGTGCTCCGGCCCCGGTTCATGACGATCGCGCACTACCGCCTGCTCCAGCAGCGGGTGCGCCTCCTGATGGGGGCCTTCGGCAAGGCGTACGGGCGCGCCCTGGAAGACCAGGCCTTTCGCGAGCAGTTCCGGCTGCTGGACTGGGAGGAGCGCCTGATCCGGTACGACCCCGGGTTCCGGGAGCCGAGCCCGACCTCGCGGGTGGATGCGTTCGTGATGGACGAGGCCGGAACGATGGCGGTGACGGAGTACAACGCGGAGACGCCGGCGGGGGCGGGGTACAACGACGCGCTGGTGGCCTCCTTCGCCGATCTCCCGATCATGCGGGTCTTCGGCCGCCGGTACGAGGCACTGCCGCTGCTCGCCCGGCACGGCGTGCTCCACGTTCTGCTCGACGCCTACGAGGAGTGGTCCGGTCGGCGGGACATCCCGCGGGTGGCCATCGTGGACTGGCCCGAGGTGCCGACCCGGAGCGAGTTCGTGCTGTTCCAGGAGTACTTCCGGGCCGTCGGGATCGAGGCGGTGATCGCCGATCCCCGGGAGCTGGAGCTCCGGGGCGGTCGGCTCCACGGCCCGGGCGGCGCGATCGACCTGGTGTACAAGCGGGTCCTGCTGGCGGAGCTGGTCGAGCGGTGCGGGTCGGACACACCGCTCCTCGGCGCGGTCGCCGCGGGGGCGGTGTGCATGGTGAATCCGCCGCGCTGCAAGATCCTCCACAAGAAGGCCAGCCTGGCAGTCCTCTCCGACGAGAGAAACCGGCGGCTCTTCGGCACCGGCGAGCTCGAGGCCATCGGGGCCCACATCCCGTGGACCCGGGTGATGGAGGAGCGGCGCACCGAGCACGGCGGGAAGCCGGTGGACCTGGTCCCCTTCGTGCTCGCCTCGCGCGACCGCCTCGTGCTCAAGCCGAACGACGACTACGGCGGCGCCGGCATCGTCCTCGGCTGGGAGACCGACGCCGCCGGCTGGGAGCGGGCGGTGGCGGACGCGCTGGCGGCTCCGTACATCGTCCAGCAGCGGGTGGCGATCCCGTCGGAGCCCTACCCCAGCATGGTGGAGGGCCGCGCGGTCTTCGCCGACCGGATGATGGACACGGCCCCATTCGTCTCGCATGGGGACTACGCGGAGGGATGCCTGACGCGTCTCTCCACCGCCGCCCTGCTGAACGTCACGGCGGGCGGAGGCTCGACGATTCCCACCTTCGTGGTGGAGCGCCGCCGCTAGGACGAAAGGAGCACCGATGCAGCCCCCTTCGCTCACCCTCGGGGTCGAGGAAGAGTATCAGATCATCGATCCGAAGACCCGGGAGCTGACCTCGTACATCACCCAGATCCTGGAGGCGGACCACCGCTACCTGGAGCAGGTGAAGCCGGAGCTGCACCAGTCCATCGTGGAGGTCGGCACCAAGATCTGCCGCACGCCGGCGGAGGTCCGGACCGAGCTGGTGAACCTGCGGGGGGCGGTGATCGAGCTGGCGGCACGCAACGGCCTCAAGATCGCCGCCGCGGGCACCCATCCCTTCTCCTCCTGGATGAAGCAGGAGATCACGCCGCTGGAGCGCTATCTCGGCGTGAAGGAGGACATGCAGGACCTGGCGCAGCGCCTGCTCATCTTCGGGACTCACGTACACATCGGGATCGAGGACCGCGACTTCCTGATCGACGCGCTGAACGTCTCCCGCTACTTCCTCCCGCACATCCTCTGCCTCTCGACCAGCTCGCCCTTCTGGAACGGCCGCAACACCGGCCTGAAGTCGTACCGGAGCATCGTGTTTCGGGGCTTTCCCAGGACCGGGGTGCCGCGGATCGTGCCCAACTGGGCCGAATACGCCCACTACCTCGAGACGCTGACCGCCACGGGGTGCATTCCCAACGGCTCCAAGATCTGGTGGGACGTCCGGCCGAACTGGAATTACCCCACGCTCGAGTTCCGCATCTGCGACGTCTGCACCCGGGTGGACGAGGCGGTCTCGGTGGCCGCGATTCTGCAAGCCATCGTGGCCAAGCTGTGGAAGATGCGCCGCGAGAACATCACCTTCCGGACCTACTCCTCGGATCTCATCGAGGAGAACAAGTGGCGGGCCGCGCGATTCGGCCTCGGCGGCAAGCTGATCGACTTCGGCAAGCAGCGGGAGCTGCCCGCCGGCGACCTCATCCGCGAGTTGATCGAATGGTTCATCGGCGACGTGGTGGACGAGCTGGGGAGTCGCGCCGAAGTGGAGTACGCCTACCGGATCCTGGCGGAAGGCTCCAGCGCCGACCGTCAGCTCGCCACCTACAAGCGCACCGGCGAGCTGACCGCGGTGGTGGACCAGCTGATCGCGGAGACGGAGGAGGGAGTGGTCACGGGAGCCTCGCGGCCCGAGGCCGTGTGGGCCCCCTGAGGGGGGCCGGTAGGGGCTTAAATTACCCCGCTCGACATGACCGGGCGCTCGGATGACAGGCTCGATGACGTGACACCAGGAGACCGCGTGCGACGCAGGCCGATCATCGGGATATCGACCCAGACCCTGCATTCCATCGACGGCATCCCCGAGGTGCTGCCGGAGTCGTGGGTCATGAACCAGCGCTACTCCCGGGTGGTCGCCGCGGCGGGCGGATTGCCGGTGATGATCCCGCTGCTGGACGAGGAGGAGGCCCTGCGCGGCCTCTACGACCGGATGGACGGGCTGCTCATCCCCGGTGGGGTGGATCTGGACCCGGCCACCTACGGCGAGTCGCCCCTTCCCACCTGCGGCCGCCTGGATCCCGCCCGCGACCGGGTGGAGCTCCAGTTCGCCCGCTGGGCGATCGCGGAGGGCAAGCCGCTCTTCGGCCTCTGCCGGGGGCTCCAGGTCGTCAACGTCGCGCTCGGCGGCACGCTCTACCAGGACATCGCCGCGCAGCGCAGCGATGCCATCAAGCACGACTACTTCCCCACCGCCGGTTTCTCCCGCGACCACCTGGCGCACCAGGTGACCGTCGCGTCCGGCTCCCGGCTCGACGAGCTGGTGGGCAGCGCCCCGCTTCAGGTGAACAGCATGCATCACCAGGCGGTGAAGGATCTCGCGCCGGGCCTGGTGCCCACCGCGGCCGCCCCGGACGGCGTGATCGAAGCGCTCGAGATCCCCGGCGACAGGTTCCTCCTCGGCGTGCAGTGGCACCCCGAGTCGCTCACCGACCGCGATCCCCGCATGCACCGCCTCCTCGCCGGGTTCGTCCACGCCGCCTCGAGGTAGTAACTTCCGGTCCGATACTCGACGACCGGACGAGGCATGGCCGATCAGACGCTCCAGCAGCAGCCCCGCATCAGACTGACCGCGTTCTCCCATGGGGCGGGGTGCGCCTGCAAGCTCGGTCCCGGCGAGCTGGCGGAGGTCCTGCAGCACCTGCCCGGCGTGATCGATCCCCGGGTGATGGTGGATGCCGCCACCCGCGACGACGCCGCCGTCTTCCGGCTCTCCGAGGAGCGGGCGCTGGTCGCGACCGTGGACTTCTTCACCCCCATCGTGGACGACGCGACCCAGTGGGGAGCGATCGCGGCGGCCAACGCCCTCAGCGATGTCTACGCCATGGGCGGGACGCCGCTCTTCGCGCTCAACCTGGTCGGCTGGCCGCGCGAGAAGCTGCCCTTCGAGCTTCTGGGCGACGTGATCAAGGGCGCCTCGGCGGTCGCGGAGCGCGCCGGCTGCGCGGTCGTGGGAGGCCACTCGATCGACTCGCAGGAGCCGCTGTTCGGCATGGTCGTGATGGGAGAGGTGCATCCCGACCGGATGCTCACCAACGCGGGCGCCTGCGCCGGCGACGTGCTGGTGCTGACCAAGCCGCTCGGAACCGGTATTCTCACCACCGCGCTGAAGCGCGACGCCCTGATCGAGGCCGGGCTGGGCGAGGCCGTGCGCTCGATGACGACCCTCAACGACGGCGCCGCGAAGGCCGCGCTCGGGGTCGGGGTCAGCGCCGCCACCGACGTCACCGGCTTCGGGCTCCTGCGGCACCTCGGCAACATGCTCGCCGCGAGCCAGGTGGCCGCGGAAGTGGCCTTCGATGCGCTGCCGATCCTGGCCCACGCGCTGAACCTCGCCGCGCGAGGCGTCGTCCCGGGCGGCACCCGGCGCAACCTCGAGGCCGCGGCGGACCTCGACTGGGCCGCCGATCTGGAGCCGCACGAGCGGGTGCTCTGCGTCGACGCACAGACCTCCGGCGGCCTGCTGCTCGCCGTGCCGAAGGAGAACGAAGCCGCGCTGCTCGGCGCCCTGCGCGATGCCCGGACCCCCACCGCCGCGGTGATCGGCCGCGTCGTCGCCGGGCCCTCCGGCCACATCCGCATCACCCGCAGCCTCTAGCCGGCCTCGCCAAGCCTCATGCCCCTCCGCTGGACGACCCAACGCATGGACCAACTGGAGCACGCCGTGCGGCGAGGACTGCGGGTGGCGCTCTCGCGCCGGGGCACGGAGTACATCGTGGTGGCGCTCCGACTCACGACCGTCGGGCGCCAGGAGGCCCTGATCGGGCGCCTACCGATGACCGGCGAGGAGCTGCCCTTCGTGCTGAACGACATCGACCATTTCCAGGTCATCGATTGAGCGGGCCGATCGCGATCCTCCACCTCGACGAGAGCTGTCTGGGCAACGGGCGGGAGGGCGAAAATCCGGGGGGCGGAGCCGCGCTGATCGAGGTCCGGTCCCGGAGCGGCAGAATCGAGCGTCGGGACTTCTACGTCCACGAGACGGCGACGACGAACAACCGGATGGCGTTGCTGGGCGCGGCGCGGGTCCTCGACCTGCTCGCCCGGAAGGGCTCCCGGTTCGCCGTGCTCATGGTGTCCGACTCGCAGTACCTGGTCAAAGGCATGCGCGAGTGGGTGCCGGTGTGGAAGGCGCGCGGCTGGACCCGGAAGGGCGGCCCGATCGAGAACCTCGAGCTGTGGAAGGCGCTGGACCGGGCCAGCCGGGGTCACGAGGTCCAGTGGACCTGGCTGCGGGGTCACCGCCGCCACCCCAAGAACGAATACGCCGATTGGCTGGCGGTGCGGGCGGCACGGGAGCGGCGCAGCACCGACGGAGCGGTCGAGTCGGAGTTCGCCGGGTGGCTCGCGATGGAGCAGGAGAAAGGGCTGTATGCCGGCTACGATCCCGATGCCGGCTTCACGGCGCTGGAGAAGCGGGTCGCCGCCGGGGAGCACTTTCCGCTGGTGCTGGTGGAGTGAGCCCGTTGCTTGACACTTCCGGGTCATCTTCCCTAAGCTGACCTACCCATGCCCAACGCTCGAGAGGCCCAGTGACCGACGTCGAGCGATTCTTCCGCCGCCTGGTCAGCAGTCTGGCCGCGGCCGATCCCGCTCGACTCCGCCAACCGGTGGCGCTCGACGAGATCATCCGGGACCTGGTGCCCTATCGCACGAATCGCCGGGCCCTCGGCCTGGAGACCAGCGAGGACTACGAGCTGGTGCTGCTCCGCCTCTGCGCCGGCGAGGGGAACCTGGTTCGGACCCAGCCGGAGGAGGCCAGGGAGCGCTTCGCGCAGGAGGTCCGAAGCACCATTCCCGACCTCGAGGCGCTGCACTCCTTCGAGCAGGTGCAGCTGACGCTCGCCGGCGAGGCGGTGACCCGAGCGCTCGAGGCCGAGATCGCGTCCACCCCCGAGCTGGTCCTGGGCGTCTCCCGGCTCGAGAATCCCCGCTTGGACGAGACCGAGCTCCCGGGCGTCGAGGCGCTGCGCGGACTCCCGCTCGTCGAGCAGCCCTCCGACGCCGGCGAGCCGCCCGAGCCCGACGAGCCGCCCGAGCCGGACGATCTGCCCGAGCCCGACGA
>CAMPKP010000087.1 GCA_946887295.1 uncultured Gemmatimonadota bacterium | reverse complement strand
GGCCGGATGGACCGGCAGGAAGCAGTCGAGGCGGTGGTCGCGATGAGCATGATCCTGATGCAGGAGATGGGGCGCTGGCGTTGCGAGACGCCGCGGACCGAGGCGGACGCACGGCGACTGACCCTGCTCGTCACCGCCGAGGTGCAGCGGCGACCGGTCCTCGACCCGACCCTGCTCGCCGCCCTGGACGTGCTGGCCGACCAGCACCGCGGCCGCGACGAGCGCCTGGACGCGTTCCTATACGGCGTGCTGTCCGTCCGCCCCGTCGACCACCCCCGCCCGCCAGTGCCTGCCGCCGTCGATGGTGACGACGAAGGTGCCACCGACGCCGCTGGCCCATACCACCTCCGAGCTGACCGGACTGATCGCCTGGAGCCGGTTGGTGGTACCGCTGTGCTGCACCCGCAGGGTCGGCGCGCCCGCGCGGGCGGAGGCTGTTTCGAGCGAAGGCGTGGAGTCGGGGGTCGGTGACGAGGGGTCGGCGCATGCCAGAGCCAGCGCGGCACCCAGCAGGGCGGCCGCGGACGGGTTCGAGGGGAAGCGAGCCATGGGAGCTCTCCGGTAGAAGTGATGCTACGAGGCATGGCCACACTATGGCGCGCCGGACGCGGAGGCAAGAGTTTGCACTCACCCGGCTGTCGGGAATGGCCGGTGAACGGTGGAGGAGATCCTCGCCACCCGCGACACCCTGCTCGACGATGTGGACTTCGCGCCCCGGACGGTGGACGAAGTGACCGAGTTCATGAAGGCCTTCACCGATCCCGCTGTTCGGGATCTCCGCCGAATCACCCCCCGGAAAGTGCCGAGCGAACTGCCGGTGGATCGGCCCTAGCAGGCATACGCAGGGCTGAAGCAGTGGCGCGCCGGAACTCCGGGGCGCGCCACTTTGAGGGCCTTATTATTCGGCCGCATGAGCCCCGTGCAGCTCCTCCGGCACCGCCTCCGCAGCCACTGCCTCTCGGCCACGAGTTTCACCGATCCGGCCAACCTGGTTCGCTGGCTGGGCGCCGTCCAGGCGCAGGATTACCTGGGATCGCTGTGGGCCGTCGGACTGCGGGTCCGCAACGCCACCGAGAGCCTCGTGGAGCGGGCCATCGCGAAGCGGGAGATCGTCCGCACCTGGCCGATGCGCGGAACGCTGCATTTCGTGGGAGCGGAAGACGTCCGGTGGATGCTGGAGCTGATGACGCCGCGCGTGGTCGCGTCCAGCGCGGGCCGCCTGGCGAAGCACTACGGCCTCGACTCGGCCGCACTGGCCCGGTGCCGGAAGGCGACCGAGCACGCGCTGGAGGACGGCCGGCCGTTGACGCGCGACGCGACGTATCAGGCACTGGAGCGCGCGCGGATTTCCACCACCGCTGGACGCGGGCTTCACATCGCCTGGCGCATGGCCCACGACGGGCTGATCTGCTTCGGGCCCCGCCAGGGGAAACAGCACACCTTCGTCCTGCTCGACGCGTGGGTCCCCGATGGGAAGCGAATGGCTCGGGACGAGGCGCTGGCCGAGCTGGCGCGGCGGTACTTCACCAGCCGGGGACCCGCCACC
Source organism: uncultured Gemmatimonadota bacterium (assembly GCA_946887295.1). Next base: position 12,478 of record CAMPKP010000087.1, on the reverse strand, counting down.
GTCCACGACTTCGCCTGGTGGTCGGGATTGCTGCTGACGGACGCCGCCGAAGGGCTGGCCATGATGCGCGGGGAATTCGTTCCCTTCGAGCTGGCCGGCCTGCGCTACTGGGGACCGCCTGCAGCGGAGACGGCAAGGAGCTCGACCCGGGCGTACCTGCTGCCGGCGTTTGACGAGTATACGGTGGCATACCGGCACCGCGGAGCGCTCGTCGCACCGGCCCACTCCGTTCGCGCGAAAGGGGTGGACCTCCTCCGCCCCGTGATCGTGGTGAATGGCCGCGTGGTGGGGAGCTGGACCCGAGCGAGGAATCGAAGCTCCGTCCGTATCGAGCTGAGTCCGTTCACGCGTCTCGGCATCGCCGCCCGGCGCGCGGTGGCGAGAGCCGCCAGGGAATACGGCGAGTTTCTGGAGCTCGGCACCCATGCCTCCTGAGGTGACACCGGCCCGGCTGCGCTCCCGAAGGCTCTGGCGGCGGATCCGGAGCGTGGCTGCGCTGCTGCCGCCCATGGGCTTTCAGTGGCTCCGCCATCTGCTCTGGCACGGAGAAGTGCTGCCGATCTCCCGGCCGCGGACGCACACCCACCACATCTACCTCAAGATGGCGCGCGACCGCGATCCGCTCCTCACGGTGACTTCCGACAAGCTCGCGCTGCGCGCCCATGTGGAGGGCCGGCTCGGGCCGGGCCACCTGCCCGAGCTCTATGCGGTGCTCGATTCGCCCGATGACCTGCTGAGCCTGAGCCTGCCGCCCCGTTACGTGGTCAAGGCCACCCACGGAAGCGGCATGACGGCGCTGGTGACGGGCGACGACGCCGCCACCCGCTCGAAGCTCGTGGAACGCGCGCGCAAGTGGCTGGCCCTGCCTTACTGGCGAAAGAACGGCGAATGGGGTTACCGCGGGATCCGGCCCCGCCTGGTCGTCGAGGAGCTCCTCGACGCAGGCGACGGGGAAGTCCCGCCCGACTGGAAGTTTCTCTGTTTCGGCGGGAAGGCGGCGCTGGTGCAGGTGGATTTCGACCGGTTCACGGGGCACACCCGCAACTTCTACGATCCGGACGGCAGGCCGGTGTCGCTCAGGATGCACTACCCCCAGGGTCCGCGCATCCCCTTGCCTCCGAGCTTCGGCCGGATGCGCGAGCTCGCGGAGCAGTTGGCGAAAGACTTCGACTTCGTCCGCGTGGACCTCTACGCACTGGCGCACGACCGGATCGTCGTCGGGGAGCTCACGCACTATCCGACCGGTGGAAACAAGTCGTTCGATCCGCCGGAGTGGGATGCGAAGCTCGGCGCGCTCTGGCCCAGAAGGGGGCTGTAATGCGCGGCGCAGCGCGGAGCGGTCCCGTGGCCGGCGTGGTGCTCGCCGCCGGCTCCTCGTCCCGCCTCGGCACCAACAAGCTGCTGATCGAGATCGCCGGGGAGGCGGTCGTGCGGCGAGTGGCGCGGCACGCGATCCAGGCGGAGCTCAGGCCCGTGATCGTCGTGCTCGGCTTCGAGGCGGACCGGGTGGCACGGGCGCTCGAGGGGCTTGACGTGACGTTGGCGCTGAACCCGGCGCACGCAGGCGGCATGCATTCGTCCCTCCGGACCGGGATCGAGCTGGTCCCGCATGATCGCGAGGGCGCGGTCGTGATCCTGGCCGACATGCCGCTGGTGACATCCGCCATGGTCTCCGAGCTGGTGGCTCGCTTCCGCCGGGGCTCCGAGCCGCTGGTCATGTCGCGCTACGGAACGGTGCAGGCTCCACCGACGCTCTACGCCCGCGAGCTCTTCCCCGAGCTCGCGGCGGCGGACGGCATGGCCGGACGGCGCATCGTCCGGGACCACCGGGACGAGGCGGCGGTGGTGCAATGGCCGGCGGCGCTGCTCGCCGACCTCGACAGTCCCGAGGACGTCGAGCGCATGCGGTCCCTGGTCCCGGAGTAGATGATGCCGACGCCGAAACTGATCGGCCGGCTCGCGCGCGACACGTCCAGCGAGCCGAGGACCGTGCCGGGACGGCCTCGCCGTCTGCCCGAGGACCTGCTCCGCCAGGCGACCCGACGGGTCGAGATCATGGCGCTGATCGCCGGCGCGCTGTGGGTACTCGCCCCCGCGCTGGCACACCTCACCGTCTATCTGACCGAGCCGGGCGATCCGCGGTGGTCCCGGCTCACCATCGTGGACGGGATCGCCGCGGGGTGCATCTTCACCTCGCTCCTGCTGTACCTCTATCTCCGCACCGGCCGGCGGAATCCCGCTCTCGTGATGGACCTCGCCCTTGGCTACATGGTGGCCATGGCGTTCGGCATCGGTGTCCTGATCCACTGGGGGCAACCCGCGTTCGCGCCGGTGGACTTCAACCCGACCATCAGCTGGATCGGGCCCATCATTCTCATCACGGCGGCCATCGTGCCGGCCACCCCCTGGAAGATGCTGGTCGCGGGGTTCGTCGCCGCGTCCATGGATTCCATCGGCATGATCGTCGGGCAGCTCGCCGGGCTGTACGACTACGGGGCGTTCCGGAACGTGCTCCTCATGCACTACCCCAACTATCTGATGCTCGGCGTCGCGGTGGTGATCTCGCACGTGGTGACGCGGCTCGGGCAGCAGGTGACCCGGGAGCGGGAGATGGGGAGCTATCGCCTGGGGGCGCTGCTCGGGAGGGGCGGCATGGGCGAGGTGTACCTCGCGACCCACCGCATGCTGGCGCGCCCCGCCGCGATCAAGCTCATCCGGCCCGAGGTGCTCGCCTCCAGCGACGATACCCGGGCCCAGACGGCCACCGCGCGGTTCCGCCGCGAGGCCGAAGCGGCCGCGAGGCTGCGCTCTCCCCACACGGTCGAGCTCTACGATTTCGGCGTGACCGACGAGGGGACGCTCTACCTGGTCATGGAGCTGCTGGAGGGGACCAACCTGGAGTCGCTGGTGCGCCGGGAGGGGCCGCTGCCCGCGCCCCGGGTGGTGCACATCCTGCTCCAGGTGTGCGAATCGCTGGAGGAGGCCCACTCCTACGGGCTGATCCACCGGGACATCAAGCCGGCCAACATCCACCTGGGCAGGCTGGGGCTGCGCGAGGACTTCGTGAAGGTGCTCGACTTCGGCCTGGTCCGATCCATCGCCGGACCCGGCGAGGAGTCGCTGACGGGCGCCGCGGGGATGACGCCCGGCACTCCGGCCTACATGGCCCCCGAGATGGCACACGACCGGAACGTCGACGGGCGGGCCGATCTCTATTCGCTCGGCTGCGTCGCCTATTACCTGCTGACCGGCCGCCTGGTGTTCGAGGGGGAGACCCCGCTCCAGACGATCCTCCAGCACGTTCAGCGGGCACCCGAGCCGCCGTCGCGGCGCACCGACCGCCCGATCCCCCCGCAGCTGGAGCGACTGGTGCTCGCCTGCCTGGAGAAGCGGCCCGAGGACCGCCCACCGAGCGCCGGCGCCCTGGCCCAGGCACTGGCGGGGGTCGCCTTCGACCCTCCCGATCCCTAGATTTCGGCCTCCCCCGCGATCGCGGCACCGTGAGCCATAGTCTAGACGAACAGCTTCAGATCGCCCTTGGAGATGCCTACCTCCTGGAGCGGGAACTCGGCGGCGGCGGGATGTCGCGCGTCTTCCTCGCCCTCGACAAGGCGTTGGGCCGCCGCGTGGTGGTGAAGGTGCTCCTGCCCGAGCTGGCCGCAGGGGTGAACGTGGAGCGGTTCCGCCGCGAGATCCTGCTCGCCGCCCAGCTGCAGCACCCTCACATCGTTCCGCTGCTCTCCGCGGGCGAGGCCGGCACCCTGCCCTACTTCATCATGCCGTTCGTCGCGGGCGAGTCGCTGCGCGCCCGGATTGGCCGGGAGGGCGAGCTGCCGATCGCCGACGCCGTGCGCATCCTGCGCGACGTGGTCTCCGCGCTCGCGTACGCCCACTCGTGCGGCGTGGTGCACCGGGACGTCAAGCCGGACAACGTCCTGATCTCCGGCGGCGTCGCGGTGGTGACCGACTTCGGCGTCGCGAAGGCGGTGAGCGTCTCGTCCGACGCCGGTACCCACGGGGGGGCGATGACGACGCTCGGTGTGGCGCTGGGCACCCCGACGTACATGGCGCCGGAGCAGGCGACGGCGAGCCCGCAGACCGACCATCGGGCCGACATCTACGCGCTCGGCGCCATGGCGTACGAGATGCTGACTGGACAGCCGCCGTTCACCGGCCGCTCGCCGCAGGCCATGCTGGCCGCGCACGTGATGGAGGACCCCGAGCCCGTCGAGCGGCGCCGGCCCGTGGTCCCATCCATGCTCGCATCCCTGGTGCGAGACTGCCTCGCCAAGCGCCCGGCCGACCGCCCGCAGACCGCGCTCGAGGTGATGCACACGCTCGATGCCATCGCCACGCCCACCGGAGGCACCGCCCCCACGACCGTGGTCCGCGCGCGCACCCCGGTGGAGGGAACCCCTCCGCCGCGGCGGCGAATCGTCGGGGGGCTGCTCGCGCTGGTGCTGCTGCTCGGACTGGGCGGGCTGTGGCTCTGGCGGCAGAGAGCGGAGCCGCGTGCCACGGAGGCGCGCATCGCCGCAGGACCTGCCGCAGGACCTGCCGCAGGACAGGCCGTGGGGCCGCCCCCGGGCGAATCCGCCCCGGCACGCTCGGCCGCCGCGGATTCGGCGCCCGCCAGGCCGGCCGGTGAGCCGCGGCAGCAGGCTGCCGCGCCGAGCGCCCCCCGCGAGCGGCCGGCACCCCGGATCGAACGGAGACCCGAACGGGACGCGAGCCCCGTCGTGCCCCGTGCGGCCATCCCGGATACGGACGCCGTGAGGCCTCCGCTTCCTCGAGACACCACGCCTCCGGCGATCTCGCCGCACATCAGAACGCCGGGAGAAAGCGGAGCCGCCCCGATTCTTCCGGGAGCCGGCGCACCCGCTCCCGCTCCGGCGGGGCCGCCCGCCCGCGACCGGGCACAGGTTACGGCCCCGGTCGCTCCGCCGCCGGCGGCGCCTCGCCCGGTGGATCCCAGGCCGGAGATCAGCGGTCTCATCGCGCAGTACGCCGGTGCGGTGGAATCGCAGAACCTGGGCGAGCTGAAGCGGATCTATCCGGGGATGACGCCGGCGCAACAGCAGGGATGGGAGCAGTTCTTTCAGCTCGTGCGCGACGTGAAGACGCAGCTCGATGTCCAGCGCCTCGATGTGACCGATTCGACGGCGGTGGCACAGGTCCGCGGCACCTACGACTACCTCAACACCAGCACCCACCGCACCGAGCGCCAGCCGGTGTCCTTCAACGCCACGCTCCGCCGGGAGCGCGGGCGATGGGGCATCGTCGAGATCCGCTAGCTCAGAAGTTGTATTCCAGCCCCACGGTCCAGATCAGATCCGGTCGAAGCCCGCCCCGATTGAGCGGCCACGCGGTATTGGCCACGACCGTCAGTCCCGGGGCGGTCGTCAGCTTGACGCCGATCGAGCCGTCGACCACGTCGTCCCGTCGGTCGGGGATCGAGCTCGGCGTGATGGTGCGGACGTAGGGTGACTGGATGACGACCGGCGACGGGACCACCAACGGGCTGTCGCCGACCTGGAGCTGCGAGATCACGTCCACCGCGAGCGTGGCCCAGGGCGCGAGCAGGTGGTCGAAGCCGACCGTGCCCAGCACCGCATCGCTCTCGAACTCGCCCCCCCGGTACAGGTAGCCGACGTTCGCGTGCGGCGAGAAGGCGCCGAACCGGGCGGACACGATGGCCAGTCCCCGGGCTGCGAAGGCGCCGGAGCCGAGCAGGTCGTTCTCGCTGCCGGTCGGGAAGCGCACGTCGGCGAGTACTCCGACCGCCAGCGGATCGGTCCGGCGAAGGTTGACCTTGAGCCGGGCGCTCGCATCGCCCAGTCCGGTGGCGGACCCCCGCACGAAACGGGAGGCGGTCAGCACCGGGTCCTCGGGCGTGCCGCCGAAGAAGTGCACCGCCGGCGGGGAACCGAAGGGATTGATCTGCGCCGTGGTAGAGCCTTCGAGCGAGGTGGATACGATCGGGACCGCTACCCCCAGGTCCACCCGGTCGGTGATGCCGTAGGTGAACAGGAAGGCCGTCACCGTGAGCCGGACGTCCAGGGACAGCGCCAGACCGATGGTCTCGTTCTCCAGGGTGGGCACGCCGAACAGGGTGCAGTCGCCGCCGGCGACGGCGTCGCAGCCCGGGAAGTCCGAGTTCGCGTGGGTGAAGATGAAGTCCATGTTGTCGAGATCCACGCCTCTGAGCGCCTTGAAGTGCACTCCCGTTCGCGAGATGCCGGCGAGGATCCGTCCCCGGCCCAGCGTCTGCGCCCGCTCGCCGAACACCGGGCCGGCGGAGGTCGAGGTTCGCACCGGCACCCCACCCTCGAAGCTGAAGGTGGAGCCCCCGCTGGTGGCGCTCACCGGCACGTTGGCGACGTTGCTGCCGATCGAATTGGTGAGGAAGGAAATGACGGTGCCGTTGCTCGCGACCGCTGCGGGCACGAAGTGGCTGCCGTGGATCCGGACCGAGTCCGGGTTGTTGGGAGCGCCGGTGCCGCCGAGGAAGAGAGGATCCTGCCCCTCCCCGAAGATGAAGAGGCCCGAAAGGGTCTCCCGAAGACTCTGGGCCTGCACGTCCCGGCCGGCCAGTGCGGCCAACACGACGAGCACGGCGATGCGGCGGGTCCTCGGGTCGGCACGCATTGGTCCCTCCGAGTGGAGATGCTTCGATTGCAACATCAATGGTGACCGTGGACCCGGTTCTGTCAAGCGGGTCGGCCCGCGTCCCGCGTGCCCTTCGTCGCCGCGAGCGATCGCGATCGTCCTGAGAAGGGAGTGACTGCGAACATAGAAACAACTTCAATCACCTACAGTAACTCATTCACAATTAACTAGTTATATTAGTTCATCTGAAGTGAGACATAGCGACCGTGCGGCCGGCCCGAACCGAGTGCCGCAGCTCGTCACCACCACGCGCGGCGGATGTCGGTCGCCAGTGCCCTGTTCCTCGCTCCGAAGGACACCGCACTGTCGCCCCCCTCGGGGGCTCTCTACTTTTCGCGGAGACCCCCATCACCGTTCCAAACAGGCGGCCGTGAATCCCACTGCGTCCACCACCGACAATTCGAGCAGGTCCACCGCGCCGGCGTTGAGCGATCCTCACTGGCGTCAGGTGTTCGAGTGCGCCGGCGTCGGCATCGCCGTCGCGGACTCCACCGGCCGGTTCATCGCCTCGAACCCGGCCTACCAGGCACTCACCGGCTACGATGCCGATGAGGTGCGCGGGATGTCGTTTCTCGATCTGACCCACGAGGACGACCGTGCTGCCACCGCGGAGCTCAGCGCCCAGCTCCAGCGGGGCGAGCGGAGCTGGGCCACCGTGGAGAAGCGCTATCTGCGCCGGGACGGCCGGACCATATGGGTCCGGGTGAGCGTCTCGTCCGTTCCCGGATCCGACGGCTCACCGGCCATGTACATGACCGTGGCCGAGAACATCACCGACCGCAGGGAGGCGGAGGACGAAGTGCGGCTCAGCGAGGCGTACCTCGCCGACGCACAGCGCATCAGTCGCACGGGAAGCTGGGTCCTCAATCCATTCACCCAGCTGCTGCACTGGTCCGACGAGATGTATCACATCGCCGGCTTCGATCCCTCGAACGGGCCGCCGAGCCTTCAGACGATCCTGGATCGCACCCATCCCGAGGACGTGCCCCGACTGCGGGCGGATCTCCGCAGAGGCATCGAGGAGCGCACCGATTTCGAGGGCGAGCACCGGCTGCTTCTGCCCGACGGCACCGTCAAGCACATCCACTATGTCGGGCATCCCGTCGTCAGTGCCCGGGGCGAGCTGCTGAAATGCATCGGCACCGTCGCCGACATCACCGCCCGGAAGCAGGCCGAGGAAAAGCTCAACGCCTCCCTGGGGCTCTCGCGCGCTCTGGCGGCTCGCCTGCTGCGGGTTCAGGACGAGGAGCGCCGCCGCATCGCACGCCAGTTGCACGAGACCACGGCTCAGGATCTGGCCGCGCTCAAGATGAATCTCGCGGCCCTGGAACGGCAGGGCTCGCTCTCGGGCTTGCAGGATCGGGCGCTCCTCGAGGAGAGCGCCGCCCTGGCGACCCGGGCGATGGAGGATATCCGCGTTCTGTCGTATCTTCTCCATCCTCCGCTGCTCGACGAGGCCGGCCTCGACTCGGCACTCCGCTGGTACGTGCAAGGCTTCGCCGAGCGGAGCGGGATCGATGTGCGGCTCGCGATCCCCGAGGACTTCGGCCGGCTGCCCCAGGACATCGAGATGACGCTCTTCCGGAGCGTCCAGGAGAGCCTCATCAACATCCATCGCCACGCGAAGAGCCCCACCGCCGAGATCCGCCTTCAGCGCGCGTCGGGCGCCGTGGTGCTCGAGGTTCAGGACTGGGGACGCGGCATGCCGAGCGTCGGCGGGGGACGTTCGGCCCAGGGCGTCGGAATCGCCGGCATGCGCGAGCGCGTGCAGCAGCTCGGCGGCGAGCTCAGGATCGACTCCGGACCCGCCGGAACCACCGTCCGCGCCGAGCTCCCCCTGCCGCTGGAGGGACAGTGACACCGCTTCGCATTCTGGTGGCCGACGATCACGCGGTGGTCCGCCGCGGCGTGCGGGCTCTGCTCGAAGGTCAGATGGACTGGCAGGTGTGCGGCGAGGCGTCCACCGGGCCGGAGGCGGTCGAGCAGACCAGACTGCTGGATCCGGACATCGTGGTGCTCGACCTCAGCATGCCCGAACTCAACGGCCTCGACGCCACCCGGAGGATCCTGCGCGAATCGCCCCGTACCCAGGTGCTGGTACTCACGATGCACCACTCGGAGGAGCTCGCGCACCAGGTCCTGCAGGCCGGCGCCCGGGGCTACGTGCTGAAGTCCGACGCCGACCGCGAGCTGGTGGCCGCGGTGGACAGCCTGCAGCAGCGCCGGACTTTCCTCACGCCCAACCTGGCGGCCTCGGACGCCGGCGCCGACGGCACCCAGGCCGATGGCGGGCGGGGGGAGCTGACGCCGCGCGAGCGGGAGATCGTTCAACTGGTCGCGGAAGGCCGGAGCAGCAAGGAGGTCGCGGCCATGCTCGGCATCAGCGTCAAGACCGTGGAGTCCCACCGGACCAACGTGATGCGGAAGCTGCGGATCCGCTCCGTGAGCCAGCTGGTCCGTTACGCGGTTCGGAACCGCATCGTCCAGGCCTGAGGCCGGAGGGCCGATCGGAGGAGCCGCCAGGCCCGGAGAAGCCGCCAGGCCCGGAGAAGCTGCCAGGCCCGGAGAAGCCGCCAGGCCCGGAGAAGCCGCTAGGCTCGGAGTCGCTCGGCGCCGGCGATGATCCGGCGGCGGTACTTCGCCGCGCTCTCACCCGGTTGCCGCACGGGCGGCACGAACGCCGGGTCTTCCGGCTCCGACGACCCGATCCGATCCACGAAGAGATCACCGCCCCTGGCGCTCACCGCCGCCTCGAACGCCTCGACGGCGTCGAGCAGATCGGCCACCTCCTCGTCGCTATCCTCCGGGCGCACCTCGATACCCCGCTCGCGCAGCCGATACTCGGCTTCACGCCGCGCCCGCCGCTCCTCTTCGACTCGGTTCGGGTTGAGGTCGCGCTGCTCCCGCTCGTAGGGTCCGGTCATGGAGCCACGCTACAATGCGGTCCCGCGGAGGTGATGTGCGCCGGATCACCGGGCGCCGGATCCGCCTTGACTCTCAGGCGCCGGGGAGAGTTCCCTTAGGCATGCGACCAGGCATGCGACTCTCACGCTTCTCGATGCTTCTCGCCGGTGCGCTCGCCGCGCTCGCCGCCCCGCTCGGGGCCCAGACGGCGGCGGCGGCGCCGCTGGAGCCCCCGGGGGCCCGGGTGGCCGCGCTGGACGTTGCGCTGTACAACGCCCAGGCCAACGTCATCGAAGCCGACGACACGGCCCGGGCCGTACTCGCCACCAGGGTGCTCGACTCCACCCTCAGCGCCCTGCTGGGGCCGCAGCTCGCCGACCCCGAAGCGGTCCGCGCCGCAGCTCGATCCGACTCGGCGCTCGCCATCACCGGCGGACTCCCGTGCAACGTCATCGTCGCCTGCGCGCGGTACGCGGCCCGGAGCGTGGGAGCGCGCTGGGTGGTGCTGGCCAAGGTGAGCAAGACCAGCAACCTCATCTGGCTCCTCACCGCCCAGCTGGTCCACGTTCCCACCGGCCGCATCGTGCTCGACGACACCACCGAGCTGAAGGGCGATCCGGAGGCGATGGTGCGCGCGGGCACGCGGATCTTCGCCGAGCGGGTGGTGCGCACGGTGCGAGCCGGCGGCATCGCCAACGACTTTCCCACCCCGTAACCGTCCTCGGACCAGCGCCGCCGCGCGGCGGCGGCCACGCGGAACGTCAGCGCGTCGGCCCGCGGCCTTCCGCCAGGAGCTCCGAAGCAGCCCGGCGGCCCGAGCGCACCGCACCTTCCATCGTCGCGTTGAGGCCTTCACCGCAGGTCGCCTCGCCCGCGAAGTAGAGGGTGCGCTCGACCGGCGCCGCGAGCGCCGTGTGGGCCTCGGCCCCGCCGACGGCGACGTAGCTGTACCCACCGCGGGTGAACGGGTCGGCCTGCCAGTCGTGGAAGTGATGCGACTCCGCTAGGGCGGCCACGTCGCCGGTCGGCACGCCCAACGTCGCCGCCAGTGAGCCGATCGCGCGCTCCAGCAGTGAGCGCTGCCCGAGGCCGGCGAGCCTGGCGGCATACGGCCCGCCGGCCCACCCGGTGAGCAGCGGCGACGCCGGGTCGACGGGAGCCCACCAGGTGGGAAGCGGCTGGTCGTATCGGTGCAGGAAAAGCATGTCGTCCAAGGGGCCGATCTCCCGCCAGAACGGCTCGCGGAAGCGGAGCATGAGCTTGACGACCGGACCCATCGCGAGCAGGCGCAAGGCGTCGAGCTTGCGGTCCAGAGCCGGCGTGAACCGGATGGCCGCCGGCTCCTCGGTATCCGGATCGAGCAGCGGAAGTGGAACCGTGATCAGTGCGGACTCGGCACGGTAGACGGTCCCGTTCGCCGACTCGACCTTCACTCGCCCCCGGCGCCACCGCACCGCCCGCACCACGGTTTCGAGCTGGAGATCGCAGCGGCCGGCCACGGCCGCCGCCAGCTGTTCGACGGCCAGCCCGGCCCCGCCGGGCGAGCGGAGTCCCGCGGCGTCAGGCGGCTGCATGGTCTCCACCTCGGCCAGCCAGCGCACGCTGAGTCTGGCGGGATCCGCGCAGTGGAATCCCTCGACGTATCTCAGCAGGTGTGCCCGCGCCTGCTCGGCTCCGGGCTCGCCGCAACATTCGTCGAGCGCCTCCAGCAGCGAGCGGTCGGGTCCGCCGAGCGCGGTGACCCGATGGACGAGGTCGTCCACCAGCTCCCGAAGATCGCCGAGATCCTGCCAGCCGGTATCGGTCCGCCGCAGCTGCCTGCCCCGAGCCGCGACCAGTTTCCCGCCCGCGCCGGCGATCAGATCGCGCACGACGCCTTGGTTCGCGATCCATTCTGCCCCGAGATCGACTGCCAGGCCGGCGGGCTCCCGCACTGTCCACACCCGCCCTCCCACACGATCGGTGGCCTCGAGCAGGGTCACGGCCGCTCCCCCCTCTATCAGCCTCTCGGTGGCGGCGAGTCCGGCGAGCCCCGCCCCGACGACGATGGTGTCCACGTGTCTCCGGCGTCAGGCCGACAGGAGGTCCGAATGCTCGGGATGCTCCCGGATCCAGTGGGCGACGTACCAGCAGCTGGGCACGATGCGGAGTCCTTCGGCGCGCGCGTAGCTGACGGCCGCCTCGACCAGGCGGGCGGCGATGCCTCTCCCGCGGTCACCCGGGGGCACGAAGGTGCTGTAGAGCTCCAGCACCCCGGGAGCAGCCGGAGTGTAGGCGAGAAGGGCCGTGCCCGAAGACACGGCGAGGGTGAAGCGTCGGGCTTCGAGGTCGTGTTGGATGGACATGAGAAGAGGCTACTTCGACAGTGCGCCGATGGCCACCCGGTCGCGGCTGTCCCGGCGCTGGCGGAGGGACACGGCGTCGAGCACCGCGGCGAAACGCCGGGCGACCTCGCGGCGCGAGTACGAGGCGACCACGCCGTCCGGCTCGCCGGGGGGCTCCCGAGAGCCTGCAGCGAGCTCGGCGATCAGCCGCCCGGCACGCTCCCACTGGTCGCGCCCGACCAGATGCGCCCGCGGAATGCGCTGGAGCACCCCGCGAATCACGCCGCCCCCCTCGAGGAAGGCGAGGATTGGGCGGCAGGCTCGGAGGTATTGCAGGGTCTTGGACGGCATGATGGACCCGTACTCTTCCACCAGCAGCAGATCGGCGCCCAGCATGTAGGAGACGGCCTCGCGCTGCGGCACTGGAGGGACATGGTGCACGGTCACCCCTTCGGGCGGATTGCGCAGCTCCCGGGCGGCGCCTTCCTCCACGAACCCGATCTGCCAGAAGTGCACCCGCCCCCTCAGCTCGGGTCGCTCGCGAAGGGTATGCGCCAGCGATTTCCACAGCGGATGGGGTG
>CAMPKP010000086.1 GCA_946887295.1 uncultured Gemmatimonadota bacterium | reverse complement strand
GCTCCGCTGGATAGAGCCGCCCCACCGCCGGCTTCTCCGAGGCACGCTCTCTGCTCGTCCAGCTCGGCGCTCTCGATTCGACCGGACGCATCACACCGCACGGAACGGCGATGACCCGGTTGGCCCCGCACCCGAGGCTTGCTCACATGATGATGAAAGCCAGCGACTTGGGCACTCGGGACTTGGAGTGCGGCCTGGCCGCTCGCCTGACGGAGCGGGATCTCCTCGGCCGGGTTCAGGGTGTCCCCGGGGCGGACATCAGGACACGACTGGATCCCTTTCGAGGGACGACGGTGCGTCACGACGTGGACCGAGGCCTGCGACCGGTCAGGGGGAAGCGGCGGTATGCCGGCGAGGCCGAGGCCGGGGCCGAGGCCGCTGGCTGAGCGGGGCAGGGAAGCGCCGGGCATCGGTGTGCTGCTGGGGCTCGCCTAGCTGGGTCCGCGCTCCCGCTGACGCTGCACCTCTTCCCGCCAGCCGGCGGTTCAGGTGACGCGCGACCTCGCGGGATTCTGGCGGGGCACATACTTCGAGGTGAGGAAGGATCGGAAGGGCCGGTGTCCGAAGCATCCCTGGCCGGACGACCCTTCACTGCGGCCCCGACCGGCCGGCCGCAGCCGAGAAAAGGAAGGAACCCGAGGGGTATTCCGGGTGTTGGAGAAGGGTGGAATTGTGCCCCAGATGCAACGAAGTGTCGGGCTCGGACATTTAGCCGGTAGTGTCGCCCAAACACATGGAGCTTTGGCGGCTGCTGTATAAGTCATTTATTTTCAACTGCTTGCCGGCGTAGACCAGGAGGCCGGCAGGTGAGAACAGGAGCAGTTTGTGGCGGTGACCAAGCGAACGGGCGGGCGTCGGCGCGCAACCCGGGCGGCTCAGCTGCCCAAGGCGATCGACGAGGGCCGTGAAAGCCTGGACTTCTACCTCCAGGAGATCAGCCGTATCCCCCTCCTCACCATCCAGGAGGAGACGGCGCTGGCGCGGCGCGCGTTCAAGGGCGATGTCGAGGCTCAGGAGAAGCTCGCCCGGCACAACGTGCGCTTTGTGGTCTCGGTGGCGAAGAAGTTCCAGAATCGCGGCGTTCCGCTCATGGATCTCATCGGCGAGGGCAACCTCGGTCTCATGACCGCGGCGCGGAAGTTCGATCCGGACCGCGGTGTCAAGTTCATCTCGTATGCGGTCTGGTGGATCCGCCAGGCGATTCAGGCGGCTATCGCCCGTCATGGTCGGCCGGTGCGGGTGCCTCTCAACCGGACCGCGGACCTCAACCGGCTGGGCCGCGCTACCGTCCTGCTGACCGAGCGGCTCGGGCGGGCGCCCACTACCGAGGAGCTGGTGGAGGCGACCGGCCTCACCCGGGACGCCGTTCGCGCCCTGGGGGCGCTTCACATCGAGGCGCTCAGGCTCGACCATCCCGTGCGGGAGGCGGATGACCGCGGCCGCATGGAGCGTTTCGTCCCCCTCACGCAGGAAGGGACCGACGCCTCCACGATGGCGAACAGCCGGACCACGGATCTCGAGGCGGCGCTCGCAGCGCTCCCGCCCAGGGACGCCAAGGTGCTCCGGCTGTACTTCGGCATCGATGATGGAAAGGGCCGGACGCTGGAGGAGATCGGCCGGATGATGGGGGTTACGCGCGAGCGGATCCGCCAGCTCCGGGACCGGGCGCTCCGACAGCTTCGGGAGCAGCATGGAGACAAGCTCCGCGAGCTTGCGGCCTGAAGGTCTCTACACCCGCTCGAAAGCCCCGGTCGGCCACCGCCGACCGGGGCTTTTCTCATACTGACAATGATTGCAGCAACCTGGGACTGGACGAGACGGTCATAATGTCGGATACTAGGGAACCCCCCTGTTAGAAAATGTGTCGGTGCGCTGGTGGGATTTGGTCCCGGGCCCCAGCCGGATGAGGTTCCCTGTGAAGCATCGTTCCTCCGCGCTCGACGCCGTTCGGGCGACCTTGGCCGAGCACTTCGAACTGTTTCTGACCACCGCCGGCGTGTTGGTGGCGATCGGGCTCATCTTCGCCGATCTCCCCACGGGCAAGCAGGGCCAGGCATACATTTTCCTCGTGTGGCTTCAGGGATTCCTGATCTGGTTGGTCCACCGGCACGCGACCCTGCGGCGGAAGGCACTGATCGACAAGATGCGTCTGATGCTCCAGGATCGGGTCAACAATCAGCTCACCGTCATGCTGGGGATGACCGAGATCCGGTACCGGGAAATGACACCTGCCGAGCGGCGGGACCTGGACAGCGCCACCACGGCGGCCCGGGCCGTCGCGCATGAGCTGGACACCCTGTCGCTGGAATCGCTCCGGTCGTGGGAGCGACGCTACCAGTACTTCGTCAGGTCGGCGGGGCAATGAGCGGAGTCCTCTGCGGCGGCTCCGGGCAATTTGCGATGCGGCTCGCCCCGGCGGTGCGGGCCGGACTCGCGGAACCACTCCGGGGAGGCTCACGGGCGGCGTCGTAAATCCTTTCAGATCAGCGAGCTATCCTGCCTCTCCCGGCGCCGCCGAACGGGGCCGGCCATCCCCCCGCCGAGGTCCCCGACGGACTGGATATTGCTCAGCGCTCCACTGATGAGCGCGCCCAGCCAGATGTCTCTCCGCAGAATCCCGGCAGCCCTGCACCTCCACGTTCGCATCGCCTACGCGAACGCATGGGAGGCGCTCATCGGCACTCATACCTCCCAGGCGCTCCAGTTCGTGTGTGAGTTCGCCTCGCGGGCGCCGGTTCTGCGCGCGCTGGATCTCTACTTCGAGGTCGTGGCGGTCCCCGAGGCGATGCAGGAGACGGTTCGGACCCGCTGCCTCACTTCGCTGGAGCTCGAGTCGCTGCCGACGCTCACTCCCCTGCCGGTGCTGCGAGGGTGGCAGCTCCTCAGGGTCGATCGCTTCCTCGAGCAACAGCAGTATCGCCGCCGGTACCAGGAGAAGACGCTTCAGCTCGCGCGCATGGTCGGGGCCCGCGCCGCCGAGGCGGTGGTCGCGACGCACGTCGAGAACGCCATCGGGTTCTGCGCGCTGCTGCGGGGGGTGCTGCCGGTGGAGCAGTCGGCCGATCACTACCTGCGGGAGTTCAGCCTCTCCTCGAGCGCGGCGCAGATGGTCTGGCAGCGGGTGCAGGCGCGGGTGGCGGGCGAGGAGCTGACTGCGCAGTACTCCGATCCGCCGCCCCCGGCGCTCGAGCCCGACGATCCCGAGCCGGAGGCCGAGCCGGAGCCGGCGGCGCTCGCGTCGGGCTACCCCGATGCCGCGGACGAGCCGGGCGAGGACGTGATCAGAACTCGAAGCCCATACCCCGATTGACCTGAGTCGCGGTGAGGTCGCCGAGGGGAGCCCGGCAGCGGGTCCGGCTGTGACCCACCTCCGCTGGCCGAGCCCCGCGGAGCACCTGCGAGCGCTGGAAGGAGTGCCGGTCTAGCGGTTGGCCACGACTGCGCCGGTCGTCAGCTTCCCATCCTGCACCAGGGCCCTGCCGTCCACCTCCAGCGTCGCGGCCTTGATCTCCGCCGGGATGCTGAAGTTCACCCGATTGTCGCCACCCGCCCAGGTATTGTCTCCCACGACCACCGTGACCGCGCCGGCACGGCTCCAGACGTTCACCGCGCCGCCATCCGGCACCTCGATGCTCGGATTGATACCGATGTCCACGACGCTGAACGCGTCCTTGCCGGCCCCGGCGTGCTTGTAGTACTCCTCCATCGGGCCCAGCCCCGACTTGGCCGACATCGCCACCATCCTGCCGTCCTTCACCTCGAGCCGCAGTCCGTCGATCCGGTCGCCCTCGTAATACAGATGGTCGGCCACGATGACGCCGTTGGCCGTGCCGGGCACCGGTGTGAGGAAGACCTCGCCCGCCGGGAGCCAGACCGACACCGACGGGCTGCCCCTCTTGCGATCCTCGGCGGAGATGACGCCGTCGCTCACCACGACCGGACGTCCGCCGACCTCGACGCGCAGATCGGTGCCGTCGGGGCTGGTGATGCGCAGCTCCTTCCCGGCCGCGAGCGCCTTCCGGACCTGCTCGCCGGTGGCCTGCAGCTTCGAGTAGTCGGCGTCGATGCCGCGATACATCAGTCCGGAAAGCTCCTCGCGGGAGATCCCGAGCTGCTCCGCGCGCTCCGCACTGGGATACAGGCCATTGCCGAGTGCCACGGTCCGGACGTTGCGCTTCGTCATCAGCTGTCCGACGGGCGCGAACGCCTTGCCGCGTGCCGCCATCCGCTCCGGGTCCACGCCCTTCATGCTGCGTCCCTCCGCCGACTCGGTGGTGATGAAGACGTCGGCGATCCCGGCGAGCTTCATGGTGAGCCTGGGGGTCTGGCTGTCGTACCTGGCCGGGACCTCGTCGAACGTGCGGCGGTCGAATCCGACGCTGGTGACGGTCACCAGCGGCTGGCCGCCGAGCTTCCGCACCTCGAGGGCGATCTCCTCGAGCAGCGGAAGGTCCTCGTCGCTGCCGGACAGGAGCACGATGTCACCCTCTCCGACCCCCGCGCTCTGCCGGACGACCTTGGCGGCTACCGACTTGAAGTCGGCGGCTGGTGCGGCATCCGACCGTGCGCTGTCGAGTCGGGCGACGCCTGATTCCGCGCCCATAGTCGCGGCCTCCGGCCGGTCGCATCCGGTGACCGGAACGGCAGCGCCGGCGACAAGCAGGGCCGAGCGCAACGCCGGGGCACGGGCTATCGAGCCCAGTATTTCTGAGATCATGGTGACACCCCTGGTCCATTTGAGGATGAGCTCGCCGAGATGGCTCGGCGTGGTGGGCCCTTCGGGGCGTCGGAAGGAAGGCGCGGCGGAGGGTGCGAGCCGTGCACCCCCACCCTAGGGGCGTGTACCGGGGGTGTCAAGCGAATGCGCGGGGCGTGACTGGAGCACGAGCTCACCATCGGAATCCACCGCCCGCTGGCAGAAAGCCCGACCGGGCGCGGTGCAAATCCCGGTATTCCCTTCCGCTACAACGTCTTTACCGCTGGCCTGCCGCTTGCCTCCCTGGGGTGCAATTCCGTTCCCGAATCCATCCGTCCTCCCAACCGGACCCAGCATGCGCCGACGTCTGCACCGCACGCTGATGGTGTTGTTCTGCCTTTCCGGCACCTCGGCTCTCCCGGCGGCGGCGCAGGAGCTCTCCGCGCGCGAGCTGACGGGGCTGGAGGCGTGGTTCCGGCGCACGTCGGAGCGGACGCCGGGCGGCCAGTGGGGCATCAGCATCGGCACCATGGACGGCAGGGTGCTCTGGAGCGTGAGCCCCGAGCTGGAGCTGGTGCCGGCCTCGACCACCAAGCTCTTCACCACCGGCTTCACCCGCGCGCGGATGGGCGGCGGAGCGCGCTTCACCACGCGGGTGATCGGCGACGGCCGTCTCGACACGATCAGCGGCAAGTGGATCGGCAGCTGGGCGCTGCAGCTGGGCGGCGATCCGACGCTGGAGCGCGCCGGCCGCGCGGGCCCGACGCTTCGGGAGCTGGCCCGGCAACTGGGGGAGCGAGGCATACGCGTGCTCGAGGGCCCGCTGGCCCTGACCAGCAAGACCGGCCCCGCCGCCTCGAGATTCCCGACGGTCTGGTCGCCGGACTACGAGGGGCGGCTCTACGCGCCGCCGGTCGGCCCGGTGGCGCTCCACGAGAACACGGTGTCGCTGACGTTCCGTCCCGGCCGCGAGCCCGGCGCGTCGCCGCAGCTGGTGAGCGCGTATCCCGACGGCGCGGGCCGCATGGTGCGCATCGCCGCCACCACCGTGGGCGGCGGCCGGAAGCGACTCTCGCTGCGACCGGATCCCGATGGCGGGTGGACGCTGCGCGGCACCATCGGGATCGATCGGAGGAGCGCGGGGCTCAGCGCGGTCGCCCACGATCCCTCCCAGCTGCTGGTCGCCGTCTGGTCGGCGGCGCTCGAGCGGGCGGGGATCCGCTGGGTCGACGCGGGCGGACCGGTGATGCTGGCCCCGCGGCCGGCCAGGATCCTGGCGCAGGTGGCGTCGGCGTCGCTGGACAGCATCGCCATCGAGGTGAACCGGCGCAGCGTCAACCTCGGCGCCGAGCTCATGCTGCAGTGGGCGGCCGGGGATCAGCTGAGCGGGCCGGGCCTCCTGACCGAGCACGTGCGGCAGGTCGTCGGCCCCACCGCGCGGGTCCACCTGGTGGACGGGAGCGGGCTCAGCGTGTTCAACCGCATGAGCTCGCGGACCCAGATGCTGTACCTCGCCCGTTACCCCCAGCTGCCCGGCAACCAGCGCTTCCCCCTGCTGCTTCCCGCCAACGGCACCGGCACTCTGCGCCGGCTGCGGGGCGGCGGCATGACGCGCGGGGTGGTGCACGCCAAGACCGGCACGCTCGACGAGGTCGCCACTCTGGCAGGGTACCTCGCGCGGCCGGACGGCGTGCTCGTCCTGTCGCTCATGTACAACGGCCGCCGCATCGGCGCCGCGCGCTCCGCCGAGTGGGAGCTGTTCCGGCTCCTCGGCGCGGACGGCGTGGACCTGGGCGGCGCCCTCGACACGCACATGGGTGGAACCAGCCCCGACAATGACCGCTAGCCTGACACCGAGCGCCCCGGTCCGCGACTCCGCGTTCCGGACATCCGAGATCCTCTCCGCGCTTTCCTGTGCGCTCGACATCACGGAGGGACAGCCGCCAGGCCACGCGGTCCGGACCTGCCTCATCGGGATGCGCATCGCCGAGCGGGCCGGTGTTCCGACGGAGGACCGCGGGGCCCTGTTCTACGCGCTGCTGCTCAAGGATCTCGGCTGCTCGAGCAACGCGGCCCGCCTCTGCTCGCTGTTCGGCGCGGACGACCGCGCCCTCAAGCGGGAGCACAAGCTGACCGACTGGCCGCGGTCCGGCCCCAGCCTGGTCTATGCGCTCAGGAACGCGGCGCCGGCCGAGTCGCCGCTGCGCCGGGCGCTGCGGGTCGTCTCCATGCTCTTCAAGGAGCGGGGGAGCGCCCGGGAGATGGTCCAGACCCGCTGCGAGCGCGGCGCGGACATCGCCTCGATGCTCGGCTTCACGGAGGCGACGCGAGAGGCGATCCGGACGATCGACGAGCATTGGGACGGCCACGGAATGCCCGAGGGCCTCGCGGGAACGGCGATCCCGCTGCTGGGCCGGATCGTCGGACTGGCGCAGTCGGTCGAGGTCTTCACCAGCGCCTTCGGCGTGGACGGGGCCCTCGCCATGGCGGCGGAGCGGCGGGGCCGGTGGTTCGATCCCGCCCTGGTGGACGCGCTCTGGAGCTTCGGCGGGGACGGGGAATTCTGGGCCCGGGTGCTGGGCCGCTCGCCGGAGCGCCACCTCGGCGCGCTCGAGCCCGAGGACCAGATCCTGCTCGCAGACGAGGAGCGGCTCGACACCATCGCGCTCGCCTTCGCCCGGGTGATCGACGCGAAGTCGCCGTACACCTACCTGCACTCGGAGCGGGTGGCGGACCTGGCCGTGAGGATCGGGCGGCGGCGTCACTTCAGCGAAGGGCAGCTCAGGGATCTCCGGCGGGCCGGCCTGCTGCACGACATCGGCAAGCTCGGCGTCTCCACCCTGATCCTGGACAAGCCGGACCGCCTGACCGAGCTGGAGCGGGCGGAGATACGGGTTCACCCGGCCTACACCCAGCGGATCCTGGAGCGGGTGCCGGCGTTCGCGGGCATCGTGGAGGTGGCGAGCGCGCATCACGAGCGGCTGGACGGGAAAGGCTATCATCTGGGGCTGCCGGCCGAGCGGCTCTCGCCCATGAGCCGCGCGCTGGCCGTGGCCGACACCTTCGAGGCGCTCACCGCCGAGCGGCCCTACCGCCGAGGATTGCCGCGGCACGAGGCCGTCGCGATCCTGCGGGGTCTCTCGGGCACCGCGCTCTGCACCGCGTCGGTGGAGGCCCTGGCCTCCGAGCCGGACTAGCTCCGCCCGAGCAGCAGGGCGGCGAGCGCCTCATTCAGCGAAGCGGGAGACGGCGCCGTGCCCTGCGCGGTGCGCGCGTTGCCGCCGCCGCGCCCTCCCACCGCCTCCAGTGATGACCGCAGCAGCCGCCCCGCGTCCAGCCCCGAGTCCGCCGCCGTCGCGATCATGAGGGCCGGTGGCTCCGCCGTGCATCCCACGAACAGCGCTCCCGGCATCGCCGCCACCGCGTGTGCCAGCGGGCGCAGGCGCTCGACCGGCCCCTTCTCCTCGCGCACGACGACGATGCGCACACCCGACTCGCCGGGATCCGCGGCGGCGTAGAGGTCGCGCGCCGTGAGGGCCGCCAGCCGGTCCTCCAGCTCCCGGCGGCTCGCGAGCGCCTCCTTGAGCTCGGTCCGCTGCGCGTCCACCAGGCCGGGGAGCTCGTCCGGCGCCGCCGAGAGGCGGCCGGCGAGGCGGGTCAGGAGATCGAGGTCGGCGCGGGCCTGCCGGACGGCCCGGCCACCGCAGAGAAACTCGAGGCGCACGCTCCGCTTCACCCGCTCCGCCTTGCGGATGAGGATCGGCCCGATCTCACCGGTGGCGCGCACGTGGGTACCGCCGCACGCGCTCCGGTCCACACCGAGGATGGTCACGATGCGGAGCGTTCCTTCGCGTCCCGACGCCTTGCGCAGCCCCTCCGCGCTCGCGGCCTCCTCGAAGCTCACCTCGACGGGGCGGTTCTCCGTCACCAACTGGTTGGCGCGGGCCTCCGCCTCGACCAGCCGCTCATGCTCGAGGGCCGGCGCGTCGAGATCGAGAGTGGAGCTCCGGCTCCCGAAGTGGACGCTGATCGTGGCGTGGCCGAACAGCTCGCCGATCACGGCGGAGAGGAGGTGCTGTCCGGTGTGCTGCTGCATGTGGTCGAAGCGGCGGTCCCATGCGACCGAGCCGGTGGCGCGGTCCGCGTGGAGCACATCCGCCAGCAGGTGCGCGACCCGGTCGCCCTCGTCCACCACGTCGGTCACCGCGATGCCGCCGAGCGTGCCGGTGTCGAACGGCTGGCCGCCGGAGGTGGGATAGAAGGCGGTCCGATCGAGGTAGACCCGCCGGCCGCCGTCCGCGCGCTCGACGACGTCGGCATCGAAGTCGCGCAGGTACGAGTCGGTGTAGTAGAGTCGCAGCGTCATTGCCCGGAGAATAGCGGAGTTCCGGGGCCGCGGAACGGGGCTCGGGCCCTTCCGTTCACGGCCCCTGCGCGCGAGACTTCAGCCCCGACTCCCATGACCAGACCACACTCCAGTCCCACCGCCGCCGTTCTCGGCCGGGTCGGCTTGCCGCAGCCGGTCGCCGAGCTCGCGCGCCGCCGCTGGGACGCGATCGTGGTCGGCGCGGGCCACAACGGGCTCGCCTGCGCGGCCTACCTCGCGCGGGCCGGCCGCAGGGTCCTGGTGCTCGAAGCGCGGGACCGGGTAGGTGGCGCGTGCACCATGGACGAGCCCTGGCCCGGGGTCCGGATGTCGCCCTGCGCGTACGTCGCGGGACTGCTTCACCAGACGGTGATCGACGAGCTGGACCTGCCGGGCCACGGCTTCCGCTGGATGCCGGCGACCGGCGGGCTCTTCGTGCCGTTCGAGGACGGCAGCAGCATCCAGCTCTGGAACGACGACGCGCGCTGCGAGGCGGAGATCGAGCGCTTCGCGCCGGGGGACCTCGCCGGATGGCGGGCGATGCAGAGCACCAAGCGCCGCCTGCGCGACGCGCTGCGCCCCGAGGGCGAGGGCGACCTCTGGCTGGACCCGGCCCCCGACCGGGACGAGATCGAGCGCCGGCTGCGCGGCGACAAGGAGGCGAGGGCGCTGCTCTTCGAGTGGTCCATGGTGGAGATGGTCGAGCGCTACATGGACGACGAGCGGATGCATCTGGCCTACCTGGGTCAGGGCGTCATCGGCACCAACGCAAGCCCGCACGACCCCGGCACGGCCTCGGTGTGGTATCACCACGCGTCCGGCCGCATGTTCGGGAAGCCGGGCACGTGGGGCTACGTCGAGGGCGGCATGGGGATGGTGTCGTTCCTGCTCTGCGACATCGCCCGCGAGCTCGGCGTCACGGTGGCGACCGGCACGCCGGTCGCCCGGATCCTCCCGGGCGAGGGCGTCGAGCTGGCCTCGGGCGAGCGGGTCCAGGCGTCACACGTGGTGTCCAATGCCGACCCCACGACCACGCTCCGGCTGCTCGGAGCCGCGGCCGACCAGGCCTGGGCCGCGCAGGTCCGCGAGGTCCCGACCGCGGGCGTCACCGTGAAGGTGAACCTCAGGCTCTCCGAGCTGCCGAACTTCATCGCGCGGCCGGGGCTCGACCAACCCCATCACACCGGCCAGGCGAACACCCCGCTCTCCAAGGACCAGTGGCGGGCCCACCACCGGGCCGCCAACGAGGGGATCCTGCCGCCCCGCACCTGGAACGAGCTGTACCTGCACACGGTATTCGACCGGAGCGTGGTGCCGGACGGGGTGCACACCATGAGCGTCTTCGCCCAGTACGTGCCCACCCGGTTCCGCGACGGCGACTGGGACAGCCGGCGGGACGAGGTGGGTCGGGTGGTGGTGGAGTCCATCGGCCGGTTCTGCAGCAACATTCCGGCGGCGGTGACCGGGATGGAGGTGCTGGGGCCGCCGGACATCGAGCAGCGGGTGGGGCTCACCGGCGGGCACATCTTCCAGGGCGAGATCCTGCCGCAGTACATGTGGGAGCGGCGGCTCCGGGCCCGGACGCCGATGCCCGGGGTGCTGCTCTGCGGGGCGGGGACGCATCCTGGAGGAAGCGTGATGGGGGTGAACGGACGGAACGCGGCGATGGAGGTGCTGAAGGAGAAGCCGCGGGAGGCGAAGAAGAAGTCCGGGTGGTGGTAGGCGAGGGGACTCCCTACCCCCAGCCCCGCAGCGCCCGCACGAAGTCGTGCAGCACCAGGAACTTCTCGTACAGGATCACGCCCTTCCGCTTCTGCCCGAACTCGGCGAACAGGTCGCGCAGCCGCCCCCGACGCGTCACGTAGAACCGGAAGGTCTCGGCGAAGTCCTCCTGCGGATGCTTGGCCGCGTAGGTGCTCACGTGGTCGCGAGGGGCGATCGCGATGCGGCGGCGCTGAAAGTACACCCAGGTGTTGTCCATGCCCCGATAGGCCTTGTCCACCTCGCCGAAAGCGCGCCGGAAGCGCCGGCTCCGGGTCCAGTCCCAGTGGTGATACAGGAAGCTGTGGCCCAGCTCGTGGGTGAGGAGGCCCACCAGCATGGTCCACGGGATCTCGTCCTGTCGCAGCTTGCCGACGACGTAGCGCTGCTCGATCTCCACGATTTTGGGATAGCGCGGGTCTACGCCCGAGATGCCGGGGCGCAGCAGCACCCGGTACCCCCAGTCCCGGATCCGGCTCACCAGCAGCAGGCGCCGCACCCGGGTGAGCGCGCGGGGGATGAGGTCGCGCCCAGTGGCGTCGTTGCCGCACCACGGGCAGGCGTTCATCCAGTCGTCCACTCCCCGGCCGCAGTGGGGACAGTCGCCCTCGAAGTGATCCCACTCGTTCCAGCTCTGCTCCCGTCCGCACCACGGGCAGTTGCTCATGGGATACTGCACCCCGCCGCCGCATCCCCAGTCGCACCGGGCGTCCATCCGGAAGCCCTTGGGCGCCTGGAGGGGAGTCTCGCTGGAGTATCCCTCCTCGTAGATGTCGGCGGCGCACCAGGGACAGTAGGAGAACTTGTCCGAGACCATCCAGCCGCAGTTGTAGCACTCGGCGCCGGTGACGCTGTCGAGATCCTTCCACTGCAGCTCGCGGGCGCAGTTGGGGCAGTGGTGCCAGTACTTGTGGAGCCGCTGTCCGCAGACGCAGCGCAGCTCGGGCGTGGGTGCCCGCTCGCGGGGGCGCCTACGCGCGGTCATAGCGCGCCATGGCCACGTCCACCAGCCGCTGCACGAAATCGTAGTACTCCATGCCGGCCTTCGCCGCCGCGTTCGCCATGTCGTGTCCGTAGCTGATGAAGGGGTTGGCGTTGGCCTCGAGCACCCAGACCTCGCCGTCGGGAGCCAGACGCAGGTCGAGGCGGGCGTAGTCGCGCAGCCAAAGCGCCCGGAAGGCGGTCTGGCAGATGGACTCGATCCGCTCCCGCGCGCTCGAGGCGATGGGCCGGGCGAAGACGTTACGGATTCCCTTGCGGGCGCGATAGTCCTCGTCCCACTTGGCCGACCTGGTGGCGATCCGCTCCTCGGGCCGGGTCTTCCGCTTGTCGAAGACCATCTCCGTGATCGGCAGGACCTCCAGGCGGTCGTGGTTGCCCACCACGCTCACGTACAGCTCCCGGCCGTTCACGAATTCTTCGGCGATAGCCGGCTGCTGGAAGCGCTCGTGCATCAGGCTCACCCGCTCGACCAGCGACCCTTCGTCCTGGACCACCGAGGCCTGGGCGATACCGGCGGAGGCGTCGGACTGTAGCGGCTTCACGATGACCGGGTACCGCAGGCCCTCGGGGATCTTCAGCGCCTCGCCGGGGCGCCAGGTGACGAAGGAGGGCACCCGTATCCCGTGGTAGGCCAGGACCTTCTTGCTCATCGCCTTGTTGCGGGAGACCAGGAGCGCCTGGGGGGGAGCGCCGGTGTAGCGGTAGCCCTCGGCCTCCAGGACCCCGGGCACCAGGTACTCCAGGGACGGGTTGCCGTGGAACGCCTCGGCGGCGTTGAAGACGAGCTCCGGCCGCATCTCGTCCAGGGACTCGACCAGGTACTGGAGGTCGTCTCCCACCCCGATCAGGAAGACCTCGTGCCCCCGCCGGCGGAGGGCGTCGGCGATCTGGTACTCCATCTCCGGCTCATCCTTGTGCCAGGCAGCGACCTCCTTGGTCATCTGCCGCTCGTGCTCGGGATGATGCCACCCGGCATAGGGAGTGTCGAAAACGACCGCAATTCGCATGGGGCAAACTTAGTGGGGGCCGGGGACCCCTGGTGCCCCGGGGGCACCGGTGGCATTTTCCACGGTCCCTCACCCCACGCTCCAATCGCGCGATCCGCACGCAGACCCGTCGGAGGTCAGATGGATTTCACGGCCCGGGAAGCCAGGCTCAAGCCCGAGCACGCCGGTCAGTACCCTCAGCTGGAGGCGGGGGTGTGGGAGACGGCCGCCGAGATGGGGGCCAAGGTGCTGCTGTGGCAGGTCCAGCAGCAGGGAACGGCGGCGCTCGCCAGCCGGATCCTGAGCGAGGAGCACTTCGAGTTCCGGGGGGGCTGGTACCGGGGGGGTGAGACCGACCTCCGGACCCGGGCCAGCGATCCGGCCTTCAACGGCCCGGCGTAGAGCCGGGCCTCCTATCTCGGCAGGTACTCCGCGACCGCCTGCACGGCGGCCAGGCTCGCTCCGGGCCCGCCGGCCGACCAGCTCCCGCCGTAGACCCGCACGAACCCCGTCCCCGGGGGGCCCCCGTAGCGCTTCACCCAGGAGCTGGCGAGGCCGTTGTCGTCCAGGGCGAGCACTTCGCTGACGCCGGCGGGATCGACGCTCCAGTTGCTGTCCCACCACCCCGACAGTCCCCAGCGCAGTCCTTCGCCGGTGACCACCGCGCCATAGTTGTCGAAGTTGCTCCGGGCATGATCCACGCCGAGCAGCCGCGAGGTGCCCGCTCGGTCGATCCGGATGTACTCGGTGCCCTCGCCCGTCCCGGGGTCCCGCGGCCAGATCAGGGGCGGGATGCCGGGCCATACCACCTTGCCGCCCCGGTCCAGGTAGCGGCGGAACAGCACCGTGTCCTCCGGGACCGGCGCCACGGCGGCCGGCAGGTGATCCATCGAGAACACCACCACGCTGGGGGACCGGTCGCTCACCCGCTCCCGCAGGAATCGCCGGAGCCCGCCGATGTCGAGCACCTGGTAGCCGCGCTCGGCGAGATAGTCGCGCAGCTCGCGGTGGGCGACGACCCGGGAGGCGCGCACCAGCGAGCTGTCCCAGAATACGGCCCGCCGGAGCGGCGAGGGGCCACCCCGGATCGCGTAGATGCCGCCGTCGTCGTTTCCCAGGTAGAGGAGGCCGTCGCCGATCACCGGTGACGAGAAGACCCGCCGCCCCGCCTTGTACCGCCACCGCTCTCTCCCGCTCGCCCGGTCCACCGCGTAGACGG
>CAMPKP010000085.1 GCA_946887295.1 uncultured Gemmatimonadota bacterium | reverse complement strand
CGCAACCCTGGTCGGGGGGAGTGCTTTCTCCCAATCGGAGACGAGATATTCGTACATGCCTTCGCGCGCGCCCTCGCGACCGAACCCGCTTTCGCGATAGCCGCCAAAACCTGCGCCCGCATCCAGCATGTTGGTGCAGTTGATCCAGACGGTTCCCGCCTTGAGCTGCGGCGCGACGTCCAGCGCCAGATTGATGTTCTCGGTCCAGAGGCTCGCAGCGAGACCGTAGCGCGTGTTGTTGGCGAGCTCCACCGCCTCGGCCGGAGTGCGGAACGTCATGAGCACCACCACGGGGCCGAAGATCTCCACCTGGGCGATCGTCGCGGCGGGAGCGACTTCGGTGAAGAGCGTCGGCGGGAAGAACCATCCGTCCTGCGGGCAGCTCCAGGAGGGTTGCCACATGCTGGCCCCCTCTTCCTGGCCCCGCCGCACCAGACCGGCGATTCGCTCCAGCTGCACCGGCGCGATGATCGCGCCCATGTCCACGGCCTTGTCCAGCGGATCCCCGAGACGGAGGGCCTCCATCCTCACCTTGAGCTTCGCGATGAGCCGGTCGGCCACGCCTTCCTGGACCAGGATGCGCGAGCCGGCGCAGCAGACCTGGCCCTGGTTGAACCAGATCGCGTCCACCACGCCCTCGACGACGCTGTCGAGGTCCGCCTCGGGAAAGACCAGGAACGGTGATTTCCCGCCGAGCTCGAGGGAGAGCTTCTTTCCGGTTCCGGCCGTCGCGACGCGGATCAGACGTCCGACGTCGGTGGAGCCGGTGAAGGCGATCTTGTCCACGTCCGGGTGGGCCACCAGCGCCGCCCCGGTCCGCCCGTCTCCCGTGATGATGTTCACTACGCCCGGAGGCAATCCCGCCTCCTGGCACAGCTCGGCGAACCTGAGGGCGGTGAGCGACGTGAACTCGGCCGGCTTCAGCACCACCGTGTTCCCCGTGGCCAGCGCGGGCGCGATCTTCCACGCCAGCATGAGCAGCGGGAAATTCCAGGGGATGATCTGGCCGATCACGCCGACCGGCTCCCGGCCCGGCAGCTCCTGCTCCATGAGCTGGGCCCAGCCGGCGTGATGGTAGAAGTGGCGCGCCACCAGCGGCACGTCGATGTCCCGCGACTCCCGGATCGGCTTCCCGTTGTCGAGCGACTCGAGCACGGCGAGGAAGCGGCTCTGCTTCTGGACGTGACGCGCCAGGGCGTACAGGTGCCGCGCCCGGGCATGTCCGCCGATCGCCCACCATCCGGGCTGCGCGGCGCGCGCGGCTCTCACGGCACGGTCCACCTCGGTCTCACCGGCCTGGGTCAGCCGGGCGAGCGGCCGGCCGGTGGCCGGATTCAGGGTCTCGAACTCCTCGCCCCCGGGATCGGTCCAGGACCCGCCGATGTAAAGCCCGAATCGCCGGCCGTGCTGCTCCAGCCATGCCAGCGCCGGCGCCGCCGCCTCGGGCGCCGGGCCGTAGGCCATGGTCCCGAAGATGTCGGGGATGGATGTCATGGGCTCATGCCGTGGGATGCCGGTAGGCCGCCGAGTAGCGTCCGGTCACGAAGTGCTCCAGCTGGCGTTCGATGTCCGTGAGCAATGCGCTCGCTCCGAATCGGAACAGGTCGGACCGCAGCCAGCGGTCGCCCAGCTCCTCCTTCACCAGCACCAGCCACTCCAGCGCGTCCTTCGCGGTGCGGATCCCGCCGGCCGGCTTGAGCCCGACCATGTGGCCGCTGCGCTCGCGGTAGTCCCGGATGGCGCGCGCCATCACCAGCCCGACGGGAAGCGTGGCGTTGACGCTCTCCTTGCCGGTGGAGGTCTTGATGAAGTCGGCGCCGGCCATCATGCAGACTCTGCTGGCGCGACCCACGTTGCGCAGCGTGCCGAGCTCGCCGGTCCCCAGAATCGTCTTGATGTGCGCGTCGCCGCAGGCCTCGCGCATCGTCCTCACCTCGTCGTACAATGCGCGCCAGTTTCCGGTGAGGACGTGGGCCCGGGTGATGACGACGTCGATCTCTTCGGCGCCGGCTGCCACGGAAGCCCGGATCTCTCCGATCCGTTGCTCGAACGGCGAAAGACCTGCGGGGAACCCGGTGGAGACCGCAGCGACCGGGATCCCGGAGCCATCCAGGGCCTCGACGGCCGTGGCGACGAACGCGTGATAGACGCAGACCGCCGCCACCCGGATGGGAAGCTGCTCCGCCCCCATCGCCTGGAGCAGGTCGGCGCGCACCGGGCGGCGCGCCTTGGCGCACAGCCGCCGGACCCGGCCGGGGGTATCGTCGCTCGACAAGGTCGTCAGATCCATCAGGGTGACGGCCCGGAGCAGCCACGCCGCCTGCCAGGCCTTCTTCACCGTCCGACGGGTGCGCAGGGTTGCCGCCCGCCGCTCGACCGCGCTGCGATTCACCCTGACGTCCTCGATCCAGTCCAGCTCCAGCGGCATCCCGGGATTCCTGGGCTCGACCGGCACTTCCAGCGGCCCGACCCGGGACGGGGCCACCACACCTGGCTTGGGGATGTCGGACATAGGCCTTCAACATATCAGTCCGGGCGAGGTCGACGCCATGCATGGAGGCTCGCCCGCCGGCCCTTGCCCTGCCAATTCGACAGCGACACCGCCGGGCGGACCGCCGACACAACCGGAGGCTCACCGTTGTACTATTAATTGGCTCGCAAGACTCGACTCCAACGTTCCACCGAAGGACCGCTCGATGTCTGCTCGATCGTTGAACTGGCTCAAGTTCGGGGGCCTGGTGGCCCTGGCGTTCGCGCTGGGGCTGCTCTTCGCCGGCTTGCTCGACCTGCCGAACCGCTCGTCCGCCCAGGAGCAGGCGCGCGGCACCGCCGCCATCGCGCAGGTGCCGGCGCCGTCCATCCCCGCGGCCCGCCCGCTCCAGGACCTGAGCGAGTCGTTCGCGGCCGTCGCCGAGCACGTGAAGCCCAGCGTGGTCTACATCCGGTCGCAGCGCACCGAGCGAGCCACCCAGCAGCGGGTACCGCCGGGCATGGAGCGCTTCTTCCCCCGGTTCCGACAGCAGCCGGAGATCGAGCAGGGGAGCGGCTCGGGGTTCGTCGTCTCGGCCGACGGTTACATCCTCACCAACAACCACGTCGTGGAGGGCGCCGAGCAGGTCACGGTCCGGCTGCTCGACCGGCGTGAGTTCAAGGCCAAGGTGATCGGAACCGACGCCAACACCGACGTCGCGGTGCTCAAGATCGACGCCACCAAGCTTCCGCCCATGGCGCTGGGCAACAGCGACGACGCGCGGGTCGGGGAATGGGTGCTGGCGATCGGCAATCCGCTGGGCGAGGGCCTCACCTTCACCGTCACCTCGGGCATCGTCAGCGCCAAGGGCCGCGCCCTGAACGGCCTCCCGGGCAGGGGCCAGGGCAGCATCCAGGACTTCATCCAGACCGACGCCGCCATCAACCCGGGCAACTCCGGCGGTCCCCTGGTGAGCGTCCGCGGCGAGGTCATCGGGATCAACTCGGCGATCGCGAGCGAGACCGGCTTCTACTCCGGCTACGGGTTCGCCATTCCGATCAACCTGGCCCGCACGGTCATGAACCAGCTCATCGAGTCGGGCACGGTGCACCGCGCGGCGCTCGGCGTCTCCATCGCCGATGTCTCGCTGGCGGACGCCGAGTACGTCGGCCTCCCGGCCATCCGCGGCGTGGTGGTGAAGGACATCCCGAGCGAGGACTCCCCGGCGAAGGCCGCCGGCATCGAGCCGGGTGACATCATAGTCGGCGTGGACGGGAAGCCGGTCGAGTACGTCGGCCAGCTCCAGCAGATCATCGGCTTCCGGAAGCCGGGCGAGGTGGTCAAGGTCGAGGTGGCCCGCAAGGGCGGCGTGCGCAAGACCTTCGACGTCAAGCTCCAGGCGCTCAACGACACCCCGCAGGTGGCGGCCGGCAACGGCCCCGACGCGCCGGGAGACGACGCGGCCGGCGGCACCGCGATGAACCGGCTCGGCATCAGCGTCGAGCCGGTCGGGCCCGATGCGGCGGCCGAGCTCCAGCTGCCGGCCGACACCCGAGGGCTGATCGTCACCGACGTCACGCCGGGCGGACCCGCCTGGGACGTGCTGTACGACGATCCCCAGCGGGGCGGGCCCGACATCATCCTGTCGGTGGAAGGCAAGCCGGTTCGTACCGAATCGGACCTCCGGAAGGCGCTTGCGGCCGAGAAGCCGGGCAGCATCGTGACACTCCGCATCTTCAATCCCCGGGCCCAAAGCCGCCGGGTCGAGCGCGTCAGGCTCGCCGACGACAAGTGAGCTCGCCGATACCCCTGGGGCCGCGTCGCGGCCCCTTGTGGTGTCGGTACTTATCGGCTATCAGCTATCAGCGGCGGGGTGCCGGGCGGCAGTCGCCGGGACCGGCTCCCATGGCCCGGCGTCGCGCCGATGGCGCACCACACCCACCTGGAGTCGCTCCCAATGACCACCTCGCCCGAGACCGCATGGATGAACCATCCCGCCATCAGGGCCCTCGTGGATCAGGCGAGCGCGCTGGCCCTCGAGGAGCGGATCACCCTGGTGAAGGGCCTCATCCCCGGCATCGCCGACGCGCTGTCGGAAGAGGAGTACGAGCAGTTCGTCACCTTCATCCGGCTCAAGGGCGAGCGCTACCTCGAGGCCAAGTCCCACCCCGGCGAGGGCCGGGCGGAGCGGCACGTCCCCGGCGAGCGGGAGCTGGAGGGACGTTGAAGGGTTCAGCGCCGGCTTCGGCTCGTGTAGGATAGGGAATCACTGGAGCGAGGTGCCCATGGACGAGGAGCGGTTCAACATCTCCCTGCGCCGGCTGCTCAAGCAGTTCGGGGTCACGGCGCAACGCGAGGTGGAAAAGGCGGTGGCGGCAGGGCTTGAATCCGGCGCGCTGAGCGGCCGGGAGGCCCTCCGTGCCCGCGTCACGATGGTGGTCGACGGGCTGCCGGCCGACATCTCGGTCGAAGGCCCCATCGAGCTGGCCTGAAGGCTCCACAACGGCAACGGAGTGCGTCGCATGAGGCGGTGGATTCGTTCCTGGATGGTGGTGCTGGCCGCAGGCTCGACCGCATGCCGGGGCTCGGAAGCGGATGACACCATGGCCTCCGGGGCCGGGGCCGGGCCCGCGATCGCACAGAAGCTGGCGCAATACACACCGGTGCGGCTCACCGCCGACCTGAGCGCGTTGAGCGACCGGGAGCGACGCATGCTCCCGCTCCTCATCCGTGCCGCGCAGCAGATGGACACGGTCTTCTGGCAGCAGGTCTACCCCGCCCGCGACTCCCTGCTCGCCGCGGTCCACGACTCGGCCACACAGGCGTACGTCCGGCTCAACTACGGACCCTGGGACCGGCTGGACGACAACCGGCCGTTCGTGCCGGGCGTGGGGCCGAGGCCCGCGGGCGCGGCCTTCTACCCGAGCGACATGACGAAGGAGGAGTTCGAGGCCGCGGCGAAGGTGTCACCCGCCGCCGGCGCGTCGCTTCGCAGCCTCTACACGCTGGTCCGGCGCGATTCCTCGGGCGGCCTCGTCGCCGTGCCGTATCACGAGGTGTTCGCGGAGCCCTCGCGGCGCGCAGCCGCCAGTCTGCGCGAAGCCGCCGCGCTCGCGGACGACAAGGGGCTCAAGCGGTATCTCGAGCTTCGGGCCCGCGCCCTCGAGACGGACGACTACCAGCCGAGTGACCTCGCCTGGATGGACATGAAGACCAACGGGCTGGATATCGTCATCGGCCCGATCGAGACCTACGACGACGGGCTCTTCGGCTACAAGGCCGCCCACGAGGCGTACGTACTGGTCAAGGACCGGCAGTGGAGCGAGCGGCTCGCCCGGTACGCCAGCCTCCTCCCCGCGCTGCAGCGCGGGCTGCCGGTGCCGGAGCCGTACAAGCGGGAGAAGCCCGGCACGGATTCCGACCTCAACGCCTACGACGCGGTGTACTACACCGGGCAGTCGAACGCGGGCTCCAAGACCATCGCGATCAACCTGCCGAACGACGAGCAGGTCCAGCTCCGGAAGGGCACCCGCCGGCTCCAGCTGAAGAACGCGATGCGGGCCAAGTTCGACCGCATCCTGGTGCCGATCGGCGAGCAGATGATCGCCGACGACCAGCGGGAGCACATCGACTTCGATGCCTTCTTCGCCAACGTCATGTTCCACGAGGTGGCTCACGGCCTGGGCATCAAGAACACCCTGGCCGGTACCGGTACGGTGCGGGACGCCTTGAAGGAGCAGGCGGGGGCGCTCGAGGAAGGGAAAGCCGACATCCTCGGTCTCTACATGATCACCCGCCTGCAGCAGCAGGGAGAGCTGCCGGACGTGGACCTCGACGACAACTACGTGACTTTCCTCGCCAGCATTTTCCGCTCGATCCGCTTCGGCGCCGGAAACGCCCACGGGCGGGCCAACGCCGCGGAGCTCTCGTTCCTCGAGGAGCGCGGCGCGTTCACCCGCGACTCGGCGAGCGGCCGGTATCGGGTGGACTTCCCCCGGATGCGGGCCGCGGTGGACTCGATGGCGGCCAGGATCCTCCGGTTCCAGGGCGACGGCGACTATGCGGGAGTGACGCGCTTCATGCGCGAGCGCGCGACCATTCCCGCCGCGCTCCAGCAGGATCTCGACCGCCTGGGAGAGAAGGGAATCCCGGTGGACATCGTCTTCGAGCAGGGCATGGACGTCCTGGAGGCCGGCCGCTAGTGGCGCGGCAGCCGAAGGTCGTGGACGTCGAGCCGGTGGGCCGGCGCAGCGGGTGTCGCTGGCTCGTCCTGGTCCTGCTGTTGCTGATGGCGGCCGGCGCGGCGGTGTGGTATTTCATGTTCCGTGCTCCCGGCCAGGGTGCGCCCCGACGGGTCACGCAGGCGATCGACGTCCGCTCCAACATCGTGCAGGAGGGCGATTCGCTCCGGGTCGTGGTGGACTGGCGCCTCGTCCTGCCGCGCGGACCCGAGATCGCGGAGTCGGCGCGGGTGGAGGTCGGAGTCGACGACGGCGCGATCTCGCAGGTGGCCACGGTGCCGGCGAACGAGTACACCGATACCCTGCGGGTGCCCGCGCCCCAGGCGGGGCAGACCGCGAGCGGCTACTCCTGCGTCGCCCCGATGACGCGCGGCCGGCTCACCCCCGAGCGCTGTACGCCGTGGCAGTTCGTGCGCCCGGCTGCCGGCCAGACGAAGGCGGACTCGGCCCCTGCGGGCGGGCGGTCCTCGCGGACACCACGGGCCGCGGCAGCCGCCAAGGTGAGCCGGATCGTGGTTCAGCCGGAAGGACTGCAGGTGGACCCCGACATCGACGCCCGATGCGCAACCTGGCAGCGGCGAAACCCGGGAAGGTCGGTGTGGGTGACGGTGAACCGCCAGGCGATCCGGGAGTGCACCGGGCCGAACGGCAAGCCGACCGTGGCGCAGTTCTGTGCGTTCGCCGTTCTCGCCGATGGAAGGCGGGTGAAGACCCTCAGCTCCGACAAGGTGCAGTACTGCGACGGGCTCTTCCGCCAATGGAGCGGGGAACGCACCGCCTGACCGGGCGCGGGCTCAGAATCTGATCTGCGCCTGGCCGACCAGCGTCCCCCTCCGGGCGCCGGGCACTCCGATCTTCCTCGACGCGTAGTTCACAGTCAGCCGGACCTTTCCCCCCGAGAACCCGAAGTTCGCTCCCGCGGTGGTGGCGCGATGCCGGCTGTCCTCTGAGATGGCGGAACGGCGGAAGTCCTCCTGCCTCAGCGTGAGCTGCAGCCACGGAACCACCCGGTACGCCGCGAGCCCGTACCAACCCTTGTCGTCCGCCTTCGCATCGTCGCGCCGCTGCCCCAGGTATTCGCCCCGCGCCGTCAGGCCGCCGTGCTCCAGCGAGACGTCCACGCCATAGCGGGTGCTGTCTCCGGCGTAGTCCGCCACGCTGGCGCCGAGCGTAAGGAAGGGGAGCGGCCGCCCGGTGGCTCGCCCGACCACCAGGAGACTGGAGTCCGCGGTGGTGGTGAGGTTCTGCCCTTCCCCGTTGAACACCCCGAGCGATGCCTGCGCGACGCCGTGGACATCGTAGTCGGCCATCAGGCCGATGTCCCGCTTGGGTGCGAGCGAGTCCACCGCGACTGCCCGGTCGGCCGTCTCCACATCGGCGAGCGACATGATGAACTCGCGGCTGAAGGGCGTCTTGAACTGCCCGGCCTGCAGCCCGAGAGGCCCGGGTTGGTACCGCAGGTATGCATCCTGGAGCGAGACGCTGGCTCGGCCGGTCCCCACCGAGCCGGTGCGGAACTCCCCCTGCACCCGCCAGGTGACGTCCCCGGCGGCGTTGCCCGCGGCCGAGAGCCGGGCCCGGTTGATGGACGCCGTGAGCCCGGCTCCGCTCCGATAGATCTCCCGGGCCTGGAGGTAGCCGCTCCAGCGTACCCCCGTGGAGTCCGAGGAGGGGGCCGTCTGCTGGGCCTGGAGGCGGACCGGAGCCGCGGAGAGCATCAGGACGAGAGCCGCCCATTGGAGGTACATGGAGTTGCCTCTTCGTTCTCACGAGGTAGCTTAGGGGCACTTAGGAGGACACATGGAGTTGCTCAGCACGGAAGAGGCCGCCGGATACCTCCGCCTCAACACCAAGCGGGTCCAGGCGCTGGCTCGCGCCGGCAGGCTGCCGGGCCGGAGAATCGGCCGGAAGTGGCTGTTCGACCGGCGGGACCTCGACGACCTGCTGGGCGGGCCGAGGCCGAGGGTGGAGCTCGCCGGAGGGCTGGACCTCAGTGCCAGGAACCGGCTCAGAGGCACCATCGTCTCCGTCGCGGCCGAAGGCGTGATGGCGGAGATCCGGATGCTGATCGGCGACCAGGAGCTGGTCTCCGTCATCACCCGCGGATCCGCGGAGCGGCTTCGCCTCGCCGCCGGCGACGAGGTCATCGCGGTCATCAAGTCCACCGAGATCATGATCGGGCGGGAGCCCGGTGCCGCATGAGCGCGCTTCGAGGGCTGCTCGCGCTGGCCGCGATCGGCGCCACAGGGAGCGCGACGCACGCCGGCGCGCAGGCTCGGCCTCCGGCCCCCTCGAGTCTCACCGTCTTCGCGGCCGCCTCGCTCACCCGGGTCTTCGAGGATATCGGCGCGCGCTTCCGCCTCCTGCACTCCGGCCTCACGCTGCGCTTCAACTTCGCGGGCTCGCAGCAGCTCGCCACGCAGATCGAGCAGGGCGCCGCCGCGGACGTCTTCGCCTCCGCCGACGAGCGCTGGATGGTCCGCGTACGGGACCGGGGACTCGCCGCCGGTGACCCCGTCGTCTTCGCGCACAACCGCATCGTGGTGATCCTGCCCGCCGCGAACCCGGCGGCGATCGAGCGACTCGAGGACCTGTCGCGCCCGGGACTCAAGCTCGTGCTCGCCGCCGGAGCCGTGCCCGCGGGCGCATACAGCCGGGAAGTGCTCCGGAAGCTTTCCCGGCGGCCCGGCTTCGGCCTCGATTACGGCCAGCGCGTCCTCGCCAACGTGGTCTCCGAGGAGGAGAACGTGAAAGGCGTAGTGGCCAAGGTGCAGCTCGGCGAGGCCGACGCGGGGATGGTCTACCAATCGGACGTCACCTCCGGGCTCGCCGGCCGAATTCGCACGCTGCAGATCCCGCCGGAGGCGAACGTCACCGCGAGCTATCCCATCGTGGCACTGGCGGCCTCCTCGGCGCCGGCCACGGCGCGCGCGTTCATCGATCTGATCCGTGGCCCGGAAGGACGAAGGGCGCTGGCCGAGCACGGGTTCATACCGCCGCCGGCTCCCTGATGGGGGTTTCCTTTCGCCTGGTCCTGGGACTCGGCATCGCGGGGCTCTCCTGTCTGCTGGGGCTGCCGCTCGCCGCCCTCGTGTCGCGGGTTCCGCTCAGCGAGCTGCCGGCGCGCATGGCCGACCCGATACTCCTCCAGGCCCTGCGGCTGAGCCTCGTCACCAGCGCTGCCGCGACGGCACTGGTCGTAATCCTCGGACTTCCGGTGGCGTATCTCCTCGCCACGCGGTCCTTCCGGGGCAAGCGGCTGGTCGAAGTGCTCATCGATCTGCCGATGGTCCTCCCGCCGACTGTCGCGGGTCTCGCGCTGCTGCTCGCCTTCGGCCGGAACAGCCCCGCCGGCGGGACGCTCGCGCTGCTCGGCGTTTCGATCCCGTTCACGACGCTGGCCGTGGTGCTCGCGCAGGCGTTCATCGCCGCGCCCTTCTTCATCTCGGCCGCGCGCGCGGGGCTCAGCGAGGTGGAGCCTCGCTACCTCGACGCGGCGGCCACGCTGCGCGCTTCCCCGGCCCGCACCCTCCGGCAGGTGATGCTGCCGCTGGCGCTTCCGTCGATGCTCGCCGGCGCCGGCATGACGTGGGCGCGGGCGCTGGGCGAGTTCGGTGCGACGATCACCTTCGCCGGCAACCTCCCCGGCGTGACGCAGACGATGCCGCTGGCCGTCTACGTCGCGCTGCAGACGGACCTGGACGCCGCGGTGGCGATGTCGGTCATTCTCCTCGCCCTCTCAGTCGGCATTCTTCTCTCCATCCGCCTGGCACCCTCGTGGATCGGCGGCTTCGACCGTGCTCGAGCTGGACGTCCTTAGCCGCCGGGGCGGGTTCGAGCTCCAGGCCGCGCTCCGGGCGGCTCCGGGCTCGACCACCGTGATCGTGGGCGAGAGCGGGGCGGGAAAGACCACTCTCCTCCGGCTCGCCGCAGGGCTCGACCAGCCCGTGCGCGGGCGGATCTCGCTCGATGGCGTGGTGTACGCCGAGCCCGACGCCGGAATCGCGGTGCCGGCGTGGCAGCGGGACGTGGGCTACGTCTCGCAGGACTACGCCCTCTTCCCCCATCTCACCGTCGAACAGAACGTCGCCTTCGGCCTTCGAGCGCGAGGGGCGCGTCGCCGCACCGTCGCGCCGCGGGTGGCCCGGGCTCTCGAAAGCGCGGGCATCGCCGGGCTGGCCCGGCGCAAGCCTTCGATGCTCTCGGGCGGGCAGCAGCAGCGCGCGGCGCTCGCCCGTGCCCTGGCCCTCGACCCGCGGCTGCTGCTGCTCGACGAGCCGCTGGCCGCCCTCGACCTGCAGACCCGGCGGGTCGTGCGCGGCGAGCTGCGCGACCTGCTCCGCGCCCTCGGCTGCGTGACGCTGTACGTGACTCACAGCCCCATCGAGGCCCTGCTCTTCGGCGACCGGATCGCGGTGATCGAGCGCGGCCGCGTCTCCCAGACCGGCACCCGGGACGAGCTGCTGCGATATCCCCGTTCGCGCTACGTGGCCGAGCTGATGGGCACCAACCTGTTCGCGGGCACCGCGGGAGCCGGCCCGGGCGCCGCGACGGTCCGGATCGCCGAGGGCGAGCTCGCCGTGGCCGACGCCGGGGGACCGGGCGAAGTGTTCGTCACGGTGGACCCCCGGCAGATCACCATCCACCCCCACGCGCCCGAGGGCAGCGCCCAGAACGTCTTCGTCGGCGCCATCCTCGAGCTGGCACCCGAGCCGCCCTCGGGCGAGCGCATCCGGGTGGTGCTGGGCACCCGGCCGCCCCTCGTGGCCGAGGTCACGCGCGAGGCGGTGGACGGCCTTGGCCTGCGCGAGGGCATGACGGTTCATGCGAGCTTCAAGGCCACCGGCATCCGAACGTATCGGTGACCGGATCGATAGGCAAGACGTTGCCTATCGCTTCTGGGGCCGATAGGTTTGCGCGATCCTTCCACGCGAGGTTCCGATGCTCCCCTTCTTCGGCCGTCTCGCCTTCCTGCTGCTCGGCGCTGGCCTGCTGCATGCCCCTGCGGAACGGGCGCAAAGCCGGGACATGGTGCTGGCCACGACCACCAGCACCCAGGACAGCGGACTGCTCGACTCGCTGCTCCCGGTCTTTCGGGCGGAGCGCGGCATCGAGGTGAAGGTGATCGCGGTCGGCAGCGGCGCGGCGCTCGCGATGGCGGGCACCGGCGATGCCGACGCCGTGCTGGTGCACGCGCCGGAGGCGGAACGCCCGTACATCGAGCGCGGTGACCTCGTGGAGGGGCGGCGGATCATGCACAACGATTTCCTCCTCGCCGGACCGAAGCAGGATCCGGCGGGGGTTCGCGGCGCGGACCTCGCGACGGCGATGCGCAGGATCGCGGCCGGAGCGCCCTTCATCTCGCGGGGTGACGGCTCGGGCACGGAGCAGAAGGAGCTGGAGCTCTGGAGCGCGGCGGGAGTGGATCCGGCGACGCTCGGCCTGCGGGAGGAGACCGGACAGGGCATGGGCGCCACCCTGCTGGTCGCCTCGGAGCGCCGGGGTTACACTCTCACCGACCGCGGCACCTACCTCGCGCTTCGCGAGCGGCTCGACCTCGTCCCCCTGGTGGAAGGCGACCCCAAGCTGTTGAACGTCTATCACGCGTACGTCGTCAATCCGGCCAGGCATGCGAAGGTCAGGCCCGCCGCTGCCCGCGCGCTCGTCGAGTTTCTGGCGTCGAAGCGGGTCCAGGCGATGATCGGCGCCTTCGGCACGGCCCGGTTCGGACAGCCGCTCTTCTTTCCCGACGCCGGCAAGGGCCTGCCCTGATGGGCGATGCGGCCGCGCTGATCACCGGCGGGGACGCGGAGCTGTTCCGCATCATCGGCCGGACGCTCGCGATCTCGGGAGTGGCGACGCTGCTCGCCATGCTGATCGGGGTTCCGCTGGGGTATGCGCTCGCGCGGGGGCGGTTCCCCGGACGCACCGTGCTGCTCGGCGCCGTGAATACCGGAATGGGGATGCCGCCGGTAGTGGTGGGCCTGGTCGTCTGGCTGCTGCTCACCCGCAGCGGGCCGCTGGGTGACTGGGGCCTGATCTACACCAGGCAGGCGATGGTCATCGCGCAGTTCGTCATCGCCACGCCGCTGGTCGTAGGCTTCACCGCCGCCTCGATCCAGGCGCTGCCGGCGCAGCTGCCCGATCTGTTGACGACCCTCGGCGCGGGGCGGTTGCGCAAGCTCTGGATCCTGAGCCGCGAAGCCCGCCTGGGGCTGCTCGCGGCGGTGATGGCCGGCTTCGGCGCGATCGTGTCGGAAGTCGGTGCCTCGATGACGGTGGGCGGCAACCTCCGCGGAAGCACGCGGGTGCTCACCACGGCGATCGTCACCGAGACGAGCCGCGGCAACCTGCCGGTGGCCCTGGCGCTCGGCTGTCTGCTGCTCGCGCTCGCGTTTGCCGTCAACCTGCTCCTCACACTGGTGCAGCAGCGCCGGAACGGCTGATGGACGTCGCGGTCGAGGGCCTGCGGTTCGAGCGGGGCGGCCGCACGGTGCTCGACATCGCCCGGCTCGCGTTCGCGGGCGGCAGCACGACCGCCGTGTTCGGCCCCAACGGCTCGGGGAAGACGACGCTGCTGCGTCTGATCGGCGGGCTCGAACGGCCTTCGGCGGGTGCGGTGCGGATCGGCGGGAGACTCGTGACCCGCGATCTCGCGTCCCGGCGCCACGTGGGGTTCGCTTTTCAGGAGGCGGTGTTCGTCGGGGGGAGCGTGCGCCGCAACCTCGATCTGGCGCTCCGACTCAGAGCGCTTCCTCCGGCCGACCGGAGCGCGCGCATAGCCGAAGCGGCGAGCGAGTGCGGCATCCAGCCGGTCCTCGACCGGCCGGCCCGGCAGCTCTCCAGCGGTGAGGCCCAGCGAGCCAATCTCGCCCGCGCCCTCGCGCTTCGGGCGCCGGTCACGCTGCTCGACGAGCCGCTCACCGGCATCGACCGGGTGACCCGGGTCCAGCTGCTCGACGACCTGCCGCGCATGCTCGCCACCTTCGCCGCGACGACGATCCTCGTCACCCACGATCGCGAGGAGGCGTTCCGGCTGGCCGATCATCTCGTGGTGTTGGTCGAAGGGCGGGTGCGCGCCGCGGGGCCGAAGGCCGCCATCTACGCCCGGCCCCCCGACCGCACGACCGCGGAGCTGCTGGGCTACTCGGTGGTCACGGCACGCGGGCGGACGATCGGCGTGCCGGCGGGGGCCTGGATGCTCGGCGAAGGCGAGCCATCGTTCGAGCTGGTGGTCGAGCGGGTCGTGGACATGGGAAACCACTTGCATGCGGTGGGAATGGCAACCGACGTCCGAGTGGACCTTCGACTTCGCCCCGGAGACCCGATTCCCAATGCGGGGGAGCGAGTGACCATAGCCGCGAGGACCCAGGTGCCGGTGGGGGTGGGGGGAGAGAAGAGG
>CAMPKP010000084.1 GCA_946887295.1 uncultured Gemmatimonadota bacterium | reverse complement strand
GTGGCGCTCGGCGCCGTGCAGCTCCTGGTGTCTCCCTATCTCATCAGCAGCCTGGGCCGGGGCATCACACCCCCGGCGGGCGGGGTCTCGGTCGGACTCTGGCTGAGCTGGCATCTGGCGATCCTTGTGTCGGCGGCGGCCCTCATCGTCCCCACCGCGGCGCTGTTGCGGGGTTTCGGAGCAGGAAGACCCACCGCGACCCGGATCGTGGCCGGCGTGGCGATCGCGGCGGCCGCCGCCACGATCGGCGTGGTGGTCTGGAGCCCCCGCGGCGGCTGGCCCGACTGGTACACCTTTCTCTGGACTCCCGCACTCCTGCTTGTGGCGCTCCCCGCTCCGCGGTGGGCCACCATCGGCGGCATCGCGCTGGTGGCCGGCAGCGCCGCCGCGCTGGTGACCTGGGGCGCCGAGCTCACGGGCAAGATCCAGGTGGCGCAGCGCGACATCGCCCGGCTCGGCCTCGAGCCGGACCCCCTCGCCGTCCCGCTGCTCGGGCGGTTCGGCGAGCAGGTGCTGGAGGGGCCCTCGCCCACGACTGCGTCCGAGATGTACGCGCTGTGGCACGGCTCCGCTCTGGGCAAGCAGGGCTATCCGTCCCACCTCGCGCTCTGGTCCCGATCCGGCGCACTGATCGACGAGCTGCCCCTCGACTCGCTCGATCTCCCGCTGTCGCTGCTTTCAACGATGGTGAAGGAGCTTGGCGACGAGCAGCAGCAGCGCATCGTCCAGCTCTCGCGGGTACCGGGCATCCACTATGTGCTCCTGGTGTGGGTCACGCCCGAGGAAGTCATGAGCGTGTCCGTGGGGCCTCGTTCCCAGCTGGTCACTCCGGGGCGGGTGGGCCGCCTGCTGGAGCCGGGCCGGGTGCGGTCGCCGCTGTATCGCCTCACGCTGTCGCCTCCCGCCGGCCCGGCGGCCCACATCCCGACGCCCCGGTGGCGTCGGGAAGGCTGGGTCGTCCGCAACGAGTACCCGTTGCACCTGCCGGGCGGCGCCCGGGTGGTGCACGCCGCGGTGGATCTCCGGGGGCCGGTCCCGCTCTTCGTGCGGGGTGTGCTGGTAGTGCTGCTCGACGTCGCCGTCCTGGGCTCGCTGTGGTTTCTCGCCGAGGTGGTCTCGGGCGCCCCGCTCCCGAAACCGCGATGGAAGAGTCTCTCGCGCTCCTTCCGGATCCGGCTGGCGGCCACCCTCGGCGCCTTCTTCATACTGCCGGCGGTGGGCTTTGCCGCATGGAGCTTCACCCGGCTCGCCGACGAGGTGGAGCGAAGCCGGGACCTGCTGATCACCCAGACGCTGCGCGACGCCGCCATCACGGCCGGCGGCTCGCTGACCGCCGGGGACGGCGTGGACGAGCGGCTCCGGGAGCTGAGCCGCCGCATCGACGCCGATCTGGCCTTCTACCGGGGAGGGCGGCTGGTGGGTGCCAGCACCCAGGTGCTGGAGGATCTGGGCGTCATGCCCCAGCTGATGGATCCCGCCGCGTTCGCGACGCTCGCGCTCGAGGGCGAGTTGGAGGTGACCCGCGACGGCTCGATTCCCCGGCTGCGCGAGCGCGTGGGGTATCGGGTGGTGCAGCCCGGGTTCCCCGAGGCGCTCGGCGTCCTCGCCACTCCCCAGCTGGCGGAGGACGCCTCGCTGTCGGTCCGGCGGCTCGATCTGGCGCTGGTGCTGCTCCTCGCGACGCTGATGGGTGTCGGCGCGGCGCTGGCGGGCGCCGGGCGGGCGTCGCGAGCGCTCTCCCGGCCGGTGGCCGAGCTGCGCCGCCTGGCGTTGGCACTGGGCAAGGGCGATGCGATGCCTTCGCGCTCGGTGAATCCGCCCCTGGAATTCGAGCCGGTGTTCGGGGCCTTCCAACGCATGGCGGACGATATCAGATCGAGCCAGAACGCCCTGGAGGAGGCGAGGAAGCGCACGGCGGCCGTGCTCGCCACCGTCGCGACGGGCGTGGTCGGTCTCGACCCCGAGGGGCGGGTCCTCATCGCGAACCCCCAGGCGGTGGACATTCTCGGCACCACCCTTCGCGAGGGCGAGCCGTTTCTCGAGCGGCTCGGTCCCGGATGGGCGCCGCTCGCGCTCGTGGTCCATCGCTTTCTTCGGGATCCCGATGCGGAGTCGACGGCGGAGCTGGAGGTGGGCGGCCGCCGGCTCACGGTCCAGCTGGCTCCGCTCGGGCCCGACGTGCGGGGCGTGGTGATCGCGCTCAACGACGTCACCGACCTGTCCCGCGCGGAGCGGGTGCTGGCCTGGGGCGAGATGGCCCGGCAGGTGGCGCACGAGATCAAGAACCCGCTCACGCCGATGCGCCTGGGCATGCAACATCTGAGGCGGGTGTACCGCGACCGGCGGGGCGACTTCGACGACACGCTGGACGAAACCGCCGAGCGGATGCTGGCCGAGATCGACCGGCTGGACACCATCGCCCGCGCGTTCAGCCGCTTCGGTGCCCCGGCCGGCGAGGAGGAGCCGCTCGCCTCGATCGATCTGGGTGCCACGGTCGGCGAGGTGGTCGACCTCTACCGCCTCGCGGAGGAAGGATGCGAGGTCGAGCTGGTCACCAGCCAGCGCGCATTCGGTGCGGCTCGCAAGGACGAAGTGAAGGAGGTGATGGTGAACCTGCTCGAGAACGCGCGAAACGCCGGCGCGACCCGGGTGAAGGTGCGTGTCGGGCCGGGGGAGATCCGCGTCTCGGATGACGGCTCGGGGATCCCGCCCGACCTGTTGCCCCGGATCTTCGAGCCGCGCTTCTCGACCACCACCAGCGGCTCGGGCCTGGGACTCGCGATCGTCAAGCGGCTGGTGGAAAGCTGGAGCGGGCGGATCGAGGTGGAGAGCGCGGCGGGGCAGGGGACGACGATCACGGTGCACTTGCCCGTGTAGGGCACTCCTTCGGGCCGGGCTCCTACCTCGCCCGGCCCGCCGCCTGGGCCGCCACCGCCGACGTGATCGCCTCCTGCTGCGAGTCGGCGGTGCGGAGAAGCCGGAGCGCGGCCTGGAGCTGGCGGTCGGCCTTCGCCTGGCGGCGCACCACCGACTCCGTGCCGAACAACTCCCTGGCGATCTCGTAGCCCAGCTGGTCGGTGACGTACCCCGACGCGTCCTGGTAGGTCTCCGGGCTCAGCGACACGCCCTCCTCCAGCAGCCGCTGGTAGAGCCCCTCCCGCATCTGCGCCGTCACCTGAAACGCCTCGTCGGTCACGCTGCCGTCGGCCCGCAGCTCGGCGGCGTACGCGCTCAGCACCCGCCGGAAGCGCTCGAGATCGTCGCCCAGCGCGGTGTACAGCACCCGCTCTCCGTCGGTCCGCAGGGACGAGCGCACCGTCAGGTCCGGGAGGATGCCGCTCTGGTCCGGGATCGGCCGACCGGCCACGGTGCGGAAGACCTGAGGCTCGAGGGCCGGGG
Source organism: uncultured Gemmatimonadota bacterium (assembly GCA_946887295.1). The sequence goes on along the minus strand of CAMPKP010000084.1, from coordinate 10,807 downwards.
TGCGGTTTCCTGCGGCGCCGACAGCCTGGGCCGGAGGGCGCTGCACCCAGCGGCCGCTGGGGGTGAACCACTTCGCAGTAGTGAGCTTCAGCGCCACCTCCTCACCGAGGGGATAGGTCGTCTGGAGCACGCCCTTGCCGTAGGTGGGGGTCCCGACGATCGCGGCGCGGTCGTGATCCTGGAGCGCACCCGCGATGACCTCGGCCGAGCTGGCCGTCCCGCGATTCACCAGCAGTACCAGCCGGATGTCGTCCCAGCCGGCGGACTCCGACGCCAGATAGACCCGGGACGTCGTCGCGCGGCCCCGGCTCACGGCCACGGTGTCGCCCGGCTGGAGGAAGAGACCCGCGACCTTCACGCCCTCGCGGATGAGGCCGCCCGGATTGGAGCGGAGGTCCAGCACCAGCGCCTTCATTCCCGCGTTCTTCAGACGGTCGACCGCGGCGCGAAGCTCGTCGGCGGCGTGATCGCTCATCCGGTGCAGCACGACGTAACCCACGCCCCCGTCCAGCAGCACTCCCGGGGACGCGGCGGGCACGTGGACGGGAGTGCGCGTGATCCGGCGTACGACGGGCCGATCGGAGCCGACCGGGCGCACCACAACGGTGACGCTCGACCCGGTGCCTCGCCGCAGCGCGTCCTCGACCTTCGAGGTGCTCCAGCCGGCAGTACTCCTGCCGTCGATGCTCAGGATCTCGTCTCCGGCACCAACGGTCGCGCCCTCGCCCAGGCCGGCGCCGGACTCAGTGGGGGCGTCCTGAACGCCGAGGTCCAGCTGGGTGCCCGTCATCTGCCGCTGGTACTCGCGATAGCTCTCGTGGACCAGCAGCTCGGCGTAGGGGTCGTTCAGGGAGGTCACGAGGGCCGCGGCAGCGCGCTGGTAGAGGTCGCCCTCGCCGAGCGAGTCGATGTAATGGCGATTGATGGCCCCGACCACATTCTCGAAGAGACGGGCCTGCTGGTACACGCTACCCCGGGCGGACGGCTTGGCTCGGGTGAGCCACGCGCCGCTGAGGAAGGCGAGCGCTACGACTGATGTCAGCGCGATCCAACGCGCCCGGGGGAAAGACTTCATCGCCTGATGCTCCCGCAGATTGCCAGGCGGACTGCCGGATGCAATCTCTGGAGAAGAATGCTGGTACGCGAACGAACCGCCAGAACTTGCAGCAAAACGAGGGCCGCCGGAGCCTTCAGCGGCCCTCGGGATTCAGGGGATCGGCGGCCAGGGTCGAGTCCCGCCAGGTCTTGAGCGAGGAGAGGTGGCAGGCCTTGACGAACTTCTCCGGCGGGTGCGAGCCCCGCTGCAGCAGGGCGTGCAGCATCTCGTGCCGGACCAGCCATTCCTCACCGAGGGCGTTGGCAGGGAGATAGATCCTGTTTCCCCTGCGCATCCACCAGCCGTGCGCCACCTCGGTGCCGAGCGAGATCGCGCCGGAGGGCGAGTCCACGGCGTAGAAGGTGACCTGGGACATGTCACCGCGGAGCCCGGAGCACTCTTCCGTCTTGATCCACCACGCCTGATACAGCTCCAGCGTCGGCACGGCCCAGGCGCGCTCGACGGGCGCGACGGGGGCGGCGCCGGCCTTGGGCATGGCACAGGCGGCGACCAGGAAAGGCAGAAAGTGCCAACGGGCAAGACGCATCATCGGGCTCCAGAACGGGGCTGCGTTTTTCGGGTCCTTACGGTGAGGTCACCGGTACCTGCGGGGCGGCGGAGTGGTCTAGCTTGCCGGCACCTTCACCGCCGCCCCGCCATGCTCTCGCGAATCCGATCCGCCGCCGTCCTGGGTATCGACGCGTTTCCGGTCGAAGTCGAGGTCGACATCAGCAGCGGGCTGCCGTCCTTCTCCACCGTAGGCCTGCCGAACGGAGCAGTAAAGGAGGGGCGGGAGCGGGTCTCCGCGGCCCTCGCCAATGCCGGCTTTCAATTTCCCCTGCGGCGGATCACGGTGAACCTGGCTCCCGCGGACATACGCAAGGATGGTTCCGCGCTCGATCTGCCGATTGCCCTGGGACTTTTGGTCGCCAGCGGCCAGATACCGGAAGCTAACCTCAAAGGGACCATGGTGTTAGGAGAAGTCGGCCTGGAGGGCGATCTCCGGCCCATCCGGGGGGCCCTCTCCATCGCCCTTGCCGCCCGGTCCTCCGGGTGTACCGCATTGATCCTTCCGGCGGACAACCTGTCCGAGGCTGCGGTCGTTCGGGACCTCGAGGTGCGGGGCGCCCGCACCCTCGCCGAGGTGTGCGCCCACCTCAGGGGCGAGCGACCGATCCCTGCCACCCGCCTGGATTTGAGCGTTCTCATGTCGAGCCCGGTCGCCGATCCGGTGGACTTCGCCGACGTCCGTGGCCAGGCCGCCGCGAAGCGCGCGCTCGAGATCGCGGCGGCCGGTGCCCACAACATTCTGCTGATCGGCCCGCCCGGCGCCGGGAAGACCATGCTCGCCCGCCGCCTCCCCACGATCCTGCCCTCCATGACAATGGAGGAGGCGCTGGAGACCACGCGGGTTCACAGCGTGGCCGGTCTGCTGGCGCCGGGGCAGTCCCTCTGCATCGTGCGACCCTTCCGTGCACCCCACCACACCGTGAGCGATGCCGGCCTCATCGGGGGCGGCTCGTCGCCCCGGCCTGGCGAGGTGAGCCTCGCGCACGGCGGCGTCCTGTTCCTCGACGAGCTGCCGGAGTTCCGGCGAAGCGTGCTGGAGGTTCTGCGCCAGCCGCTGGAGGACGGAACGGTCACCCTGAGCCGCGCGGCGATGAGCCTGACCTACCCGGCGCGCATGATGCTGGCGGCGGCGATGAACCCGTGTCCCTGCGGCTACCTGGGCGATACGGTCCGGCCGTGCCGTTGTGCCCCCATCGATGTCGAGCGCTATCGGTCCCGGGTCTCAGGTCCGCTGCTCGACCGCATCGACATCCACCTCGAGGTGCCGACGGTCGCCTATCGCGATCTCGCCGGGGGTGCCGACGAGGAATCGAGCGCGGTGATCCGGGCCCGGGTGGAGCGCGCCCGCGACGCCCAGCGCCACCGCTTCCGGAGCCACATCGGGCTGTACGCCAACGCCCACATGGGCGCCCGCGAGCTCCGGCGGCATTGTCGGCTGGCCGGCCCGGTCGAGTCGCTGTTGAAGAACGCGGTCGACCGGCTCGGGCTGTCGGCCCGTGCCTACCACCGTGTGCTCAAGATCGCGCGTACGATCGCCGACCTGGAGGGTGCCGCGGAGCCGAGCGCGCAGCACGTCAGCGAGGCCGTCCAGTACCGAAGTCTGGACCGGCGGCGCGATGCGGCTTAGCACCCGGACGAAAGCGGATTGGAGATGCTGAAAATTGCACGGTTGGCCCGGCGCGCACAACTGGTCGGGTCACCCGCGGACCGGGACTAGCAGGCGCGCCTCGCCCACCATGACCGATGAGCCGCCCACTCTGACGGCCTCGATGCGCTCTCCCACCCGATCGCACTCCACGTACAGCCGGCTCGGGCGCCCCATCTCGATGCCCTGATCCACCACCCAGCGGAGCGTTGCGTTGTCTGCGGGCCGGGTGGCTGCCAGATAACCCGCCAGACCGGCCGCGGCCGAGCCTGTCGCCGGGTCTTCCACGATGCCGAGGTCGGGCCCGAACATCCGGGCGCGGATGTCCGCACCATCGCGGCCGGCATTCTCCACGAACGGGTAGAGGTTCGGTGCCCACCAGGTGGAGAACGCCCGCTGCCATACCGACAGGTTCGGCCGGGCCCGGGCGAGGGCCTCCTGGTCGCGGAGCGGCACGAAGAAGAACGGGACGCCGCAGGAGACGCCGCGCGGCGAGAGCGCGTCGGTCCTGACCTGGTCCGGGCGCAGCGAGAGGACCGCCGCAATATCCTCGAGCGGCGGGGGTGGCGGCCCGAACTCCGGAAGGCGCGCCGCGGTGAGCTCACAGTAGGTCGGCGCCCCCTTCTCGACCCGGATCGTCACCCGAACGGGGCCCACTCCCTCCTCGAACACGATCTTCGTGGTCTCACCCTGGAGGGCCAGCTCGCCGATGGATGCCAGCACGAACGCTGCGCCCAGTGTCGGATGGCCGGCGAACGGGAGCTCGGCGCCCGGCGTGAAGATTCGAAGCTTCCGGGTGTTGGCGGGGCTCTCGGCAGGGAACACGAACACCGTCTCCGAGAGATTGAGCTCCCGGGCGATCGCCTGCATCAACCTGGCCTCGAGCCCTATGGCGGAGGGGAAGACCGCGAGCTGGTTTCCGCCGAACATCTCGGTCGTGAACACGTCCGCCGTGAAGAAGCGAAGGCTGGAGCTCATCGGGATCTCGTCATCGTGAGTTGGCGTCAGTCGTCTCGCGGAGGCGTGCGGCGCTCACGCTTCGTGGCCGAGCGGCGGCGCTTGGCCTCGAGTCGAGCGGCCTTGGCGGCTCGGCTCGGACGGGTGCGCTTCCGTGGCTTGGGCACCGCCAGGGCGGCGGCGACCACGTCGCGCAGCCGCTCGGTGGCCGCCTCGCGATTCCGGAGCTGGCTTCGCGACTGCGAGGCCACGACCCTCAAGCGCCCGGCGCCATCGAGCCGGCGGGCGAGCCGGGCGAGAAGGCGGGTCCGCTGCTCCGGTGTCAGGGTAGGGGAATTGAGGACGTCCCACCACACCTCGATGCGGGTGGACGAGGTGTTGACGTGCTGGCCGCCCGGACCACCCGAGCGGGTGGCCCGGTAGTCGAGCTCCGAGACCGGGAGCAGCAGGTCGGGCGCGATCTCCAGATAGCCGTCCGGCACCGTCAGAAAGTAGCGGCCTCGGCACCCCTTCGCTTCGCTCGGGGTGGCGATTCGTTTTAGTTTCACCGCCATGTCAGACCTCGATCTCCTGCGGCGGGACCTGCTCGGGCTCGGCCAGGTGCTGCTCGGGTACTCCGGCGGGGTCGACTCCGCGCTGCTCGCCGTGGTGGCGAGCGAAGCGCTCGGCCCCGAGCGGTTCCTCGCCGTCATCGGACGCAGCCCGTCGTATCCCGAAGCCCAGTGGCGGGTGGCGCTGGACCTCGCCGCACGTTTCCACGTGCCGCTGGTCGAGCTGGACACCCATGAGCTGGACGACGCGCGCTATCTCCGCAACGATCCCGACCGCTGTTATTTCTGCAAGTCGGAGCTGTGGACTCGGCTGGGAGAGATGGCCCGGGCTCGTGGCTTCGAGACGGTCGTCGACGGCACCAACGCCGACGACCTGGGCGAGCACCGCCCCGGTCTCCGGGCCGGCCGCGAGACCGGGATCCGGTCTCCGCTCGCCGAATTGGGCTGGAGCAAGGAGGCGGTGAGAGCCGCGTCGCGCGATCTGGGGCTACCCACCTGGGACGCTCCCGCGGCGCCATGCCTCTCGAGCCGGGTTCGCTACGGACTCGAGATCACGCCGGAGCGGCTGCGGCAGGTAGAGGAGGGGGAGGCCTTTCTCCGCTCTCTGGGTATCGTGGGCGATCTGCGGGTCAGGCACCACGGAAGCCGCGCCAGCGTGGAGGTGACGGAAGGAGAGATGGCGCTGGTGCGCGCGCGGTGGGAAGAGGTCCGCCGCTTCTTCGAGGGGCTCGGCTTCGATGAGGTGGGGATGGATCCCGCGGGCTATCGCCGGGGGCGGCTCCTGTCGCTCGTGCCGGGCACTGCCCGCTGATGCGCCTGTTCGCCGCGGTGCCGATCCCCGAGCCTGCGCGCGGCGAGATCGCCCGCCTTCTCGCCAGGCTGCGCGAGCCCGGATGGCCGCTGCGGCTGGTGCATGACCAGGGCGTCCACCTGACCGTGAAGTTCTTCGGCGAGGTGCCCCCGGCGAGGCTCGAGGTGATCGAGGAGGCGGTGCGCGCGGCCGTGCCGGGCACCGGTGCGCTGCCGCTCCGGCTCGCCGAGATCGGGGCCTTCCCGAACTTCCGGCGGCCGCGGATCATCTGGGTAGGACTGGAGGCACCACCGGCGCTCGAGCTGCTGCAGGACCGGCTGGAGCGGAGGGCCGAAGCCATCGGCTTTCCGCCGGAAGGCACGCCGTTCCGGCCCCACGTCACCCTCGCACGCGTGCGTGAGGGGCAGCGGCTTCCGCCCGGGGCGCTGGACAGCCTGGCGAACCAGTACCAGCCGGTGGAGTTCCTGGCGTCCGAGCTGGTCCTCTACGAGAGCGTGTCTGCCAGCGGAGGGCCGCGGTACGAGCCGCGGCTCACCATGGAGCTGGCCTCATGATGGGATGCCTCACCGCCCCCTTCAAGCTGCTCGGCTGCCTCGGGCTCATCATCGCACTCGGTCTCGGCTACCTCTATCGCGACCGGCTGGAATTCGAGGCGCGCCGGCTGGTGGAGCGCGTCCGGCACGCGGTACCCTCGTCGAGCGGCCGGCCGGGGGTCAGCTCCCTCGAGTCGGCCAGGGCGAAGGTGGATTCGCTGAACGGATGGCGGGCCGACTCGGTCGTGCTCACCCCGTCGGAGTTCGCGTCACTGGTGGGGAGCGGCATGGATGGGCAGCTGCGCTCCCAGTTCGATTCGCTGCGGGTCGATCTGTTGGACGACGAGATCCAGGTGAGCGCGCGACTTCACACCGAGCGGCTGCCTCCCGAGCTGACGGGGCCGCTCCGCGGCTCGCTCAGGCCGACCGAGCCGGTGCGTGCGGCCGGCCCGCTCCGAGTGACGCGGCCCGGCGCGGGCGAGTGGAGCGTCCGCTCGTTCCGCATCGGCGATTTCCCGGTGCCGGACGAGATGGTGCCCGGGCTGGTAGGGCGTGCCCTCGGCGATCCGGCCCGCAGGACGGTGCCTGTGAAAGTGCCTCCCGGGATCAGGGCCATACGCATCCGGCCCGGTGGGGCCACACTCTACGGAGCGACGCGCTCATGAGCAATCGGGTGCTGATCGTGGACGACGAGCAGGGGATCCGCCAGGCGCTCAAGCAGGTGCTGGAGTACGAGGATCTCGACGTGCGGGTGGCCGCGTCGGGCGGCGAGGCCATCACGCTGTACACCGAGTTCCGTCCGCATCTCGTGTTCCTCGACGTGAAGATGGCCGGGCTCGACGGGCTGGAGACGCTCAGCCGTCTGCGCGATCTCGACGCGGGCCCGCAGATCGTGATGATCTCGGGGCACGGGACCATCGCCACGGCGGTCGAGGCCACTCAGCGGGGCGCGTTCGATTTCCTCGAGAAGCCGCTCGACACCGATCGCCTGCTGCTGACCGTTCGGAACGCACTCGCCCACGCCGAGCTGGTGGGAGAGAATGCGCGCCTGCGCGAGGCGGCCGTGAGTCGCTACCAGATGGTGGGAGGGAGTCCGGCGCTCCAGGAGGTGCGCGAGCTGGTGGCGAAGGTCGGGCCCACCGCCGCGCGCGTCCTCATCACCGGCGAGAACGGAACCGGCAAGGAGCTGGTGGCGCGCGCGCTCCACGAGGCGTCGCCGAGGCAGGACCGGGCGTTCGTGGAGGTCAACTGCGCGGCGATCCCGTCCGAGCTGATCGAGAGCGAGCTGTTCGGGCACATGAAGGGATCGTTCACCGGGGCCTTCGCCGATCGGGCAGGGAAGTTCGAGCAGGCGGATGGCGGCACCCTCTTCCTGGACGAGGTGGGCGACATGTCGCTCTCGGCCCAGGCCAAGCTGCTCCGCGTGCTCCAGGAAGGCGTGGTCACCCGCATCGGAGGGTCCAAGTCCATCCAGGTGGACGTCCGGGTCCTGGCCGCGACCAACAAGGATCTCGAGTCCGAGATCGCGGAAGGGCATTTCCGGGAGGACCTCCTCTATCGGCTCAACGTCGTGCCCATCGAGGTTCCGGCGCTGCGGGAGCGGTTGGAGGACGTGCCGGCGCTGGTCGCCCACTTCGCCGAGCAGCTGGCTGCGAGCGCCGGCGTCCCGGGCAAGAAGTTCTCGGAGGAGGCGGTGCGCCGCCTGCAGACTCGCCCCTGGCCCGGCAACATTCGCGAGCTGCGGAACGCCATCGAGCGGGCCCTCATCCTGGCACCGGGGAAGGTGGTGGCGGCGGGAGACATCGATCGCCTGCTCCCCGGCACCGACGGGTCGGCCGGAGCACCCACCGGGCCGGGTGGCACCCAGACCTTCGAGACCTTCAAGCAGGAAGCCGAGAAGAACTTCCTGGTTCAGAAGCTTCGGGAGCACGACTGGAACGTCTCGGAGACGGCGCGGGCGCTGAAGATGCCGCGCTCCAATCTCTACAAGAAGATCGAGCGATACGGCCTCAGCCGGGAGCCGGCATGAACGAACAACCGCGGGATTGGGACAAGGAGCTGGCGGACATCGATCGAGCGATCGAGAAGGCCCCCCCGCCGGGAGCGCCCGGCCGCGCGCCGGCGCTGCCTCCCGGGCCGGCGGGAACGCCGGCCAAGGGGCCGAGCTTGCCGGCCGCTGCGAAGCGCTCGGTGGCGATGACGTGGTTCTGGGTCGTGCTCGCGGTGCTCCTCGCCGCCGCGCTCCCGCTGTGGCCCTACAGCAACCAATGCGGACTTCAGCTCTTCTTCTACCTGGGAGCGGCCGCGCTCGCGCTGCTCGCGGGGGTGGCCGGCGCGGTCTCGAGCTGGGCGACGCACCGTGGGCTGGCGCACCTGCTCTCGCTGGCGGTGGTGATCTTCGCCGCCGTAATGGGCGCCCGCGAGGTCCTGCCCAGAGTAGGCTACGCCAGCCAGACCAAGGCCTGGCTCTGCCCGGCCGCGCCGGAGCCCGCGGCTGCGCCCCAGCCCGGCGCGGCCGTTCCATGATATCGCCGGCTTCGACGTGTCGTTCCGGGCGCAGCGGGAAAGGCATGGCGCCGTCCGTGCCTTACTCACACCCTTCACGCTTCACCTTCCACATCGATTAATGGCCAAGACCTTCAAGAATTTCATCGGCGGCGAGTGGGTCGCTCCCACGACCGGTGCCTACTTCGAGAACCGCAACCCCGCGAACACCAGCGATCTGATCGGCCGGTTTCCCGACTCGGACCGGCGCGACGTGGACGCCGCGGTGCGGTCGGCCCGGCGGGGTTTCGCGCTCTGGTCGCGCACTCCCGCGCCGGTTCGGGGTGACGTGCTGCGGCGGGTGGGCGACCTGCTGGTCGAGCGGAAGGACGCCATCGCCGACGCGATGACCCGCGAGATGGGGAAAGTCCTCGCGGAGACCGGGGGCGACGTCCAGGAGGGCATCGACACCGCCTACTACGCGGCGACCGAGGGCCGGCAGCTCTTCGGGCGCGTGGTGCCGTCCGAGCTCCGGTCCAAGTGGGCGATGAGCTACCGGCGACCGATCGGGGTCGTGGGCCTCATCACGCCGTTCAACTTTCCCATGGCCATTCCTACCTGGAAGATGTTCCCGGCGCTGGTCTGCGGAAACGCCGTGATCATCAAGCCCTCCGAGGACGTCCCCCACACGGTTCACATCCTGGTGGAGATCCTGCTCGAGGCCGGGCTGCCTCCCGAGGTGATCCAGCTGGTGCACGGCCGGGGCGAGACGGTGGGGAAGGCGCTGGTCGAGCACCCGGAGGTGCCGGTCATCTCGTTCACCGGCTCCACCGAGACCGGCTCGGTCATCGGCGAGACCTGCGGACGAATGCACAAGCGGCTGTCCCTGGAGATGGGCGGCAAGAACGCGATGATCGTGATGGACGACGCCGATCTCGACCTCGCCCTCGAGGGCGTGCTGTGGGGTGCGTTCGGCACCACCGGCCAGCGCTGCACCGCGACCAGCCGGCTCATCCTCCACCGCAAGATCCACGACCGCTTCCTCCGGCGGCTGGGGGACGCTGCCGAGGGACTGCGCCTGGGCGACGGGCGGCAGGAAAAGACCGACGTGGGGCCGCTGATCCACGAGGCATCGCGCGAGAAGGTGGAGCGGTACGTGGAGATCGGGCAGGAGGAGGGCGCGGACCTGGTGCTCGGCGGGAAGACGCCCGGCGGCCGGCTGGCGGACGGCTGGTTCTACCGGCCTACGATCTTCGCCGGGGTGCGGCCGCGGAGCCGGCTGGAGCAGGAGGAGATCTTCGGGCCGGTGCTGAGCGTGATCCGGGTCGGCTCGTTCGACGAGGCCGTGAAGGTGAACAACGACGTGCGCTATGGTCTCTCCAGCTCGATCTACACCGCTGACGTGGACCTCGCCTTCCGGGCGATGCAGGACCTCGACAACGGCATCACCTACGTCAACGCGCCCACCATCGGCGCGGAAGCGCATCTGCCGTTCGGCGGGGTGAAGGCGACCGGGAACGGTCACCGCGAGGGCGGGTGGGAAGTGTACGACTTCTACTCCGAGACCAAGGTCTGCTACGTGGACTACTCGGGGAAGCTCCAGCGGGCGCAGATCGACGCAGCCCTGCCCTGAGCCGCGGCGCGGCGGGAGGGGTGGACGAGTGTGACGCGAGTCACCTGCTCGCCCCCCACCTTGCTCCATTGCGCTCTCCCAATTGCGCGAGTAAGGTTCCCTCAAGCAACAGTCGCGGTCCGCCGGATGTCATCATGGGGACCCTCTTCTCGCAGTGGCGCCGCTTGTCGAGTCGCTCCCCATGTCCAGTACGAGGTCGAGTCGCATGCGTCCAATGCAGGTCGGTTCGGGCAGGCGCGGTCCGTCATTCGACGAGGGATCGCTCGACCAGTACCTTCGCGAGATCAGCAAGTACCCGCTGATTCCCCAGGAGGAGGAAGTCAACCTGGCGCAGCGGATCCGCACGGGTGAGGCCGAAGCGCTCGACAAGCTGGTCCGCAGCAATCTCCGCTTCGTGGTATCGGTAGCCAAGAAGTATCAGAACCAGGGCGTGTCGCTCGCCGATCTGATCAACGAGGGCAACCTCGGGCTCATCCGCGCCGCCCACAAGTTCGACGAGACCAAGGGCATCAAGTTCATCTCGTACG
>CAMPKP010000083.1 GCA_946887295.1 uncultured Gemmatimonadota bacterium | reverse complement strand
TTCAGGACGCGAAGTCCACGCCCAGCGTGTGCCCCTACTGCGCCGTGGGCTGCGCCACCGTCGTCCGCACGATCGGCAATGAGATCGTGAACATCGAGGGCGACCCGCGCAGCCCCCACAACGAAGGCTGTCTCTGTCCCAAGGGGGCGGCCACCTACCAGCTCCACAAGAACCCCAACCGCGCCACCAAGGTCCTGCACCGCAAGCCCGGCTCCCCCGCCTGGGAGGAGGTCGAGCTCGACTGGGCCATGGACCGAGTGGCCGAGCTCGTCAAGAAAACCCGGGATGAGACGTTCGTGGAACGGCTCGCGAACGGGGCCCTGGTCAACCACACGACCGCGATCCTCGCCCTGGGCGGCGCCACCCTCGACAACGAGTGGAACCACATGCAGCAGAAGCTGCTGCGGGGCCTCGGGGTGGTGGCCATCGAAAACCAGGCCCGAATATGACACTCCTCTAGCGTCCCCGGTCTGGGGACTCGACTCGGTCGCGGGGCCGCCACCACCTACCCGCGCAACATGGAGCGCTCGGACTGCGTCGTGTTCCAGGGCTCCAACATGGCGGAGTGCCATCCGGTCGCCTTCCGCTGGCCGATGAAGGCCAAGGTGGACCACGGCGCCAAGCTCATCCACGTCGATCCCCGCTTCACCCGCACGAGCGCGATGTGCGACCTCTACGCGCCCATCCGCGCCGGCAGCGACATCGCCTTCCTCGGCGGTCTCATCACCTACGTCATCAACAACGAGCGGTGGAACACCGATTCGTTCTTCCGCGAATACCTGCTCAACTACACCAATGCCGCCTGCATCGTCCGGGAGGACTTCAAGGGCACCGAGGAGCTGAACGGGGTCTTCTCCGGCCTCATGAAATACGAGGGCGGGACGCCGGAATGGCCCTACGACGGCTTCGTCGGGACGTACCAGACCGACTCCTGGCAGTATGCCCGACATGGAGACGAGTACGGCCAGCCCCGCGGCGGCGAGGAGCTGGCGTCTCCGGGCCGGCGAGAAGCCCAGCGAAAGACTCGTCCCGACGAGCCGCTCGCGTCAGTGATCCGTTCCCTTCGGAAGCCTCTCCCGCTGCGCGATGAGACCCTCCGGCACCCGCGCTGCGTCTTCCAGATCGTGAAGCGGCACTTCAGCCGCTACACCCCCGAGATGGTCGAGCAGGTGACCGGCTGCCCGCGAGACATGTTCCAGAAGGTCGCCGAGACGATTCTGGCGAACTCGGGGCGCGACCGGACGACCTCGTGGGCGTATGCGGTCGCCTGGACCCAGCACACCAACGGCCCCCAGGTGATCGGCTGCTGCGCGCTCCTCCAGCTCCTCCTGGGGAACATGGGCCGGCCGGGCGGCGGCATCATGGCCCTCCGTGGCCACGCCTCGATCCAGGGCTCGACCGACGTGCCGACGCTCTACCACAGCATCCACGGCTACATGCCGGCGCCGTCGGGGCTCAAGGATCACGCGACGCTCCGGGACTACCTGGCCACCGAGGGCGTCGCCACCAGCTACTGGGCCAACATGCCGAAGTTCCTGGTCTCCTACCTCAAGTCGATGTACGGGGACGCCGCCACGCCGGAGAACCAGTTCGCCTACGACTGGCACCCCAAGATCTCGGGCGACCACTCCCACATGCCCATGTTCGTGGCGATGGCGGAGGATCGGGTAAAGGGGATGCTCTGCATCGGGCAGAACCCGGCCACCTCGCTCAACGCAGGGCTCGAGCGCAAGGGTCTCAGGAAGCTCGAGTGGCTCGTGGTCAAGGACAATTTCCTCACCGAGACGGCGACCTGGTGGTCCCGCGCTCCCGAGGTCGAGGCCGGCGAAGTGCGCGCCGAGGACATCGATACCGAGGTGTTCTTCTTCCCCTCGGCCCAGGTCGCCGAGACCGAGGGGAGCTTCACCAATACCCAGCGGATGCTGCAGTGGCACTTCAAGGCGGCCGAGGCGCCGGGACAGTGTCGCTCCGATGTGTGGTTCACCCACCAGCTCGCTCTCCGCCTCAAGCGGCTTTACGCCGACAGCACCCTGCCCCGGGACCAGGGATTCCGGAACCTCACCTGGGACTTCAGCCCCGACGAAGGACACGAGGAGGGCATTCCGGGCGAGCCCGACGTGGTGAAGGCGCTGCGGGAGATCAACGGCTATCACACCGGGAATCCAGGCAGGCACCTGGCGGGCTTCGACGAGCTCCAGGACGACGGCTCCACCACCTGCGCATCCTGGATCTACTGCGGCGTGTTCCCCGCTCCGGACCGCAACCTCGCCGCCCGGAGGGAGCCCGATCCGCCGGGCGTGGAGGGCTCGCACCGCAACTGGGGCTGGGCCTGGCCGGACAACCGCCGGGTGCTGTACAACCGGGCGTCCGCCGATCCCCAGGGCCGCCCGTGGAGCGAGCGGAAGCAGTGGATCTGGTGGGACGGCCGGCAATGGACCGGATACGACACGCCGGACTTCCCCGTCACGAAGCCGCCCGGCGCCCGTGCGGACCCCAGGGGCATCGGGCTCGACGCGCACTCGGGGCGGCAGCCGTTCATGATGATCCCCGATGGCGTGGGCTGGCTCTATAACCCGTCGGGCCTGCTCGACGGTCCGCTGCCGACCCACTACGAGCCCGCGGAATCGCCGGTCAGGAACGCGCTGTACCAGCAGCAGTCCAGCCCGGTGCTCAAGTACTGGAAACACGACGGCAACCCGCTGGCAACGGTGGGCGACCCACGCTTCCCCTACGTGATCACCACCTACCGGCTCACCGAGCACTACCTCTCCGGCGTCATGAGCCGGTGGAATCCATGGCTCGCCGAGCTGATGCCGGAGCTGTTCATCGAGCTCTCGCCCGAGCTGGCGGCCGAAAAGGGGATCCGCAACACCGACTGGGTGCGGGTACGCACGCCGCGCGCGGAGATCCGGGCCAAGGCGCTGGTCACGCGCCGGATGCGGCCCTTCCGATTGGGGAGCCAGGTCGTCCACCAGGTCGGGATGCCCTGGCACTGGGGTTGGGAGGGAGTCGTCACCGGCGACGTGGTGAACACCCTCACCGCCCTGGTCGGCGACCCCAACGTGAGCATCCACGAAGGCAAGGCCTTCGTCTGCAACGTGGAGAAGGCCTGATGACGGAAGCGATGGGGTTCTACACCGATACCACGGTGTGCATCGGGTGCAAGGCCTGCGAGGTGGCGTGCAAGGAGTGGAACCAGCTTCCCGCGGCCGAGGGCGGCCGGCCGGAGATGAGCGGAGACAGCTACGACAATACCCGGCGGCTGGACGGGACCCACTGGCGGCACGTCAAGTTCGTGGAGCAATTCGAGGAGGATCGGATCGACGGCCGCTGGCTCATGATGAGCGACGTCTGCAAGCACTGCGTCCAGGCGCCCTGCCTGGAGATCTGCCCCACCGGCGCCATCATCCGGACCGAGTTCGACACCGTGGTCATCCAGTCGGACACCTGCAACGGCTGCCGGGCCTGCATCGCCGCATGCCCCTTCGGCGTGATCGATATCAACGCCGTCTCCAACACGGCTCAGAAGTGCACGCTCTGCTACGACCGGCTCCAGGCGGGTATGGAGCCCGCGTGCTCCCAGGCCTGCCCCACGGACTCGATCCGGTTCGGGCCCATCCGGGAGCTCAAGGAGATGGCCCAGACGCGAGTGCGCCAGCTGCACGGACTGGGCGAGAGCCGGGCCCATCTCTACGGCGCGGACGAGAAGTTCCTCGGTGGGCTCAACTCCTTCTATCTCCTGGTGGACGAGCCGGAAGTGTACGGTCTTCCGCGGTCACCGAAGGTTCCCACGCGGAACCTGCTCCCCGCTTCGCTCTTCTCCATGGCGGGCGCCGCGGTGCTCGCCCTGCTCGGGTTCGTGGGTCTGCGGAAGCGGCGGATGGACGAGCAGGCCGCCGGGAGTGAGGCGAGCGATGTCTGACACCTTCTTCACCGCGTCGCCGCATTGGGCCTGGTGGATCGTGTTCTACTTCTTCGTCGGCGGGATCGCCGGCAGCGCGTTCCTGCTCGCGTCGCTGCTCCACCTCGCGGGCCGCCCGGCGGACCGGCCGCTGGTGCGGCTGGGCTACTACACCGCCTTCGTGGGCGTGATCATCAGCGGGATTCTGCTCACGCTCGACCTGAACCGGCCCGAGCGCTTCTGGCACATGCTGATCGAGTCCAACACCGGCCGGCCGATGTTCAAGTCGTGGGTGCCGATGTCGGTGGGGTCGTGGGGCCTGCTGCTGTTCGGGCTGTTCGCGTTTCTGGCCGCCCTCGCGGCGCTGAGTGAGGAGCATCCCGACCGCAGGCTGCTCCAGGCCGGGCCGATCCGGGCGCTCCGTCGACGTGGCCCGTCGACCGTGATCGCGGTCCTGGGAAGCGCGTTCGGGCTCTTCCTCGCCGGCTACACCGGTGTGCTCCTCGCGGTGACGAATCGCCCCATATGGGCCGATTCCACACTGCTCGGCATCCTGTTCCTCGTCTCCAGCGCCTCGACCGGCGCTGCCGCGCTCATCCTGCTCGCAATCTGGCGCCGCGCGGGTCACCCGGCGTCGCTGCACTGGCTCGCCTGGTTCGATCGCCGAGTCCTGGTGCTCGAGCTGGTGCTGCTCATCCTCTTTCTCGTCTCCCTGGGCTCCGTCGCACGGGTCTTCGTGGGCTGGTGGGGCGTGGCGCTGGTGCTCGGGGTGATCGGGGTCGGCATCGTGGCGCCCCTGCTGCTGGAGCGGGGGCATCCGGCACCGGCACGTCATGATCTGGTTCGCACCGCATCCCTGGTCCTGATCGGCGGCTTCCTGCTCCGGGTCGTCGTGCTGCTCTCGTCGGCGGAAATCCATGTCCTCGGCTCCGGGGTGACCGGTGCGTCACCCTAGAGTCCTCCCCGCCTGCTTCCTCGTGCTGGCCGCCTGTGCCAGCCCCGAGGCCGTCCGCAGCCGGGGCGGCGGCCCGGGCGCGGACATCGGTAACCGGGGCGATCCGGTCGAGTTCCACGCCGGCGCCGAGCCCTATTACAAGACGCCTTGCGCCATGGAGCCCCTCGAATGCGCGGGACCACTCCCGGTCTTCGGCTCGACCGCAGCACCCGACTAGCCGAGCTCGAGCGCCAAAAGCCCGAGTGGCAGGCCTGGCTGAGGCTGCTCGGTGAGGCGGCGCGCGCGCTCGACGATGAAGGGTGGCGCGCAGCCCTTGCGGAGGCCGGGCCCGGCGGCATGGGCCCTTCCGCGGACGTACCTCTGCTGCATGGGCGTGCGCTGGAGATCGATGCTGGTCGGGCGCAGCTCCTGGCGCAACGTCTGGGGGCGGCTGCGGCTGCAGGAGACGGGACCGGCGCTCTGTCACTGGGCGGGTATCGACCGTCGCCGGATGATGCCATGCGGCTGCTCGCCGCCGCGCTGCGACAGGACCCGGCGCAGGTTCGCGGACTTGCCGCCGCGGCCGGGATCGATCCAGGCGCCCTGACCTCCATGGCCCACCTGCTGGCGCTCCCCCTGCTCCAAGCCTGTGGCCGGCTGCTCGAGGGCGTTGTGCCGCCCTACTGGCCCCAGGGCTATTGTCCGATCTGCGCGGCCTGGCCGATCCTGGCCGAACGCCGCGGGCTCGACCGGTCCCGGCGAATGCGGTGCGGACGCTGTGGCGGGGAGTGGCAGGTCCAGTGGCTCTGCTGCATTTATTGCGGCCAACAGGACCACGAGCATCTGGGATTGCTCATGCCGGAGGAGCGAGGCGAGAGGCTGAACGTCGAGACCTGCGCCAGTTGCGGCGGCTACGTCAAATCGGTCGCCACACTTCAGGCCATCCCCGCCTTCGAGCTGCTCCTGCAGGATCTCGAGACCGTCGAGCTCGACCTCGTGGCACTGGACCGGGGTTACGGCCGCCCCGAAGAGGCCGGCTTCTCCCTCGACGTGCGGGTCGCGGACCGGGTCTCGGGCGTGGTCTGGTGATGCAGGCGGAACCCTTACGCCCGGCCGAGGTCTGCCGGCGACTCCTGGCCGCTCTGGACGCCTCCGAGGGCCGCCGGCGCCGACGCAAGCGGAACACGAGCCCGGACTCCATCGGGATGGCGATCAAGGGCAGATTGCTGGAGGAGACCGTGCGGGACGATCCCGACCCCGACGCGTTCGAGAGCTGGCTGATGGAGCGGTGTCTCTCCGCGGGGGAATCCGGGAGCCCGAAGGGCGGGGATGATCTGTTCGCCGCCAGCGGGCCGGTGCGCGCCATGGCGCTGGAGGTCCTGGCCGAGTGGCAGCTCGCGCAGGCGCCGGGAGCGTTTCAGAGCTGGCTCGGCCAGGGGGCGCCGTCCGACGACGCGGAGAAGCCGAGCTAGGTCGAGCCGGCCGGGCGGCGCCTTCCGCCCTTGATCGGTGTCATGCGTCTGCGCTGCAGGCTCCGCCGCACGGCCCGCTCCACGCCGGCGAGCGCGCCGTCGACCGCGGCCTCGAGGGAGGCGCCCCGGCTCTCGAAGACCACGCTCGGAAGACCGCTCAGAACCACCTTGATCCGGCAGGCGTGATCGACACCGCCGCGGGGGCCATTCAGGTCTTCCACACGGACGCTGACGCGCTCAACCGAACTCGCGAACTTCCCCAGTTTCATACCGAGCTTTCGCCGGATGTACGTTCGGTCTTCCGGGCTGAGCTCGATGCCGCGTGGCCGGATGTAACTGGGAACCAACGGCACATCGGTGCTGCTGGAAGCCCGTTTGAACGCTCTCGGGATCCGATCCGGGAAAGGGGCTCGCTTCCGGCTGTCCGGTATGGCACCGCGGCGCGCACCAGGGCGGCTCGATGCCGGGCGGCGCGACCGTGTCGCTCGGCCGGTGGCGCCGCGGCCGAGCTGATCGAGCACGTCGGTCGCCGTCACGATGCCGACGAGCCGGCCGCCGTCCAGCACGGGCAGGGACCCGATCGGACCCCGGCGCATCAGGTCGGCCGCGTGGCGCAGGCTGGTGGTCGGGGTCGTGCTGACCGGGTTCGGCGTCATCAGATCCCGGACCAGCCGACCTCTGCGAGTATCGGCGCCGCCGTGGCCGCCCAGGTCCCGCTCGGAGACGACGCCGACGATGCCTGTATCGTCCGTAACGACGAGGTGGCGGATCCGCCGACCCCGCATTCGCGACCAGGCGAGGCTTGCCGTTTCCTCGGGACCGATGGTCACGACCCTGGTCTTCATGAACTCGCGAAGCTGCATGGGGCCCACCTCGTCGTTATGCGTGCCTGCGTCGAGCCGCGGCGTGCTCCGATTGCCGCACCAGCTCCACTTCGGCCGAGATCCTGACCTCGTTTCCGACCACTACCCCGCCCGCTTCAAGCGCCTGGTTCCAGGTGAGCCCGAAATCCGTGCGGTCGATCTTCGTCCGGGCCCTGAAGCCCGCACGTTCGTTCCCCGACGGGTCCGTCACGCGGCCCTCCTGCCAGACGTGGAGCGTGACCTCGCGCGTGATGCCGCGGATCGTGAGGTCACCGACCAGGCGGAAATCGCCCTGGGCGGGGATCCCCTCGATCCGCCGGCCGCGAAAGGTGATCGCCGGAAAGCGCGCCGCGTCCAGGAAGTCCGCCGAGCGCAGGTGTGCGTCGCGCTCGTCCTGCCGCGTGTCGATGCTCGCGACCCCGATCGTCACATCCACCTCGACCGCGCCCGAGCTCGCCTCGTCCACCCGGACGACGCCTTGCACGTCGGCGAAGTGTCCCTTGACGGTCGAGATCATGAGGTGTCGGACGGCGAACTCGACCTGGGTGTGGGCGGGATCGAGCTCCCAGGTGCTCACGCCGGTGGAGACGCCGGCCCCGCCGTAAGTGGAAAGCGGGCTCATGACACATCCCCGGCGTGCGCTTCGACCAGCCATCGCAGCTTGTCGATATCGCGCGCCACCTCCGTGAGGATGTCGGCGGTGGCGGGATCTCCGGCCTGTTCCGCCTCGGTAATCCCGGGGCCGATCATTCCACCGAAGGCCGCCAGGGCGCCGGCGAGTGCCGTCACGTGGTCTGTTCCGGAGGTGATCCGCGAGGGATAAGGGGGGAGCTCCGAGCGCTCGCCGACCGCCTGGACGAGACCGTCGGCGAACCCGCCGAGCTGGATGGCCCGCTCGGCCAGCAGATCGGCGTGCTGGGCCACGTTCGCGGCCACCCGTTCGAACAGATCGTGAAGCGCGATGAAGCTCGGACCCTTCACGTTCCAGTGCGCCTGCTTGGCCTGCAGCTGGAGGTCGATCGCGTCGGCCAGCCGTCGGTTCAGAGATTCGACCACCGCGGCGCGGGTGCCGTCGTCGAGCCTGCTACCTTCGTGATGAGTCGCGCTGATCTCGCGCATTGTCGTTGCCATGAGAACCTCTCAGTTGTCAGCGTCCGATGAACGGAGAATCCGGTTCATCCCCATGCAGCTCCGCCGTCGCCTCGATGGTCAGCCGCCGCTCCTCGGAGCCGCGTGTCTCGACCGGGCGTCACCCCAAGATGCTGGCCTCTGCCTGAAGACAGCATGAAGTCTGCTTGAAACGGGCCTCATGTACACCAGTCGGAGGCCTCTTCCACGCCTCCGCCCCTCAGCGCACGGCGAGCCGGCCACGCATGTTGGGATGAAACGCACAGTAGTACGGCTGGCTCGCTCCCGACGCTGCGACCAGGCGCCACGTCCGGCCCGCATCGATGCTTCCCGAATCCCAGCCCCCGCCGTCCCGGGTCGCGGTGTGCGGCACGACATCCCGGTTGATCCACACGACCGTGTCACCCGCCGTGACTTCGAGCGTCGCCGGCAGGTAGGCGAAACCGCGGATCTCCACGGTGTGCGAGCGCGGTGCCGGCCGGCCGCACGCAGCCACGAGAGCCAGCGCCCCGGCGGCGGCGAGCCGCCGGGCGATCATGAATTTCACAGCGATCCCTGGATCTGCTTCGCCCGATCGAGATGCGCCACGAATGCCGGGCGCACTCCCTCGAGCAGGGCCTTGAGCTCCGCGTTCTGGACGTTCGGGATCAGGGTCTGGTCGAGCGCGTCGAGCACCGCCTGGTGGTACTCCACTTCGCGCTGCATGTATCCCCGGTCGAACTCGGCTCCGCTCTTGCTCTCGAGACTCGCGCGGGCCTCATCGGCGCCCTGCTGGAGCTGGCGGCTCACGTCGTTCTCCTGGGGGGTGACCTTCAGCCGCTGCGCGAGCTGCACGGCCTGCCGGTTTACTGCTCCGTGATCGGTCACCATCGTCTGCGCGAAGCCCTTCACCGCCGAGCTCCGGGCCCTGGTCTTCGCCAGCTCGCCCATCGCGCTGTCGATGGCGTTGGCGGTCACCGCGATGTGGGCGATCTCGGCATCGGTGAGCGGCGGCGCCTCCCGTGCCTCGGCGGCCGGAGCGGCGGCGGCTGGGTCGGCTGGTGGCTCCTCCTTCCTGGGCTCGCAGGCGGCGACCGCGAGGCAGGTGAGGAGAGTCGCGCACCAGAATGGCCCGATGCGAGGAGTGGGGATGATGGACGTCATGGCATGGCTCCTTGAGTGTGGGATGTGGGCGATCATGGACGCCAAACGCCCGGAGCGAGGCCGTAGGCCTCGCCCCGGGCGGGTATTGCTCCTGCGACCGGCGTCAGAGCGACTTCAGGTATTCCACCAGATCGGCCTTCTGTTGCGCGGTGAGAGCGAGCCCCTGCTTGGTCTCGTACAATTCCACCACCGCATCCAGGGTCGCGGCGATCCCGTTGTGGAAGTACGGCGGATGCCGCAGGAGTCCGCGGAGCGGCGTCGTGCGGTACTGCTTGGTCGCGCTGCGGGAGGCGTAGCTTGGCGCCCCATTCGGCTCCGGCTCGCTGACCACCTCGGAGGGGTCGTGGAGCCGGGTGTTCGCGTCGGTGAGCAGCGTTCCCTGGTGACAGGTGGCGCAGCGCGCCGGCCCCTCGAACACCACCCGGCCGCGCTGCGCGGCGGCCGGGTCGAAGCTGCCTGCCGGCGGAGTCGGAGCCGTGAGGCTGAGCTGGTAGTCCTGGAGCGCCGCGAGCTTGGAGGAGATCATGTCGGGCGGGTTCCGGACATTGGCCCCGATCCGTGGATCGATGAAAGTGCCGTGGCCGTGCATCTGGGTGACGCCGACGTAAAGATTCCAGTAAGCGATGTCGGGGCCGTCGCCGGTGTAGATGATGCTGTTCACGCCCAGCAGGCCGTAGGCCGGCGGGATCATGACCGGCCCATTGATCCCGTCGCGGTTGAAGCGAGGGTCGTACCTGCCGGGACCCCACGAGTTGTACACGGCCTTCTGCTCGGCGGACAGGGCCGGTGAGAGCGCGATGATCGCGCCCGGGTCGAGATCGGAGTTCTGCCAGCCGTCGAGCCGCGACCCGATCCCTGGGGCGAAGGAGTTGTCCACCGTCGAGTGGCAGAGGGCGCAGGTGGTGCCGACCCGGACCAGGGTATCGCGACCGTCGATGGTCTCGACGGTGCCCTTCAGGCCGACCACGGCGTTCAGCTTGAGGAGCGCCACCGTCGTGGCCGGATCGGTCAGGCTGATCTCGCCGCTCTGGATCCCGGCCACCACTTCGGCCGGAAGTGCTTCGGCATCCACCTTGAGCCCCACCCCGAGCGCCGTGGTCGGATCCACTGCCGCCTGAATGACCTCGTGCATCCGGAGCGTATCGGTCCAGAACGTCTCGTCGCCGTAGGTATCGAAGCGGAAGATTTCCTTCCCCTCCTCCACCAGGATGGGATCGGGTGGTTCCGGGCCGCTCGGCCCGTCGTCCCCGCAGGCGACCATAAACGCCACCACACTGCACCCCACGGCTGCGGCGATACCGGCCAGCCGCGGCGGGCCGGGGGCAAGAATTCCTCTCATGGCGGTAGCCTCCCTGAAGCCGTTGGATCTCGACCTTCGGACCGCACGGCCCAACATAGGCCCCGGAGGAGCGGTCGTAAGTTACCGAGCTAACATCCGATGCCTCACTCATGACCGACCGACTCCAGAAAGGCGGATAATGCGTCGGGGTCGACCGTGATGGGTCCGCGGCGGATGTAGCGGATGAGTCCCTGATCCCGGAGCCGGTTGAGCAGGCTGGAGACCACCTCGCGGCGGGCTCCGATCAGATGCGCCAGCTCCTGTTGGGTGATGTAGCGGAGGACCAACATCCCATCCAGCGTGGATTCGCCGAGGTCGGCTGCGAGATCCATCAACGTGCGCGCGAGCCGGTACATCGTGGGATCGGCCGAGAGGCTCCGAAGTCGATCGTAGGCTTCCGCGAGGTGCTCGCAGGCGACGCGGGTCATGTCCAACGCGGCCAACGGGTCCTGCCGCAGTCGCGCAACCAGCA
Organism: uncultured Gemmatimonadota bacterium; assembly: GCA_946887295.1. Next base: position 3,093 of record CAMPKP010000083.1, on the reverse strand, counting down.
TCTCGAGCGTGATCGCGACCACCTCGCTCCGCTCGACGGCAGCCGCGTGCTCGCGCCGTTCCCCGGAGCAGAGGCACAGCTCGCCGAGGACGTCGCCGGGTCGATGGATCCGTAGCGTCAGCTCCTGGCCGCCCGGCGACACGACGGCGGTCTTGACCAGCCCACGCCGCACGAGGTAGACGCTGCGCGCGGGATCGCCCATCCGGTAGACGAACTCTCCGGCCGCCAGGTGGCGAGCCGGTCTGCGGCCGAGGTCCTCACAGAGCTTCCCGCGGAACGACTGAGAGAGGACCATGCACTCCGAGTGGTCGGCCAACCGGGACGCGACCAGGACCTGGCTCTCCGATTCGGGATGGGGTCGTGCTCGGCTCCTGTTCGTGAACATCCCGGTCCCCACCGATCAGGTCCGGTGCGCGAGCCGGAGAAACTCGTCCCGCGTCATGGGACAGTCGCGGAATTGCCCCCGCAACGCGCTGGTGATCGTCTTGGAGTTCTGCTTCTCGACCCCCCGCATCATCATGCAGAGATGGACTGCCTCGATCACCACGCCTACGCCCCGGGGCCGAAGCACGGCCTCGACCGCTTCGGCGATCTGCTCGGTGAGGCGCTCCTGGACCTGAAGCCGGCGCGCGAACACCTCGACGATGCGTGGCAGCTTGGAAAGGCCGATGACCTTGCCGGCAGGGATGTACCCGATGTGTGCCTTGCCGAAGAAAGGAAGGAGATGGTGCTCGCACATCGAGTAGAGCTCGATGTCGCGGACCATCACCATGCTCTCGTGCTTCTCGTCGAAGACGGCGTCACCGACCACCTCGGCCAGGTCGACCGTGCCTCCGCGAGTCAGCCAGAGCAGCGACTTCGCCACACGCTCCGGAGTCTTGAGCAGCCCCTCGCGATCCGGATTCTCACCCAGCAGCGCCAACTGGCGGCGGACCAGGGCCTGCAACTCCTCGCTCCGCGCCCGACTGGATCCCGGATCATTCCCGGCCTCCATGAGGCGGAGGGGGTGCGGCGCCAGGGCGTGGCCGCGGTGCTCGGCCGGCTCGGCCGAAGGCGCACTGATCTTTGTCGCTGGGCTGTCCATGACCGGTGAGCCTTTCTCTGGAAGAGCCTCGAGTGAAGCCAATATGTGTATCCATTACCAATTTGTCAATATATTATTAGTATTATAAGGCACGTCACTGAACCCCGTCCTTGCTCATCACCAGGCAACCCTATGCTAGGTCCAAGACAGGCACATCGTTTCTTCGAGTCCACGCGCGGGAAGATCGTCACCCTGCTTCGACGATCGGAGATGACGGCGGACGAGGTCGCGGAGGCGATCGGACTGACCGACAACGCGGTCCGGGCTCAGCTCACAACGCTCGAGCGCGATGGCCTCGTTCGCCCCAAGGGAGTGCGCCACGAGGCCAGAGTCGGAAAGCCCGCGACGATCTATCAACTCTCGCCCGATGTCGAGCCTCTGTTCTCGAAGGCCTACCTGCCGCTTCTCACCTTCCTCGTCGGAGCACTTGGCGAGCGCCTGGGGAAGCAGGAACTGACCAGCCTGTTTCGTGAGGCTGGGCGGGGGCTGGCCGCTTCCGCCGGCATCCCCGCCGGGGACCTGGGGCGCCGGGTGGGGATAGCGTCGGATCTCCTGAACCGCCTTGGCGGTCTTACCACGGTAGACGAGCTCTCCGAGGACACGGGATACGTCATTCGGGGGGCCGGTTGTCCGTTGGGAATCGCTGTCGCCGAGCAACCGGAGGTATGCCAGGTGGTCGGCGGTCTCATCGAGGAGGTGACGGGAGCGAAAGTGCAGTCGTGCTGCGCGCGCGGCGATCGGGCGAGCTGCTGCTTCGAAGTCGGGGTTTGACCCCTGCCACGACCTGCTCACCAGGCAGGATTTCATGCCTTTCGCCGGCGTCGGTTACCTGGTGTGTCTCGCTCGCATTGGATAAGTCGTAGGTCTACCGCGCGGGCGGCAGATCCGCCACCCAGGCCAGGGCCGCGTCTCGCTCGCCCGGGCCGAACACCTGGATCTCGACGTGCGGGACCAGGGGGCCGGCGATGCGCGCCAGCGCGCGGACCCACTGCTTGTCGGAGATGACCGCCTCACGCGGAAAGCGCGCGAGCTCCCCCAGCAGGCTCAGGCTGTAGCGCAGGTCCTTCCATCCCGCCTCCAGGGTGAAGTCGTCCAGGTCCACCATGTCCACCAGGATGCCCAGGCGCTTGTGCCGCGCGAGCTTCGCGCTCACCTCGGCGACGATTCGGTCGTAGTCCGTGGCCGTCAGCGTGCCGGAGATCTTGATCGCGACGACGTGGTCGGGGGACGGAAGGATCTCGACCATGTCATACCTCTTTCGCTTCTCGGGTGCCGGACAGCACCCGGTAGACGATGGTGGTGTCCCAGGGCCGACCGTCGGGCCGGCATCCTGGCCGCCGGTGGCGCGGTCCTCCGCCACGATCAGCGCGCGGCGGCCGGCGGGTCGCGGACAGCTCCGCAATGCGTGCCCTCGCCTCCGCCCCTGACGTACGGTCCGCCTATTCGGACTGAAGCGTCCGCGCCGGATCGATCGCCGTCGCCCGGCGTGCCGGGAGCAGCGTGGCGACCAGGGCGATGCCGGCCAGCACCACCGCCGCCAGCACGAAGGTCAAAGGATCGGTCGCGCTGGTCTCGTACAGCTCGGATGTGAGCCACCGCGTCGTCGCGATCGCGCCCGCGGCTCCGAGCAGCACGCCCATCGCCGCGAGCCGCGCCCCGTCCTTCAGCACCAGCGCGAGCACATCGCGGCGTTGCGCACCGAGCGCCATGCGGATCCCGATCTCGCGCCCGCGTTGAGCCACCAGGTAGGCCACCACCCCGTAGATCCCGAGCGCCGCGAGCAGCAGCGCCGGCAGCGCGAACGCGCCGAGCAGGCCGGTGATGAACCGGCGGTACGCCAGCGACTGCCGGAGCGATGTCGGGAGGTCGTAGACCCGATTGTAGAACGACGCGCCCTCGAGCGGGAGGTCGGGCTCGATGGCGTGGACCGCGCGGGCGACCGTCGGGACCATCGCCGCCGGATCGCCGGCGGTCCGAACGACGAGCGACATCCACCCCCAGACGGTGAC
>CAMPKP010000082.1 GCA_946887295.1 uncultured Gemmatimonadota bacterium | reverse complement strand
CACCCTACCTGATCTGATACGCCAGCTTCACGAAGAACCCGTCGCTCCTCCGCTCCAGCCGTGACCAGTTGAACTCTCCATCCGTCTCGAGCGAGCTGCCGTAGCCGAGGAATGCGACCGTCCCCGGGCTGGGCTCGAACGAAGCGAGCAGGTCAAGCCGGAACCCGTTGAAGTCGACGGCCGGCCGAGACCGACCCCCGACCAGCAGCGGCTGTCCCGTGGCCGGGTCGAGCAGCTCGGCGGTGCGCTCCGAGCGATACTCGCCGATCACCCGGAAGAACAGCTCCCGCCTCGGCTGATACTCCGTCTTGAGCCGGGGAATCGCGGCGCGGGCGAACTCGCTGCCGTCGAGGCGATACAGCCGGAACACGGTGCCGGTGAGCGCCATGCGCACTGTGGACGCGGGACGCAGGTCCACCGCGCCCGTCAGATGCCAGGCCCGGCCGGTGGCTCCCTCCTCGAAGATCGCGACCCGCCCCCGGCCGTATGCCACGGTGGCGCCGAGCTGCCGCCAGGTCGGCGTGGTCACCTTGGTCTCGAAGGTGAATCCCGAGAAGTCGTCGGCCGGACGGTAGACCGGCCCCGCCGCGCTACCCACCGTGTAGTCCGCGTAGGTGCTGTCCTGAAAGTTCACGAAGTCGCGCTGCAGGTGTCCGTTCAGCTCCCACCCGCCGCGGAGCTGGAAGGTGGCGTCCAGCTGCTCGTCGCCCTCGATGCCCGAGTTGAGACCGAACTTGTCGTACAGCCAGGTGCGCTCCGGCCCGCCGAAGAGGGTGAGGTTCTCCAGCAGCGCGCCGCGGGCCCCGTAGACCGTGAAGCGATTGAAGGCGTGCCCGTACACCACGCCGCTCCGGAGCCGGTTGACGAACCCGGCTTGGGCATCGAAGCCCTGGCCCAGGCCCTTGAGCAGATAATTGAAGCCCCAGGAGCGGCCGGTCCGGTCGTACTCGGCCTGCCAGATGGGTGCGGTCCGGCTCCCCGCGGCGTCCCTGGTAAACGAGGCGCCGTACTGGAACTGGGTGTAGTAGAGGCCCCAGACGTAGCGAAAGTCGCCCGCGAGCACGCGGTTGTGGGCGCCGTGCTGGTCCCGGTTGGTGAAGGTCACCCCCGCGATCGAGTTGAGCCCGAAGTCGCGCCGCAGGCGGGTGACGTTGAACCACGCGTCTTCCGTGCCGGTCTCATCCACGGCCGTCAGGTGGGCCACGCCGAGCTGCCCGAGCTTGCCGGTGAACTTGGCGCCGGCCTTCGGATTCACGATGCGTCGGGTGTACACCAGGGTCTGGGGCGAGCCGAACAGCTCGATCCCCTCGAGGAAGAAGGGCCGCTTCTCGGGAAAGAAGAGCGCGAAGCGCTCGTTCACCGTGACCTGGCCCTCGTCGCTCTCCACCTGGCTGAAATCGGGATTGAGCGTCGCGTCGAGCGCGTAGCTGGTGAAGCCGAGGTGCAGGTTCAGTCCGGCGTCGGGGTCCACATCCTCCCGGGTGAACCTGCCGCTCGCTGCATCGCGACTGCCGTCGGCGGTGGCGGTGACGAACGGCTGTGCCTCGACCGTCACTCCCCCCTTGAGATCGTGAAGCCCGCCGATGGCTCCCGCCTGGCCCAGGAAGCTGGCGTTGGCCCGCCGGACATCGGTCCAGGTGTCGGTATAACCGGTGCGCTGGACGACCCGGGTCACGTTGAATCCCCAGGACTGCTCCCCGCTGCCGGGGTACCGGAGGCTCTTGAAGGGGATGCGGATCTCGATCTCGTACCCGCGGTCCGTGATGCGCCCCTTGGACTGCCAGATGAAATCCGGGTTGAGGTCGGTGCTTCCGGGGATGAGGCTGCTCACCTGCCCGGCGCCCTCGCTCCGCACGCCGTCGCTCTGGGCGCCGAGCGGGTTCACCCCGAACGAGAAGGCGCGGCGGCGGTCGTGGAAGGTGTCGATGTCTATGATGACGTGGTCGTCGTTGGCGATGTTGTCGCGGTCGGCGACGGTGGCGCGGATCGAGGAGGGATTCCGGTCGCGGGCGAGGACGCCGAAGTAGATCGCGTCGGGCGCGTACCACGCGAGCACCTCCGTCTCCTCCTCTGCGGAGCGGCCGTCCACCGGCTGGTACTGCCAGAAGCCGGTCAGCCGGGTGGCCTCGGCCCACACCGGCTCGTCGAGGCTGCCGTCGATCCGGACCGAGGCCTCGAGCCGGGGAATGTCCGCTGTGGGCGAGCCCTTGCCCTCGACCACGACCCCCTGGAGCAGCAGGAGCATCACGAGCATGTCAGATCGGATTGGAGTGGAGTCCGGCGGCAGACCGGGATCGCAGAAAAATAATCTGAGGGGCCTACGGATAGGCCGGAGGGGCGGTTTCTTCGACGAGCGCCAGGATCACCGGCAGGCCCCTGCCGATGCAGAGGGTCACCGCGAGCCACGCGACAGCATGCAACGCCGGAAGCATGAGGGCCCCGGCGGCGGAAGCGGCCTCCACCGGGAAGGCGGAGAGCGCCCGTGCGAGCGCGAGGCCGCAGAACGCGATCACCTTGGTGACCGAGTACCCGGTCCGCATCCACGACGAGCCGACCAGGAACCGGGCGAGCGAGCTCCGCGGCTGGTCGAACGGAGCCGCTCCCTGCCCGACCCCGACGCTTCGGAGCGCGTCGGTGAGCGTGGTTCGAGCGACCACGATCAGCGGTATGGCCGCCGGGATCAGGCCGAGGTCGGCAAAGCACACCCACAGAACCAGCTCGTACGTGCGGTCGGCGGCGATGTCGAGCACGCTGCCGAGCAGGCTGGTCTGGCCGGTTCGCCGGGCCACCATGCCGTCCACCGTGTCCAGCATGAGCCCGACGAACAGCAGTCCCACGCCGGCGAGCTGGACCGGCGGTGTTCCGAGGTACAAGATCAGGGTGCAGATCAGCAGCAGCGGAAATCGCGACAGCGTGATCCAGTTGGCCAGCATGGCTCGCCTCCGATGTTCCTGCCAAGCTGGCGGCCCGGCGTCCTCCCGGCGTGACCCGGACGATCGAAGGCCTGCACCGCCTCGTCGCGAGTGTCACGGGACGACGTTAGCATTCATTCGCGGAACGACCGGGGGTGAATATCTCAGATCAGGCCAAGTTGCTGAATGCGCTGCAGTTCGCCGCCCACAAGCACCGGGATCAACGCCGCAAGGACGCCGCGGCGTCCCCCTACATCAACCACGCGATCGAGGTGGCCGCGGTCCTCGCCAATCGGGGCGGCGTGACCGATCTCGCCACGCTCATGGCCGCCGTCCTCCACGACACCATCGAGGACACCAGGACGACACCGGAGGAGCTCGAGGCCAACTTCGGCGCCGAAGTGCGCGACCTCGTCCTCGAGATGACCGACGACAAGCGCCTGCCCAAGGCGGAGCGCAAGCGTCTCCAGATCGAGCACGCCGGCTCCATATCTTCCAAGGCCAGGCTCATCAAATTCGGGGACAAGATCTGCAACGTGCGCGACGTGACCGCCTCGCCGCCCGCCGGCTGGTCGCTCGAGCGGCGGCGGGAATACCTCGACTGGACCGAGCAGGTGCTGATCGGTTGCCGGGGATGCAACCCCGGCCTCGAGAGCTACTACGACGAGGTGCTCCGCACCGGGCGGGCCGCGCTGGCCACATGAACGCACTGGTGCTGAGCGGCGGCAATATCAAGGGCGCCTACCAGGCTGGCATCATTTCCACGCTCCTGCAGGCGGGCTACGTCCCCGAGATCGCTACCGGAATCTCGGTCGGCGCCCTCAACGCCGGCTATCTGGCGGGCCTCGTGCCGCTGGGCTCGCTGCCCGACTGGCCCGCCGTCGGCCGGAAGCTGGAGACCTTCTGGCGCGAGCACGTCACCAGCCCCGAGAGCTTCGTGAAGAAGCGCGGGATCGCAAGCGTGCTCTGGAACCTGGTCCGGAAGCGCTGGCAGGGGCTGGTGGACACCGAGCCGCTGGTGGACGTGGTTCGGCGGGAGCTGGCCACGGTGGATCCGCGACGGACCGCGATCCGCATTCGGGTGGGCGCGGTGAACGTGCTGTCGGGCGATCTGGTCTACAAGGACAGCACCGAGCCCCGGCTGGTGGACTACATCCTGGCGAGCACCGCTGAGCCGGTCGCCATGCCGCTCCAGCTCGTCGCCGACCAGCCCTACTACGACGGCGGCCTGCGCGACATCGCCCCGCTCAAGCAGGCGATCGAGCTCGGCGCGACGCGGGTGGTCTGCGCGCTCTGCCAGACGGTGGGTGTCGCCCCAGTCGAGCCCGGCTTCAACCAGGGCGATGCGTTCCACCTGGTCTCCCGAGTCGTGGCGATCACCAGCAACGAGATCGTGCGCAACGACATCGAGACGTTCCTGGAGATCAACCAGCAGCTGCTGGTGGACGCGAGTCAGCCGATGCTGAAGGACAAGCGCTACATCCCGATTCTGGTCATCCGGCCGGCCCGGCCGATCCCCTTCGACGTGGAGCACTTCACGTCCGCCGACATCGCGCGGATGATCGACCAGGGGAAGGCGGACACGGTGCGGGAAGTGAAGATCGCGCAGGCCGACCCGGGCCATCCCGGCCATCAGATCGCCAGAGACCTTCGGGTGTGACGGCGGGGCACGCCGCGGTGTCGGGTCAGGCGTCCGACTCCAGCTTGCCCGGAATCAGCGGCTCGCACTGCACCGTACGCGGCCCGTTCCGGTCGCAGACCGCGTACTTCATGAACCCGCGATCCGTGTTGCCGGCCCACCCGCGGTAGTCCTCGTCCTCGGCGTACATGGACACCCCGGCATGCTCGCCGCGGGCGTTCAGTGCATAGAACGTGAGGCTGAAATTGGGGTCGCCGTTGGCGCGGCGGAGCCGGCGCTCTACCGTGTTGGAACGGACCCGCGCGAGCGCGTCGAGCCCGGCGTCCTTGGGATGCATCCCCCGGCGCATGTTCTCCACGATCAGGAACGAGCACAGGTTGTAGAGATTGGCCTCGCCCCGCCCGGTCGAGCCGGCCGCGCCGACCGCGCCGTCCACGTAGAGGCCCGCGCCGAGGATGGGGGAGTCGCCCACCCGGCCCGGGATCTTCCAGGCGAGGCCGCTCGTGGTCGTGACGCCGCAGATCTCGCCCCTGGCGTTGACCCCGTCGCAGTTGATGGTGCCGTGGACCACCCTGGAGTTGATCAGCCCCTCGTGGTACAGCGAGTCCAGTATCCTGCGGTCGGCCGCCGCCCGCCGATCCGGATCGAGGTAGTGCTTCGGATCCGAGCGGCGCTTCCACTCGAGCCACGCCTTGCGGCTGCGCTCGGTGTTGAGGTCGTCGTCGATGGTGAAGCCGAAGTCTCTCGAGAACGCCTGCGCGCCGGCGCCGACCAGCAGATGGTGGTCGGTCTGATCCATCACGATCTTCGCCACCTTCGACGGGGTCCGTACCCCCTCGAGCGCGGCGACGCCCCCCGCCCTCCGCTTGGGCCCGTGCATGCAGCAGGAGTCGAGCTGGACCACCCCATCCGCGTTGGGAAGTCCGCCGTACCCGACCGAGTCCTCCTCCGGGTCCAGCTCGAGGATGTTGACGCCCTCGATGAGGGCGTCGAGCACGTCGCCGCCCTCGACCATCCGGCGGTAGGCCTTCTGGACGCAGGTCTCCTTGCCCCCGTTCCTGTACCAGTTGCCGTTCATCGAGGCGATCACCACCGGCTCCGCAGCGGCCGACCGCCTGATCCAGGGGGCCTCGAGCCGGAACGGCAGCGAGCCGACACCGAGCAGGCCGGTGGCTGCGCTCTGCTTCAGGAAGCGGCGGCGGGACACGGACATGGGTATTCCTCGTGGGAAGGGTCGGCGGACAAGATGTCTGATCCCGGCGATCCGGTCCAGCATCCTCGCGGCACCGGGCGCGCATTGCACGCTCCCAGTGGGGCTCCTACAATTCAGGTGACCCGTTGCAGGAGCACAGAGTGAAAGGGCGCATCTCCAAGACACTGGAAACGATCCTCCTCGATCCCAGCGCGCGGCGCCAGCTTCGCGGACACCTCATCAACGGCCGCGACGGCTGGGTCAGGATGAACGGCAAGACCTACCGGGTCCAGATCGACGTCATGACGAAGGTGAAGAGCCCGCTCGGCAGGAGACTCGCGGAAGCCGGATGAACTTCGCCTTTCCGGCCCTCCTCGTTTTTCTGCTCGTCCTTCCAGGAATCATTCTCCGTTACTGCTACGCTCGAGGCCCGTGGGGGTGGGCGAGTCCGACCTCGCTGCGGCGCGTCTCCGAGGAGCTCGCGTACGGCGTGGCCTTCGCGCTGGTGCTGCACGTGGTGTGGCTCGCGGTCGTCCGGCGGCTGGGCTACCAACCCGACGTGGACGCGATGTTCCTGCTCCTGGTGGGCAATTTCGGGGCGGGGGGCGAGCACCTGGACCGGGTGCGCTCCTCCGTCGCGATGCACTACGGCGGGATCGCGGGCTATCTCGTCTCGCTCTACGGCGCGGCCGCGGTCGCAGGCAACATCGGGCACCGGGCCGTGCGGAGACTCAAGCTCGACCACCGCACCAGGACCTTCCGCTTCGACAACTACTGGTACTACATGCTCACCGGCGAGGTGCTCGACTTCCGGGAGAACGCGGGCGAGGCGAGAGCGGTCGACGGCGTCTACTTCTCCGCGGTCGTGGATCACGGGTCGGGCAGCTATCTCTACCGCGGTATCGTGTCGGATTTCACCTTCGACCGAGACGGCGCCCTCGACACCATCGTGCTCACCGACGCGCACCGCCGGAGGCTGGAGGACGACCGGGGCGAGGGGGAGCCGGCCACCCACCTGGGCCCCGTCGAGCCCGACGAGCGCTACTACGAGATCCGGGGCGACTTTCTGATTCTCCGCTATGCCGAGATCCGGACGCTCAACCTCGACTACTTCGCGGTAACGCTCATGGAGAGTCCCCCCGCTACCGAGAGTGTTCCGGCACCGGATCTTCGCCGGTGATCGCGGCGACCAGCCTCAAGATCGAGGTGGATGACTGAGCCGGGCCCATGTGCTATGCTGAGAGGCGCGGCGCTTCATCTTCCACTCATCTTCCGCTTCCGCGAGCACAGCGCCATGGATCGCACTGCCCCCTACACGTTCCTGGTGGATACTTACGCCACTGAGCGGATCAAGACACTGAGCGTCTGGTGTCATTTCGGCGACGAGGATCTCGGATTCCGGCCCGAGCCGCGGGCCCGGACACCGCTGGAGCAGATGGTCCACCAGTGCGTCTCCGAAGACACCTGGATGAAGCAGATGCTCGGCCTCGATGCGGGCTTCCCGGCATTGCCAGGCCGCGAGGACCGGCTCGGCTTCGTCGAGCACTACGCGCGTGCATCGGCTCGGCGGCTCGAGCTCCTCGGCGAACAGCCGGCGGAGTGGTTCGCCGGCGAGACCCGGTTCTTCGACGTGCCGCGCTCCCGGGCGTGGGTGCTCACCAGGCGCATCGCGCATTCGGCGCACCACCGGGGACAGCTCACGACCTGTCTCCGTCTGCTCGGCCGGTCGCTCTACTCGACCTACGGCCCCACCGCGGATACGGGCGGCCTCTTCCAGCAGGGCGCTCCGGTGATCTACCGCTACGCCTCGGTCGAAGCCTTGCTCGCCGCCGAGCGGGAGGGAGACTTCGAGCCGCCCGCGCTGCCCGGGCCGGGCGCGGCGCCGCCGACGGAGCGTCCCGGCTGAGCGGCTGGGGCGATTAGCTTTGCTGTATCGCTCCCCAGCCCACGAGCCTCCAGGTGACGGACAGCCACAGCCATCCCGATCCTCGTCCGTTCCCGCGCTGCCTGACCGGATGCGCGCTCGCGCTCGTCGTCGCAGCCTCACCGAACTCCGCGCGCGCGCAGCGGCAGCCGGCCATGTCGCCGGAGCAGGTGGCGCGGGCGGTGGTCCATGCCGACTCGACCGGCGACTGGATCACCCTGCTTCGGCTGGCGCATCCCGAGGCGCTGGCTCGGTTCCGCGGGCTCCAGACGTTTCAGCTCAGGATGCTGGGCAGCGGAGAGCCGGCGATGGATTCCCTGGCGGCCGACTCGCTCGCCTCGGACTCCACCCTACAGGCCCGGTGGCGGCGAGCCCGCACCCGCCAGGTGCGGTTCATGCTCGACTCCGTCTTCCAGGTTCCCGACGTGGACTCGCTGGCCCACACCTCCCCCGACACCGTGTTCGCGCGATGGTTCCGGGGAACGCTGGCCATGCACGCGGGGGACTCGGGCGCCGCGGCGGCGCGTCCGCCCTATCGGGTGATCGGCGCGGTCCGGGACAGCGACACGCTGGCCTACGTCGTAGTGCAGCGCCCGGTGGTGCAACCGCTCGGGCCGCTGCCCCAGATGTTCCGGGACTTCCCGCGCGAGACCCATCAGACCGAGGTGATGGTCATGCGACGCTACGGGCGGGAGTGGAGAAGCATGCTGGACGGCGTCGGCGAGCCGTACGGATTCAACGCCGAGCTCGGGCAGGAAGAATGACCCTGATCCTCTTCCTCACGCTCACCCTCCTCGCCGCCTCGACCTCCATGGCCCAGCAACGACCCCGCGCCCGCGACCTCGGCATCGCACCGGGCACCCTGCCGGCCGGGCCCCTCAACGCCATCACCGACGTCGCCGGGGTCGCCGTGGGCCAGACGACGGTGCGCGAGGGGGACTCGGTCCGGACCGGGGTCACCGCGATCGTCCCCCATGCGGACAACCTGTTCCATGAGCGGGTGCCCGCGGCGATCCACGTGGGCAACGGCTTCGGCAAGCTGGTCGGTGTCACCCAGACGGCCGAGCTGGGCGAGCTGGAGACGCCGATCCTCCTCACCTGCACTCTGTGCGTCTGGAAGGCGGCGGACGCCATGGTCGCGTACCTCCTCGCTCGCCCCGGCATGGAGGAGGTCCGCTCGATCAATCCGGTCGTGGGCGAGACCAACGACGGCTACGCGCTCAACGCCATACGTGGCCGCCCGATAACGGAGCAGCACGTGCGCGGCGCGCTCGAGAGCGCGGCCGGGGGGCCGGTCGCCGAAGGCAGCGTGGGCGCGGGCACGGGAACGGTGGCGTTCGGCTGGAAGGGCGGCATCGGAACTTCGTCCCGCCGGGTGAAGGCCGCGGACGAGAGCTGGACCGTCGGCGCGCTGGTCCAGAGCAATTTCGGCGGGGACCTCCACATCCTCGGGGTCCCGGTGGGGCGGGGGCTCGGCCGCAACGGGCTCAGGATGGGAGGAGAGCAGCAGGGCGCGCGCGGGTCGATCATGATCGTCCTCGCGACCGATGCCCCGCTCTCCGACCGCAATCTCCGCCGTCTCGCGGCCCGCGCGATTCTCGGCGTGGGCCGCACCGGGTCCTCGATGGACAACGGGTCGGGGGACTACGTGATCGCGTTCTCCACCCACCCGGGCGTGCGCCGCCGGTCGCGGGAGGCGGTGCGCACCCTTCCGGAGCTGAGCAACGATGCGATATCGGGGCTGTTCCAGGGCGCGGTGGAGGCGACCGAGGAAGCGATCTACAACTCGCTCCTCAGGGCGACCACGGAGCGCGCGAACGGCAACGTGGTGGAGGCGATTCCGGTGGCCGAGGTCGTGGAGCTGCTGAAGAAGCGGGGCGCGGTGAGGTAGGCGTGTGAGCGTCGAGCCCTCCCGCCGGGAGCGCATCGAAGTCCTCTTCGATCAGTGCTCCGACCTGCCCGCGGGCCGGCGCCGGGAATTCCTGGAGGTGGCGACCGCCGGGGACGCCGAGCTGCGGCGCGCCGTGGAGGAGCTGCTCGCGAGCGCGGAGCGAGCCGAGTCGACGGGGCGGCTGGAGCGGATCGTCGCAGCGGCGCTCGAGCTTCCCCGCGCGCCGGTCGGAAGGCCGCGCCCCGGCGACCGATACGACATGCTGGAGAAGCTGGGCGGCGGGGGAATGGGAACGGTGTACAAGGCGATGGACCGCCGGTCGGGCGAGGTCGTCGCCCTGAAGTTCCTCTCCGAGAGTCTCGCCGGGGATCCGCTGGTCAAGCGCCGCTTTCATCGGGAGGCCGAGTCGGCGGCCGCGCTCGACCACCCGAACATCGGCGCGATCCATGGCGTCGAGGAGACCGAGGAGGGCCGGCTCTTCATCGTCATGCCCTACTACGACGGAGGGACCCTCAAGGCCGCGCTCGCGCAGGGTCCGCTTCCCGTCGCCCACGCGATCGGCTGCGGCGCCCAGATTGCCCGGGGGCTGAGCCACGCGCACAACGCCGGCGTCATCCACCGCGACATCAAGCCCGCCAACCTCGTCTTTGCCGCCGACGGCACCCTCAAGATCCTCGACTTCGGGATCGCGAAGGTGGCCGGCGAGAAGCTCACCCGCACCGGCCTCGTGCTCGGTACTCTCGCCTACATGAGTCCGGAGCAGGCGGCGGGCGGGACCCTCGACCACCGGACCGACCTCTGGGCTCTGGGCGTGGTGCTCCACGAGATGCTCGCCGGCAAGCCGCCCTTCTCCGGCCCTTCCATCGACGTGCTCTTCCGGGCCGTGCGCCAGGGCGATCCGCCGCCGCTCCGATCATTGAGGCCGGAGGTCCCACGGGACATCGAGGCGGTCGTGGACCGCCTGCTTCGGAAGGACCCGGGCCACCGCTACCCGGACGCCGCGTCGGTGGCCGCCGCGCTCTCTCGCTGATCCCCCGCAACCTTTCCCGGGGCTCACCCGTCAAAGATTGGTCGCCAGCTCCCCGCCTCCGTCCAGCGAGCGCCCAATGGATACGCTGTTTCAGGACCTCCGCTACAGTCTCCGCCGTCTGGCCAGGAGTCCCGCCTTCAGTGCGGTCGTCGTCCTCACTCTCGCGCTCGGGATCGGGGCCAACACCGCGATCTTCAGCGCGGTGAACGCGGTGCTGCTCCGGCCGCTGCCCTACCGCGAGCCGGAGCGGCTGGTGACGATCGAGCACCTGTATCCCTCGCTGGACGGGCTGGAGGCGCCGGTGTCGGTGCCCGGGTTCATCGACTACGAGCGGAAGGGCCGGTCGTTCGAGTCCATGGCCGTCGAGACCGGGTGGCAGGCCAACCTCACCGGCGTGGGCGAGCCGGTGCGCATGCAGGGCGAGCGGGTCACCGGAAAGTTCTTCGCCACTCTCCAGGTGCCCGCCCTGCTGGGTCGGACCCTCCAGCCCGGCGAGGATTCGGCGGGCCGCGACCGGGTGGCTGTGCTCAGCTACGACGCCTGGCAGCGGATCTTCGGAGCCGATCCCGGCATCGTGGGCCGAAGCCTCGCGCTCAACGGCGAGAGCTACGAGGTCGTGGGCGTCATGCCGAGCGGGTTCCGGGACTTCTTCAATCGGGACGCAGAGATCTGGGCGCCGCTCGTCTTCCGGTCCGACCAGACGACCGACGACCGCCGTACCACCGAGTATCTCAATCTCACGGCGCGCATGAAGCCCGGCGTGTCGGTGCAGCAGGCTCAGGGTGAGATGCGGACCCTGGCCGAGCAGCTCAAGCGGGACTATCCGGACAGCTATCCGCCGACCTGGAGTCTGCTGGTCACCGGGCTGAGTCTCGAGGCCACCGGCGACATCCGCCCGGCTCTCCTGGTGCTGCTCGGCGCTGTCGGCTTCGTGCTGCTCATCGCCTGCGCCAACGTGGCCAACCTGCTGCTGGCCCGGGCCGCCGCCCGCTCCAAGGAGATCGCGGTCCGCACCGCCCTGGGCGCCACCCGGAAGCGCCTGCTGAAGCAGCTGCTCACGGAGAGCGTGCTGGTCTCGCTCGCGGGAGGGGCTTTCGGCCTGCTGCTGGCATTCCTCGGCGTCCGGACGCTGGTGGCGATGGACGTCGGCAACCTGCCCCGCTCCGACGAGATCGGGATCGACGGCACGGTCATGGCGTTCGCCCTGGCGGTGTCCCTGGTCGCGGGGGTGCTCTTCGGGCTGGCGCCCGCGCTCCACACCGCGACCCCGAACCTCCACGGGGCGTTGAAGGAAGGCGGGCGAGGCACCACGGCCGACCGGGGCAGCCACGCGCTCCGGCGCAGCCTGGTGGTCACCGAGGTGGCGCTCGCGCTCACCCTGCTCACGGGCGCGGGACTGCTGCTCAAGAGCTTCGCGCGGCTGCAGGGGGTCGACCCGGGATTCGATCCGGCCAATCTCCTGACCTTCAACGTCTCGCTTCCGCAGTCGAAGTACGCGAGCGACACGGCCCAGGCGGCCTTCTTCGATCAGGCGCTGCCGGCGCTCGCCCGAGTGCCGGGGGTGACGGGCGTCGGCGCCACCACGGTGATGCCGTTCGGCGGGAGCTGGTCCACGGCCGGCTTCGACATCGAAGGGTATCAGCCGCCGGAGAACCAGCCCGGACCCTGGGGCGACATCCGGATCGTGAGCCCCGGGTTCTTCGAGACGCTCCGGATCCCGCTGCTGAGGGGCCGGTATCTGGCGGACTCGGACCGCGACGGCTCGCGCCTCGTCGCCGTGATCGACCAGGAGTTCGTGCGCCGCTACTGGCCCAGGGAAGATCCGCTCGGCAAGCGCTTCACCTTCGGCCCTCCCGAGGGCGTGACCGACACCACGCAGAACGAATGGATCGAAGTGGTCGGCGTGGTCGGCCACACCGCGCACGAGGGGCTCGACGCCGACCCGCGCATCCAGCTGTACCTGCCCTACCGGCAGGCCGCCCAACCGTTCATGGCCGTGGCGGTGCGCACCACCGGGAGCCCGGATCGATACGTCAACCTGGCGCGGAACGCCATTCGATCCGTGGACCCCGACCAGCCGATCTCGGGCGTGAGCGACATGGAGGAGCTGCTCTCGAGGTCGGTGGGCCAGCGGCGGCTGTCGATGATGCTGCTGAGCCTCTTCTCCGGCATCGCGCTGGTGCTGGCCTCCATCGGTATCTACGGCGTGATGAGCTACTCCGTCACCCAGCGCTCGCGGGAACTGGGAGTCCGGATCGCCCTCGGCGCCGACCGGGGCGACGTGCTCCGGCTGGTGCTCCGCCAGGGGATGGGGCTCGCGGTGGCGGGGATCGGAATCGGGCTCGCCGCCGCGCTCGCGCTGACCCGCCTGATCGAGAGCCAGCTCTACGGGGTGGCCGCCACGGACCCCGCGACCTTCGTTCTGGTGGCCGGCGTCCTGGCCGCCACGGCCCTTCTGGCCAATCTCATTCCGGCCATCCGGGCCATGCGAACCGACCCCGCAGTGGTGCTGAGGGAGGAGTGAGCCACTTCCATCCTCCGTTCCCAGAACAACTTAGGTCCGGGGGGTGGACGATCGGCGCCGACCGGCGATCTTTCGGGGTCGGACTAACCGAACCCCTTGGAGGCGCCACCCGATGGCCACTCGTCTCGATAAGACGCTGAAGCGCGAGCTGGAAGTCGAAGGAAAGCTCTACACCGTCACGATCTCGCCGGAAGGCGTGAAGATCGTGCCGAAGGGCGCCCGCAAGGGCCCGGAGATCACCTGGCAGACGCTGCTCAGCGGTGACGCCGAGCTGCGGCGCGACCTGAACGTCTCCGTCGACGCGTACACCGGGTAACCGCTGCCCGGCGCCCGAAGGCTGGGCGCGCTGGTGGCGGCGGTTACCGCCGGATTCACGTCCTCCGGCCGCGCGCAGGAGCAGACCGGCTTCCTGAACCGCGCGGTCGCGGTGGATGGCGTGGACCACCGCTACCAGGTGTACCTGCCCGCCGACTATTCGCGCGCCCGCCGGTGGCCGGTGATTCTCTTCCTGCACGGCTCGGGGGAGCAGGGCACCGACGGGCTCCTTCAGACCGGCGTGGGCCTCGGGGAAGCCATCCGCAGGCACGCCGCGCGCTGGCCCGCGATCGTGGTGTTCCCCCAGGCGCCTCCCGGCCATCGCTGGCACGGCAAGGTGGCGCACCTCGCCCTGACGACGCTGGACCGCACCCTCCACGAATTCAGCACCGATGGCGACCGGGTCTATCTGGTGGGCCTCTCGGCCGGCGGCAACGGGGCCTGGAACCTCGCGTACCGCTACCCGGAGCGGTTTGCCGCGCTGGTGGCCGTCTGCGGCTGGGTGACCCCCACGGCTGACCGCCGCGAGGCGATCGTGCCACCCGACAGCGGTCCGCCCCACCGGCTGATCGCGGAGCGGGTTCGCTCGCTTCCGGCCTGGATCTGGCACGGCGGCGCCGACAACGTGGTGCCGGTCGAGGAATCCCGCCGGATGGCGCGGGCCCTTCACGGGGCCGGGGGGCAGGTCACCTATACCGAGCTGCCCGGAGTGGGGCACGACGCCTGGACGCCGGCCCTCGAGTCACCGGAGCTTCCCGGCTGGCTGCTGGGACAGCATCGCCGGTCCCGCGGGTCGCCGAGATGAGGCGAGGGATGATCACCACAGGGCGGGGCGGGTCGCTATCTTGAGCGACTCGCCTGGCGAGGGCTGTGCAGGCGCGAGGCCGTTCTTCGGCGCCCAGCCCGGTCCAGGCGGTCCAGGCAGCGCACGGCCCGAGGATTGCAGCCGTCGCCACACCCAATTCCCGGAATCCGATGACTTCGTATATCCTGGGCATCTCAGCCTACTACCACGATAGCGCCGCCTGCCTACTGCGCGACGGCGAGATCGTCGCCGCCGCCCAGGAGGAGCGCTTCACCCGGAAAAAGGGGGATCCCGCCTTTCCCCGTGAGGCCGTCGCGTATTGCCTCGGGGCCGGGGGCATCGGGG
>CAMPKP010000081.1 GCA_946887295.1 uncultured Gemmatimonadota bacterium | reverse complement strand
TCCGGCGCGCGCTGGCTGGGTGCGGTGACGCCGTTCGGGGGCCTGGCGTTTCTCGCCGGCTGGGCCTGCCTGGCGCTCGCCTCGAGGCGGTGAGCCGCCGGATGGGTCGGCGCGTCACCACCGGCACCGGCTGGGCCCCTCCTCCTGGATGACACGGAATCCATGAGGCGCATCTCCCAGTCTCGCGCCGGGGTACGCCAGACAGGGTCATTCACGATGTCAGCCGTCGCGTGCACCCGCCCCCGGTATTCGAAGGTCAGGGGAATCGTGGCGCCTGCACGGGTCCACGCGTAGATCAACTTCCTGAACTCGACCACCGGAAGCCGGTTCCCGAGGAGGGGCTGGTACTGGTAGCCGATTCTTGCCCGCCGGTCGTCGATGCTCTCCCAGCTCCAGCAGGACCGCCGCCATGTAGAGGGCCGCAAAGGTGGCGAAGCGCGTCATGCCTAGGCATTCCCCCGATAGCTCCTCGGCAAATCCTTACGAATAAATAACTTCTGGTTCAATTAGGCTGCTTCCCTTGTGGGGAGGGGCCTTGCCGTTAAATTGCGCCGCTTGTTGAAGGGCCATACAAATACCCGAAGGGATGCCTGCCTTGGCAAAACCGCCCCCCCGCCTGTCCGAGCCCCCCGAAGAGCGACGCCGATGGGCCAGGCGTCCCGAGTCCCGTCCCACCGAGATCCTCGCCGCGGCGTTCGAGGTGTTCACCGAAGCCGGCTACGAGCGGACCACCATCGCCGACGTCGGCAAGCGGGCCGGCGTGAGCCCCGCGCTGGTGGTGCACTACTTCGGGAGCAAGGCCGATCTCTTCGAGGCGCTGCTGCACGACCGCTTCGCGAGGTTCGTGGCGGAGGAGGAGGTACTGCTGGCCTCTCACCGGGGAACGTACCGCGACCTCCTGCACAAGCTCGTGCGCCGGCTCTGGGATCACGTCTGGGAGCCGGGCAGCGTGGAGCTGGCCCTGGCCGTGAAGGCGGCGCGGGACGAGTTCCCCCAGGGCACCCGCACGCTCTGCCAGCTGGGCGGGCGCTGGCGCGGATTGATCGAGGGAGTGCTGGAGGCGGGAAGACAGCAGGGAGAGTTCCGAATCTCCGGGCCGCACGTGGCTCGGGTCATAGGCACGATGGTCGTGGGAGTCGTCGAGGCCAGCCGCTGCTTCGGCCGGGTCGAGGCGGGGCCCTCCACCCCGGAGGAGCTGTGGACCGCGCTGGTCGACTTTCTCGACCATGGCGTCCTCGCCGCGCAAGGAGAATCACAGTGATCTCGCAGAGACTTTCCGTCGCGATGCTGGCGATCGCCGCCGCCGCCTGCAGCAAGAGCAACGCCGCGCCGCCGGCGCCGCCGCCGCCCGAAGTCGGCGTGGTGACGGTGCAGCCGCGCACGCTTCCCCTGAGCTACGAATTCGTGGGGGAGGTCCAGCCCATCAGGCGGGTCGAGGTTCGGTCCCGGGTGGACGGGGTCATCGAGTCACGGCCCTTCACCGAGGGGTCCCTCGTCAAGGCGGGTGAGGTGCTCTACCGCCTGGAGCGGGTGCGCTACGATGCCGCCTTCCGGAGCGCCGCGGCCCGCCTGGCGAACGCGCGGCGAACCCTGGCGCGGCTGGAGCCGCTGCTGGCGCGGAACGCCGTCGCCCAGCAGGACGTGGACAACGCCCGGACCGAGGTCGAGACCGCCCAGGCGGCCTACGATGATGCCCGAAAGGACCGGGAGGACGCGGTCGTCCGCGCGGAGATCAGCGGGCGGGTGGGTCGGACCAGGCTCGAGGTCGGCGCCCGGGTCACCGGCCCGGCCGACCTGTTGACCACCGTGGAGCAGATGGATCCGGTGTACGCCTCGTTCCATCCGTCGCTCCAGGATCAGCAGGCATGGCGGCAGGACCCCGAGAGCCGGCAGCTGGTGCGGCCCGGCAGCCCGCTGGTGATCCACGCCCTGCTGCCGGACGGCAAGGAGCTTCCGCGGACCGGCAAGCTCGACTACGTGAGCCCGTCGGTCGATCCCTCGACCGGCACCCAGGAGCTTCGCGCCTCGTTCGCCAACGACGATCTCTCGCTGGTGCCGGGGCAGTTCGTGCGGGTGCGGCTCGAGGGCTTCGAGCGCGACAGCGCGATCGCGGTGCCCCGCCGCGCGGTGCAGCAGTCGCTCGACAAGCAGTTCGTGCTGGTGGTCGGCAAGGGTGACACGGTGCAGTCCCGCGATATCGAGGCCGGCGCCTGGAGCGGCGACTGGTGGGTCGTCGAGCGCGGCCTCGAGCCGGGCGAGCGCGTGGTGGTCGAGGGGGTACAGAAGGCGGCGCCCGGCACTCGGGTCCGCCCGGTGGCGCTTCCGGACAGCGGGGTGGCGGATACCGTCGCCCAAGGAGAAGAGCAGTGAGCTCGACCGAGAACAGCGACGGCAGGCGCCTCTATTTCTTCGTCCGGCGGCCGGTACTCGCCGCCGTGATCTCGATCGTGATCGTCCTGCTCGGGACCTTCGCGCTGCTGGGCATGCCCGTGGCGCGATATCCGCAGATCACGCCGCCGTCGGTGCAGGTGACGGCCACCTACCCCGGCGCCACCGCGGAAGACGTGGCCCAGGCGGTGGCGGCGCCGATCGAGCAGCAGCTCTCGGGCCTCGACGGCCTGCTCTACTACCGCTCGTCGAACTCCAGCAGCGGCGTGATGAACCTGCAGGTGTTCTTCGACATCGGGCGGGACCAGGACATCGCCGCAGTGGACGTCCAGAACGCCATCAAGGTGGCGGAGCCGCAGCTCCCCGAGGAGGTCCGTCGCCAGGGCGTGGTGATCCGCAAGGCCCAGACCGACATCCTGCTGGTCGCGTCCATCACCAGCGCCGACCCGCGCTACGACGCGACCTACCTCGCCAATTACGCCAAGCTGTACGTGGTGGACGAGATCAAGCGGCTCAACGGCGTGGGCGACGCCACCGTCTTCGGCGGGCTCGATTTCGCGATGACGATCCGGCTCGACCCCGACCGCATGGCCAAGCTCGGCATCACGGTGGGCGACGTGCGCGACGCGGTCCAGGAGCAGAACGCGACCAACCCTGCCGGCACCCTCGGCCGCGAGCCGGCCCCCAGGGGAACCGACCTGACGCTCCCGGTCACCACCCTTGGCCGGCTCCAGACCGCCGACCAGTTCGCCGACGTGATCGTCCGCGCGCGGCAGGACGGCTCCTTCGTGCGGGTGCGCGACATCGGCGAGGTCGAGCTCACCTCGCAGAACCTCGACCTGGTCGGCCGGATGAACGGGCAGCCGACCGCGAACATCCTGATCTACCTGCGCCCCGGCGCCAACCAGCTCCAGGTGAAGGAGGCGTTCACCGCCCGGATGGACGAGCTGGCGCGGGCCTTTCCCCAGGGCGTCGTCTGGACCATCCCGTTCGACACCACGCCGTTCGTGACCGCGTCGATCGAGGAAGTGGTGATCACGCTCCTCGAGGCGATGGCGCTGGTCACGCTGGTCGTCTTCCTGTTCCTGCAGAGCTGGCGCGCCACGCTCATTCCCATCCTGGCGGTGCCGGTCAGCGTCATCGGGACCTTCCTCGGCCTCTCGGCCCTGGGCTACTCGGTGAATCTCCTGACGCTCTTCGCGCTGGTGCTCGCCATCGGCATCGTGGTGGACGACGCCATCGTGGTCATCGAGAACGTCGAGCGCATCATGGACGAGGAGAAGATCTCGGCCAAGGCGGCGGCCGACAAGGCGATGGGCCAGGTGGGCGGGGCACTCGTCGCCATCGTGCTGGTGCTCTGCTCGGTGTTCATCCCGGTGGCGTTCCTGGGCGGCATCACGGGCACCATGCTGCGGCAGTTCGCGGTGACGCTGGTGATCGCGGTGGTGCTGTCGGGCATCGTCGCCCTGACCCTGACGCCGGCGCTCTGCGCGCTGCTCCTCAAGAGCACGCCGCACGAGACCACCAATCGCTTCTTCCGCCGGTTCAACGACTGGTTCGACCGCACCACCGGCGGCTACGTGCGCCGGGTGGGCGGCATCCTCGGGCGGCCGCGCGCGTGGCTGGCTGCGTTCGCGGTGATCCTCGCGCTCGCGTTCGTGCTCTACAAGCGGGTGCCGAGCGCGTTCATCCCGACCGAGGACAAGGGCTTCTTCGTGATCGCGATCCAGCTGCCCGACGGCGCCTCACGGCAGCGCACCGACGCGGTCGTCGAGCGGGTCGAGGGGATGCTCAGGAAGGAGCCTGCGGTCCGGCAGTTCGCGGCCCTGGTCGGGTTCAACCTCCTGGCGCAGGCCAACCAGTCCAACGGGGCCACCATGTTCGTTCTTCTCAAGGAGTGGGACGAGCGCGACTCCGAGAACAGCGTGGACGCCATCCTCGGCCGGGTGAACGGCGAGCTCTTCGGGATGAAGGACGCGCTCGCCTTCGGGTTCAACTTCCCCGAGATCCCCGGCCTCGGCACCACCGCCGGCCTGGAGCTCAACCTCCAGGCGCGGCAGGGTCAGAACGTTCCGACCTTCGCGCGGCAGGTGCAGGCGGTGCTCGCCGACATGAACAAGCTGCCCGAGACGCCCGGCGCCGCGACGACCTTCCGGGCCAACGTGCCCCAGGTCTTCGTGCACGTGGACCGTGAGACCGCCAAGGCGCGCGGCGTCGAGCTCGACGATCTCTTCGGTACCCTTCAGGCGATGCTGTCGTCGCTCTACATCAACGACTTCAACCTCTACGGCCGGACCTATCGGGTGCAGGCGGAGGCGCAGGCGCGCTTCCGGCAGACCCCCGAGGACATCGGGCGCCTCTACGTCCGGTCCGACAGCTCGGAGATGATTCCCCTGTCGGCCCTCACCAGCGTGGAGTTCCGCGGGGCCCCCAGTGTGCTCAGCCGGTTCAACGGCTTCCCGTCGGCACTCGTGACGTCCACTGCCCCGGCGGGCATCAGCTCGGGCCAGCAGCTCGACGCGGTCGAGCGCCTGCTGACCGGCCGCTATGCCGACGAAGGTGTCGGATTCGCCTACAGCGGCCAGTCCTTTCAGGAGCGGGCATCGAGCGGGGAGGCCGGCCTGGTATTCGCCCTGGGCCTCGTGCTCGTGTTCCTGGTGCTCGCGGCGCAGTACGAGAGCTGGTCCATCCCCTTCGCGGTGATCCTGGGAATTCCGTTCGGGGTGCTGGGAGCGTTCCTCGGCGTCTGGCTCCGGGGGATCCCGAGCGACATCTACTTCCAGGTCGGCCTCATCGCCGTCGTCGGCCTGGCGGCGAAGAATGCGATCCTGATCGTGGAGTTCGCCAACGAGCTGCGCAGCCGGGGCCTGAGCGTGCGCGAGGCGGCGATGGAGGCGGCACGGGAGCGCTTCCGGCCGATTCTGATGACGTCGTTCGCGTTCATCTTCGGCGTCGCGCCGCTGATGTTCGCGAGCGGCGCGGGCGCGGCCAGCCGGCACTCGCTCGGCACCGGGGTGTTCGCCGGAATGCTCACGGCGACGACGATCGGCGTCTTCTTCATTCCGCTCTTCTTCGCGGTGATCCAGGGCGTCACCGAGCGCCTGCGCGGTCGCTCCGGCGCCGCGGTCCACGCCACGGCCGGGGAGGGAGCGTGAGCCGGCCGACGTGGGTACCGGGCCTCCTGCTGGTGCTCGGCACCGGGTGCGCCGTCGGACCCTCGTACCAGGAGCCGGCGGTCGCGCCGGCCGGCACCGCGGTGGGACTCTCCGCCCGGCCCGATTCGATGCGCGCGTTTTTCGACTCCCTTGCGACGGCCGACTCCGCCACGGCGAGCGCGCCGCGCACGCTGCAGCCCGATTCGGCCGACCTCGCGTGGCTCGCGATCCTGAAGGACTCGACCCTGCTCCGCCTGGTGAACCTGGCGGTGCGGGAAAACCGCGACGTGCAGACGGCGGTAGCCCGGATCCGGGAGTTCCGGGCTCAGCTCGGAGTCGCTCGCGCCGATCTGTTCCCCGAGCTGTCCGCCAACGCGTCCGCCAGCACCAATCAGATCGCGCTCGGCGCCTTCGAGCCGGTCGCCTTCGACGCGCTGCGGGTGACCGCCGACCTGCAGTGGGAGCTGGATTTCTGGGGGCGCATCCGGCGCGGAGTCCAGGCGTCGCGAGCCGATCTCCAGGGCCAGGAGGCGGCGTACCGCGCCACCCTCCTCAGCCTGGTGAGCGACGTCTCCACCGCCTACCTCGAGCTGCTCGAGCTGGGACAGGAGGAGGCCATCGCCGAGCGGACGCTGGCGACGCGCCGGGCCGCCCTGACGCTGGCGCGCAGCCGATTCGAGAGCGGGGTCATCTCCGAGCTGGACGTGCATCAGTTCGAAAGCGAAGTCGCGGTCCCCGCCGCCGCGCTCGCCCAGGCGCGCCGGCTGAGGTCCCAGCGGGAGCACGAGCTGGCCACGCTGGTGGGGAGGCTTCCGTTCGATATCGCATCCACCGGCAACCTGGCCGACGCGGTGGAGGCGGTGCAGGTGCCCGACTCCCTGCCGGCCGCGCTGCTGGGCCGCCGGCCCGACGTTCGGGAGGCGGAGCGGGCCTTCGCCGCGTCAGTGGCGAGAGTCGGCGTCGCCCAGGCCTCCAGGCTTCCGCGGATCAGCATCACCGGCAACTACGGCAGCCAGTCGGGAACGGCGGAGGATCTCTTCACCAACAATACGGAGGTCTATCAGCTGCAGGCCGGGATCTCGATCCCGCTCTTCACCGGCGGCCGGCTCGCCAACGAGGCCCGCGCGGCCGGGGCCCGTGCGGAGCAGGCGCGGCTCCGGTTCGAAGAGACGGTGCTCCAGGCATTCCGCGAGGCGAGCGATGCGCTGGTCGCCGTCCGCACCGCGCGGGACCAGCGCGTGGCGCAGCAGAGCCAGGTCGTGGCGCTCCGCAAGGCGTTCGAGCTGGCCGACATCCGGTATCGCGGCGGGGTGGCGAGCTACCTGGAGGTCCTCGACGCGCAGCGGCAGCTCTTCTCCGCCGAGCTGGGCCTGAGCCAGACGCAGCTGCTGGAGCTCAGTTCGGTGGTGGGCCTGTATCGGGCGTTGGGCGGGAGCTGGCCGGTCGAGTCCGGCGGCCGGTAGCCCGGCCCTCCGGGATGCCCAGAGTGGCAGGCTGTGGTCCGCCGGGCACCCCATCCCGGAAGCCTAGCGGGCGACCTTCTCCACCACCCGATAGAAGAACTCCACGCCGAAGCGAAGGTTCTCCACCGTCACCCGCTCGTCGTTTCCGTGCACCGTCCGGGCATCCTCTTCGCTGAGCCGGAACGGACTGAGCCCGTACGCCCCGATCCCGATCGCCCGGTAGTAGTAGCTGTCGGTGTACCCCGTCAGCATCGGCGTGGTGATCAGCGCGCCGGGCTCCATCGTCTCCACCGCCTGCCGCACCGCGTCCATCAGCTCGCCGGCCAGGGGCGAGGTGGTGGCCTCACGCTCCGGGCGCAGCGGCGTGATCTCCACCGCGGAGTCGGCGATCACCCGGCGCAGCTCGCGCACGAAATCGGCCGGCCGCTCGCCGGGGAGGAGCCGCACGTCGAGCTCCGCGCTCGCCTCGGGCGGGATCACGTTGGTCTTGTCCGATCCGCGCAACGCCGTGATGCTGATCGTGTTCCGGAGGATCGCGTCGTAGTAGAGGTTCGAGGTGAAGAACCGGAGCGCCGCGGGACTCCGGAGTGCCGCTGCCGGGTCGGCGAGCCACCGCCGCCTCATGGGATCGGCCTCCCGGGTCGCGAGATCATTGAAGTACCGCTCGGCGGGGGGCGTCAGTCTGATCGGCGTCTGGTACGCCGCGATCCGGCCGAGCGCCCGCGAGATCCGGGCGGCGGCGTTGTCGGGGCGGGGAATGGACCCGTGTCCCGGTGCGCCCCGGGCGCTGATCCGGAGCCAGTAGGGCACCTTCTCCGTCACGCCGACGCCGTAGTACTCCGTCCGGCCCTCGGGCCCGAGACGGTTGTGGCCTCCCTCGTTGATCAGAAACTCGGCGTCGCGAAGCAGTCCGCCCTTCTCCTTCGTGAACCACTCCGCGCCCGACGAGTTGGTCTCCTCGTCGGCGTTGGCGACGAGGATGACGTCCCGCGAGAGCGGCACGCCCCGCCGCTTGAGGGCGATCAGCGTCATCAGCTCCACGATTCCGGTGCCCTTCATGTCCAGCGCGCCCCGGCCCCAGACCGCTCCCATTTTCGTCTCGCCCGACCAGGGCCCCACTTGCCAGGCCGAGTCGGTCGCCGGCACCACGTCTATGTGGCTCAGCAGGACGATCGGCCGCTTCGATCCATTGCCGGGGAGGCGGGCGTAGAGGTTGCCCCGCCCCGGAGACGACTCGAAGATCTCCGCCTCGATGCCGTCGCGCTGGAGCACCTGCTGCAGCCACCTGGCGCCGGCGGTCTCATTCCCCGGAGGATTGACCGTGCGGATCCGGATGTACTCGCCCAGCCGCTCGGCGGCCTCGAAACCCAGCGCGTCGAAGTCGGGAGTGGCCGGCGGCCGCGCCGCGGGGCCGGAGCTCGCCGACTGCTGAGCCACGCAGAGACCGACGCCCACGGCGGCGGCGAGAGCGAGACCCGCCGATCTCGTCACGGTCACTCCGTCTCCCGCGCCCACCGGAGGAACAGCACCCCTATCGCCAGGAACATCCACAGATTGCCCGGCACCCACATCAGCAGGCCGCCGAGCTGCTGGTCGTCGAGCGGCGTGAGCCCCCAGGTGCGGGGCGCGGCGGAATACCAGGGGTACAGCACCTCATCCGACAGGGTGATCATCGCGGCCACCACCTGCATCGGAATGCCGACCAGAAACAGGTAGAGGATCGCCATGCCGTACGGCAGCCTGAGCTCGGGGACCGGGCTCATGACCGGCCACCACAGGATGGTCGCCGCCACGATGAACATCAGGTGCGTGGCGATGTGCACGTCGTGGTTTCGCATCATCAGGTCGTAGAACGGCGCCAGATGCCACACGGCGATGGTCACCGTGTAGAGCACGGCGGCCACGACCGGCTGGGTGAGGACCCGCGCCACCGTGCGCACGGCCGGCCGCTTCAGCAGCGGCCGGAGGAGCCAACCCGGGGTCCCCGCGATCAGCAGCGGCGGGAGCAGCAGGGTGAGCAGCAGGTGCTGCACCATGTGGGCGGAGAAGAGGTAGTAGTCGCTCAGGTCGTGCATGGGGCCGTTGAGGGCGACCAGCAGGACGAGCAAGCCCCCGCAGAACGATGCGACCTGCCACGCCCGGGCGGGCGGCCCGAGGTCGTGGCGGCGGCGCAGCGGCTCGATCCCCCAAAAGTACAAGGCACCGAGGAGCCCGGTGCCTATGAGGACGCTGGGGTGCAGCGACCACGCCCACTCGTACGGTACCGTGGGTCGCGGCCGCTCGTCGAGGAGCAGGGCGAGCGGCAGCGGCATCAACCCGATCGCGCGAACGCCCAGTGATAGGCCATCAGGGCGACCATCGCCAGGATCACGACGGCGGCGATGATGAGCGGGAACACGAACACCCCGCTGAAGAGCTTGCTGTCGTTCTTGAGGTGCATGTAGTACATCGCCACCAGGGCGAACTTCACCGCCGAGAGGAGCAGCAGCAGCGGTATGAAGAACGGCTGGATCTCGTGGCCGAGCGGGCCGGCACTCTCGCCGTAGGTGAACTCGTAGAGACCGACCTCGAGCGCGGTGAGGACGAAGAGGACCAGTCCGATCTTGGCGTAGGTGCCGGGAGTCGGGTGGGCATGCTCCTGCGCGGGCGCGTGGGCAGTCATCGGCCGGTCCTCACCTGATCAGGTACACGACGGGGAAGATGATGATCCAGACCACGTCGACGAAGTGCCAGTAGAGCGCCGCCATCTCGAGGTTGACCGAGCGCTGGGGCGGCAGCTTTCCCCGCAGCGCGAGGACGAACATCGTGATCAGCCAGATCACGCCGATGGTCACGTGGGTGCCGTGGAAGCCCGTCAGCACGAAGAAGCTCGCGCCGAACATGTTGCGCTGCAGCGTCAGGCCCTTGTGCACGAAGTGGGTGAACTCGTACACCTGCATGCCCACGAAGAACATCCCGCAGAGGATCGTGGCGCCGAGCCAGGTCAGCATCATGCGGCGGTTGCCCTTCTGCGCGCCGTAGAGCGCCAGCACCACGAACAGCGAGCTGAAGAGCAGCAGGGCGGTGCCGACCGTCACCAGCGGGATCTCGATGATCGGCTCCATGACCTTTCCCGTGGCGGGATCGGTCCACGCCTCGTGAGCGAACGGCCCCACCAGGCTCTTGCCCTTCTGCACCAGGTAGTTCGAGATCAGCGTGGCGAAGAACATGCATTCGGACCCGATGAAGGTCCAGATCGCCAGCTTCCGGCTGTCGAGCCCGGTGGAGGTCTCGAGGGCGTGGGCGTGATCCGTCACCTCAGTGCCCTCCCTGCGACGGGGTGCGGAACTCGGAGTATCCCTTTTCGAACCACCAGTTGTAGAGCCCGAAGAACAGCAGCGCCACCGCCGCCACGATGCCCCACGGCCCCCACTGGGGCGACATCATGATGGCCACGAAGATCGAGGTCACCCCGATCGCCGAGATCAGCGGCCAGTAGGAGGGATTCGGCAGATGGATCCCGGCGCCGCTGGTGAGCGGCGGCTCGGGCAGCGTGCCGCCCTTCTGGCGCTTGAGCTCCCACAGCGGGTCCCGGCCCTGCACCGTCGGAAGCTGGTCGAAGTTCCACTCCTGCGGGGGCGAGGGGATCGCCCACTCCAGCGTGGCGCCGTTCCACGGATCCGCCGGGGCGTTCCGGGGCTTCCGCGCCGTCCTGAAGATGTTGATCAGGAACACCAGGAACGAGAGCCCCAGGATGAAGGCGCCGAGCGTCTCGAGCTGGTTCAGGGCCTCGAAGCCGAGCTCCTTCGGATAGGTATAGGTCCGCCGCGGCATGCCGTTGAGCCCGACGAAATGCATCGGGAAGAACGTCAGGTTGAAGCCGATCAGCATCAGCCAGAAGTGCAGCTTGCCCAGCCGCTCGTCGAGCATCCGGCCGAACATCTTGGGCCACCAGTAGTAGGCGCCGGCCACCAGCGCGAAGATGCTGCCTCCGAACATCACGTAGTGGAAGTGCGCCACGATGAAGTAGGTGTCGTTCTGCTGCATGTCGGCCGGCGGCGGGGCGTGCATCACGCCCGAGAGCCCGCCGATGATGAACATCGCGATGAAGCCGACCGCGAAGTACATCGGCGTCTTGAACTGGAGCGAGCCGAACCACATCGTGCCCAGCCAGTTGAAGATCTTCACCCCGGTCGGGATGGCGATCAGCATGGTGGCCAGCGAGAAGAAGGTGTCGGCGATCGGGCCCATGCCGGTGGTGAACATGTGGTGGCTCCACACGCCGAACCCGAGAAAGGCGATGAAGATCCCGGAGAAGACCGTGGCCGCGTAGCCGAAGAGCGGCTTCCGGGAGAACACCGGGAGCACCTCCGAGATGATGCCGAACGCGGGCAGGATGAGGATGTACACCTCGGGATGCCCGAAGATCCAGAAGAAGTGCTGCCAGAGGAGCGGATCGCCCCCGCCGGCCGGGATGAAGAAATGGGTGCCCCAGAACCGGTCGAACATGAGCAGGATCAGCGCCACGGCGATCACCGGGAACGCCATGAGGAGCAGGACCTGGGTGATGAAGCTCATCCACACGAAGATGGGCATCCGCATCATCGTCATCCCGCGGGCCCGCAGGTTGACGATGGTCACGAAGAAGTTGACCGCAGCCGCCAGTGACGCGACGCCCAGGACCTGGAGCCCCATGTTCCAGAAGTCCGCGTTGAGGCCCGGAGAGAACTGGCGCGAGGTCAGATTGGCGTAACCGTACCATCCCGTGTCCGGCGCGGCGCCGAAGAGGAAGCTGGCGTTGAGGAACAGGCCGCCCAGCAGGAACACCCAGTAGCTGAACGCGTTCAGCCGCGGAAACGCCACGTCCCTCGCGCCGATCATGAGCGGAATCAGGTAGTTGAAGAACATCGAGCTCAGCGGCATGATCGCGAGGAAGATCATGGTCGTGCCGTGCATCGTGAACAGCTGGTTGTACGTGTCCGGATCGAGGAAGTTGTTGTCGGCCCGCGCGAGCTGCACCCGGATCAGGAGCGCCTCGAGACCGCCCAGCAGGAAGAAGAAGAACGCGGTGGCGCCGTACAGGATCCCGATCCGCTTGTGGTCCACGGTGGTGATCCAGCTCCACAGGCCGGTCTTCTCGCCGTGGGCGGCCGCTCGTGCTTGCTGCTGGTCTAGGGCTGTCGTCGCCATGTCCGAATCCGTTATTTGTGTGCGCGGAGGTAGGCCGCGAGCGCCTGGGACTCCTCGACCGTCACGCCGAGGTTCGGCATCAGAACCCCCTTCTTCACCGTCTGGGGCTCGCGAATCCAGCGCGCCAGGTTCTCGTCGGTATTCCTGAGCCAGCCGGCGGCGATGTGCGATCGGGCCCCCACGTTGGCCAGATTGGGACCGATCAGCCCGGTGGGTGCCTTCACCGCCTGGAGCGAGTGGCAGCCCACGCAGCCCTTCGTCAGGAACAGCTTCTCGCCCTGAGCGTACCCGGAGGCCTGTGGGGCCTGGGCGCTGTCCGCCCCGGACGTCTGCACCTTCGCTCCGGCGCTCGCGGTCTTGAGCGAGTCGCCCGCGGGAGCGGCGGCCGGCGCCGCCGGCGGCTTCGGCCCCAGCGTCTGCATGTGGGCGATCCAGCCCTCGAACTCCGCCGGCGTCACCGACCGGATGTGGAACGCCATGCGGGCGTGCTGGATGCCGCAGTATTCGGCGCACTGGCCGGGATACAGGCCGGTCGAGTCGGCTTTCCACCACAGCCGGGTCTCCCGGCCGGGGAAGACGTCCCGCTTCCCGGCGAAGCGCGGCGGCCAGAAGCTGTGTACCACGTCGGCCGAGTTGTTGATGATCTCGACGGTGCGGCCCTGAGGGATGTACATCTCGTTGGCGGTCGTGACGCCGGCGTCCGGGTAGCGGAACTCCCACCACCACTGGTGCCCGATCACCTCGATCTTCAGCGCGTTTTCCGGGGTCTTGTTGGTCTCGAAGATGCCCTTGACCGTGGGCACGGCGATCACGGCCAGAATCAGCGCCGGAATCAGCGTCCAGATGATCTCGATCGTCGTATTGCCGTGGATCTGGGATGGCTCGGGGTCGTCGGGCCTGCCGCGAAACCGGAAGATGGCATAGATCAGCGCCCCCTCGACCAGCACGAACACGCCGAGCGCCCAGTAGAACGTCTGGTCCTGGATGTGGTCGCCGATGCGGGCAAAATCGGAGAGCGGCAACAGTGCGGTCTGCGGATACTGATCCCGGCTGCAGCCCACCAGAGCGAGTGCCAGCACGCAGAGCGGGAGCAGTGCGCCGGCATGGCGCCGGGCGGCGGCGGTCCTAAGGGACATTACTTACGCGTCCTTTGAGCAAGGATCCACGCAAACGAGAGATTCGAGGGGCAGCTTATCAGTTTCAGCTTCACAGGTCAAGGAAACGCTTGCAGAACTGTCCTTTATCTTCTCTTCATGAATCCGGCCGCTCGGCTCATGGTCCGGCCGCTCCCCCGCCGGCCACTCAGCGGATCGGCCGATCGAAGGCGACGGCCCCCTCCAGCGGGTAGCTGAAGTGCCACCACTCCTTCTCGTAGTTCTGGAACCCTTCGGAGGCCATCACCCGCACCAGCAGCTGCCGGTAGCGCCGCACCCGCCCCTCGGCGTTGGCCGTGTGGGCCTCGTCGGTGAAGGTGTCGAACGGGGTCCCCATGGGGACCTCGGTCCCGCTCGCCGGGTCCACTATGGTGAGGTCCACGGCCACCCCGAGGTTGTGCCGGCTCCGCCGGGCGATGTAGCCGCTGTCCACCAGCTCGCGCCGGCCGGTCCGCTGGGCCCAGTCCACCATCGCCAGGGTAGCGCGGACCGGACGATAGCCGTCGAACACCTTGAGCCCCAGCCCACCCGAGCGGAGCCTCGCCTGCACCCGGCCGAGCGCGGCCGCCGCCTCGCGGCGGAGCAGCGCCCGCGAGGCCTCGTACCCGGGCAGCGGCCGGCCGGTGAAGTTGTCAGGGGTCGCATAGCGGGCCTCCACCCGGATGGTGCTGTCCACCGAGCGAACGTCCACCAGCAGGCTGTCGGCCGCGGCGTCGGGAGCGATTTGAACCGGCGGCGCCTCGGGAGAGGTGGCGGCGGCCGGGCGACCGCCGCAGCCCGCCATCAGCAGGGTCGTGGCCGCGATTCCGGCCCGAAGAAGCGTCCTCATGGCTCCAAGATACATCGGGACCCGCTTTCGTCCGCTAAGCGGCTAACTGTCATACACTTCTGCCGCCGGGACCTTCCGGAAGGCAGGACCGGCGGTATCTTTCACGGTCGGAACTCCTTTCGAGGCCTGGCGATTGCCATCGCCAGGCGCTTCTACCTCATCCGGTTTCATATGATCCAGGAAATGCGTGAGAAGCTGAGCCGTGAGGTCGACCAGCTCAGCCATGAACTCAATGTCCTTCTTCCCCAGGCGATCGCCCAGGCCGTCGAGCTGGGTGACCTGCGGGAAAACTCCGAGTACAAGGCGGCCCTCGAGCGTCAGCAGTTCGTCCAGGCCAGGCTCGGCCAGCTGCATCAGCGCTTGAGCCAGCTGGGCCAGCTCGCCAACCACGAGGCGCCGACCGATCGGGTCGGACTCGGCTCCACGGTCACGGTGCTGGACCTCGAGACCAGCGAGACCGACAGGTATATAGTGGTGCTGGCCGAGATGATGGACATCGATGCCGGCCACATCTCACTCGCCTCGCCGCTGGGCCGCGCCCTGTCCAACGGCCGCGTGGGCGACGAGATCAGCCTCCGCCTCCCCGCCTCCACCCGCCGCCTCCGTATCACGGAGCTGGTCACCGTGCACCAGGCGGCGGGTGGAGGC
>CAMPKP010000080.1 GCA_946887295.1 uncultured Gemmatimonadota bacterium | reverse complement strand
TTCCGGCGCCCCGTCCCGCCCCCCTGCTCGACTTCGCCGAAGGGCTCGAGCTGGTGGATGAGACGCCCTCCGCTGGCGGCGCGACTCCGGCCGGCCGCGGCGCCGGAACCTGCGTGCTGCTGGTGGAGGACGAGGACCAGCTTCGCCGGGTGATGAAGGATCTCCTGGAGCGCGACGGCTACACCGTGGCCGAAGCGCGGGACGGCGTGCAGGCGCTCGACCAGGTGGACCGCTTCGCGCCCGACGTCATCATCCTCGACCTCAATCTCCCCGGCCTCGACGGCTACAGCGTGCTGACGCAGCTCCGCTCCCGGCCGGCCACCCGCTCGATCCCCGTCATGGTGCTCACCGCCAAGGGCGACGAGGACAACGAGATCCGAGTGTTCGAGCTGGGGGCCGACGACTTCATCACCAAGCCGTTCCGGGCCCGCGCCCTGTCCGCACGACTCGAGGCGGTGCTGGGCCGCCACCGCGCTTGACCCGGCCGCCGACACCCGCCTCTCCCTCCGCCCCCGTCCGACCGATCGCTCTCGAACCCACCGGCCCGGGAGGCGTTCTCCCCGGTGGCGCCGATGGGGTCGCGCTGGTGAAACCCGGCGTGCGGGCGCAGGCGGGCTACACGCTGCGCGCCCCGGTAGCCCGGCACAAGCTGAATCAGAACGAATGCCCGTACGACGTGCCGCCCGAGCTGAAGCGCGCCGTGCTCGACCGAGCCGCGTCGGCGCCGTGGCAGCGCTACCCGGAGTTCGTGCCCGCCCTCCTGGCCGGGCGTCTGGCCGCGCACTACGGCTGGGTCCCCGATGGAGTGGTGGTGGGCAACGGATCCAACGAGCTGATCCAGGCGACGCTGTCGGTCGTCCTCGCCGAGGGCGACGCCGTCATCGCCCCGTCGCCGACGTTCTCGCTCTATCGCCTGCTCACGGGTGTGCTCGGCGGGCGCTACGTGCCGGTGCCGCTCGGCCCGCGGTTCGAGTTCGACGTCGGCCGGATCGTGGAGACCGCGGTGCGCGAGCGCGCGAAGGTGGTCGTGCTCAACTCGCCCAACAATCCCACCGGCTCGGCGCTGCCGGATGGTGCGGCGGAGCGGATCGTGGCGGAGACCGGGGCGCTGGTGCTCTGCGACGAGGCGTACCAGGATTTCGGCGGCCCCAGCGCCATCCCGCTGCTGCGCCGGACCTCACGGGTGGTCGTGCTGCGCACGTTCTCCAAGGCGATGGGGATGGCCGGCCTGCGCTTCGGCCTGGCGCTGGCGCATCCGGACGTGGCCCGCGAGCTGGCCAAGGGCAAGCTCCCCTACAACGTGAACCTGGTGACTCTCGCGGCGGCCGAGGTCGCGCTGGACCACGCCGAGGTCTTCGCGGGCCGCACCCGGCAAGTGATCCGGACGCGCGACCGATTCCTCCCCCGGCTCGCGGAGGTGCCGGGGCTGGAGGTCATGCCGACTTCGGCGAACTTCGTCCTGATCCGGTGCCATGCCAGGCCCGCGAGCGAGGTGTTCCGCCGCCTGTACGACGAGCACGGGATCCTGGTTCGCGACGTGTCGAGCGGGGCGGCTCTGGCGGAATGCCTCCGGATCTCGATCGGAACCGAGGACGACATGGAGGCGGTGCTGGCCGCGCTGCGGCAGATCCTCGGCGCCGGACCGGAGGGCCGATGACCCCGAGAGTGGGCGAGATCCGCCGCACCACCAAGGAGACCGATCTCTTCGTTCGAGTCGCCCTCGACGGCAAGGGCGAGGCGGCGGTGAAGACCGGCATCGGCTTCTTCGACCACATGCTCGAGGCCCTCGCCCGCCACGGGCTGCTCGACCTGACCGTCGAGGCCCGGGGTGACCTCCACGTCGACGGGCACCATACGGTCGAGGACACCGGCATCGCCCTCGGCGTGGCGATCGCCCGCGCCCTGGGCGACCGGGCCGGCATCCGGCGCTACGGCGATGCCCTGGTTCCGCTCGACGACGCGCTCGTCCGCGCGGTGGTGGACGTCTCGGGCCGCCCGTACATCCACTACGACATCGACATCGCCAAGTGGCAGATGCTGGGGGACTACGACGTCTTCCTGACCCCCGAGTTCTTCCGCGCCGTGGTGCTCAACGCCGGGCTCACGGCGCATCTGGACCTGGTGAGGGGCGACAATCCGCATCACATCGTGGAGGCCGCGTTCAAGGCCTTCGCGCGGGCGCTGGACGCGGCGACGTCCATCGATCCCCGGGTGGCGGGCGTGCCGTCCACCAAGGGGACGCTGTGATCGCCGTGGTGGATTACGGAGTCAACAACCTCAGGAGCGTGGTGCGCGCGCTGGAGGCCGGAGGCCACCGGTCGGCGCTCACGACCGACCCCGCCGAGGTGCGTGCCGCGGACCGGGTTCTGGTTCCCGGAGTGGGGAACTTCGGGCAGGGCTCGCGGAACCTCGCCAGCTCGGGGCTCGGAGAGGCAGTGCGCGAGGCCGCCGGCGCGGGCCGACCGGTAATGGGGATATGCCTGGGTCTTCAGCTCCTCTTCGAGCTCAGCGAGGAGGCGCCGGACGCGCGGGGGCTCGGGTTGCTCCCGGGCCGGGTGCGCCGCTTCGTGACCTCGTTGCACGTGCCGCACGTCGGCTGGGCGAGGGTGGATCTGACCGAGTCGGGCCGGCGCCACGAGATGCTGGGGCCGTTGTTCGGCGGCGAGCCCCGCTTCTACTATCACGTGCACAGCTACCACCCCAGCGATCTTCCCTCCGGGGCGGTGCTCGGCACGGGGGAGTACGAGGCGGTGTTCCCGACTCTGGTCGGCCAGGAGACGGTGATCGGCGCCCAGTTCCACCCCGAGAAGTCCCAGCGCGCCGGCATCGAGCTGCTCGACGCCTTCGCCCGGTGGAGTCCGTGACCACGATCCGGGTGTCCCTGGTGGACGTCTACGTCCTCAGGAGCGGCGGCGGCGGGCTCGAGTGCCTGGTCCTCCGGCGGAGCGTCGGCGGCCGCTGCCCGGGCTCGTGGGAGACGGTGCACGGCCACGTCGAGCACGACGAGACCCCCGGGGAGGCCGCCCGGCGCGAGCTGGAGGAAGAGACTGGCCTCGCGCCCGACCGCCTCTACAACCTGAGCCGGGTCGAGACCTTCTACCAGCACCGGCTCGACGAGGTGGCGCTGGTGCCGGTCTTCGTCGCCTTCGTCCCCTCCGGCGCGGCGGTGCGTCTCGGCGCCGAGCACGACGCCCACGAGTGGCTCAGGCCGGAAGCCGCGGGCGCCCGTTTCGCGTGGCCCCGGGAGCGTCGGGCCCTGGAGGACGCCGTGGCCCTTCTCGGCTCGGGCGACGCCGGTGCGGTAGAGGACGTGCTCCGGGTATGTTAGCGCGCCGGATCATCCCCTGCCTCGACGTGGCGGGGGGCAGGGTGGTGAAGGGCATCCACTTCGAATCCCTGCGCGACGCCGGCGACCCGGTGGAGCAGGCCGCCCGGTACGACGCGGAGGGCGCCGACGAGCTGGTGTTTCTCGACATCTCGGCCAGCCCCGACGAGCGCCGGACCACGCTGGAGATGGTGGCCAGGGTGGCGGACTCGATCTTCATCCCGTTCACGGTCGGCGGCGGCATCCGCTCGGTGGCCGACGCGGGTGCGGCACTCCGGGCGGGGGCCGACAAGGTATCGGTGAACACGGCGGCAGTGCGTGATCCCCCGCTGGTCTCGCGGCTGGCGGAGAGCTTCGGGAGCCAGTGCGTCGTGGCCGCGGTGGACGTGCGGCGGTCCCACGGGCGGCTCACCGTGGTGGTGAACGGCGGGCGCGAGGAGACGCCGCTCGAGGCTGTGGCGTGGATGCGGAATCTCGAGGCCCTCGGCGCCGGCGAGATTCTGCTCACCTCGATGGATCGCGACGGGACCGGTGCGGGGTACGATCTCGAGCTGCTCCGGGCCGCTGCCGGCGCGGTCACCATCCCGATCGTCGCCTCGGGGGGCGCCGGCAAACTCGGCCACCTGGCCGAGGCACTGGAGGCGGGCGCCCACGGCGTGCTCGCGGCCACGATCTTCCACTTCCACGGCTCGTCGCTCCCCGAGGCGCGCGCCTTCCTCCGCGAGCGGGGGTATCCGGTCCGGCCATGACGCTGCTTCTCTCGATCGTTCTGCTGCTGTCACCCGCCGTGCACCCGGCCGAGGCGGCGGCCTGCGTCCGCCCATCGCGTGCCGGCACCCAGGTACAGGGCGAGGTGCGGATCTGCCCCGGCCGCTACCGCATCGCGGATCCGTCCGAGCGCGGCGTGATCGTGGCCGCCGCGTCGGGCACGCGCATCGACCTGACCGGCGTGGTGCTGGAGAGCGGCGACTCGGTGCCGTCCCGCTTCGTCGGAGTCGGCGTGGCGAGCAGGGACGTGGACGGTGTGTCCGTGCTCGGCGGGACGATCAGAGGCTATCGCTTCGGCCTGCGCATCGAGGGCGGTCGGGGACACCGCATCAGCGGGATCGACCTCTCCGGGAGCCGGAGCGACGCCATCCGCTCCACCGCCGCCCAGCCCGACACCACCGACCGTCTCGACCCGCTGCGGCTCGCGGCCTTTCTGGGCTCCGGCTCCGGCCTGGTGCTCTTCCGCACCCTGGGAGCCAGCGTCACCGGGGTGACGGCCAGGTCGGCCCAGAACGGCATCGGCCTCGTCGAGGCCCGCGAAAGCTACCTCGCCGACAACGAGCTGACCGGCAACTCCGCCTGGGGGATCAGCCTCTGGCGCTCCTCCCACAACGTGATCGTGCGGAACCGGCTGCATCACACCGTGCGGTGCGCGCCGCCCGCGGTGGAGTGCGGCGCCGCCGCGATCCTGCTCCGCGAGGGGAGCGACTCCAACACCATCGCGGAGAACGATCTCACGATCTCGAGCGCCGGGCTGCGCATCACCGGCCAGCCGCCGCTCACCCGGCCCTCGATCGGGAACCTGATCTACCGCAACGACGCCTCGTCCACCGGCTCGGGGTTCGTCGCCAGCCACACCTGGAGCACCACGTTCCTCGAGAACCGCGCCGACAGCGCGGCGTACGGCTTCCATCTGGACCGTCTGAACGGCAGCACGGTGCGGGGCAATACCGTCATCGGGGCCCGGATCGCCGGGATCGTGCTCGAGCACGGCAGCGACAACACGCTGGAGTCGAACGTGCTCCTGGGCGGACGGGCCGGGATCATGGTGACCTCTCCGGCGCGAGGCGGGCCGCCGAGCCGGGGTCACCGGATCGACGACAACGTCGTGGGCGGTGCGGAGCAGGGCATCGTGCTGCAGGGGACGAGCGGCAGCCGGGTTCGGGGCAATCTGCTGGACGGCCTGGTGGACGGGCTGGTGATCGACAACGCGGGGCACGGGACCGAGGTCACCGGAAACGTGTTCCTGCGGGCGAGCGGATGGTTCATCGAGGCGCCCGACCTCGCCGCGGGAGGAAACTACTGGGCCACCGCCGACGCCGCGGCCACCTCCGCGCGGGTGAAGGGGCGGATCAGCGTCCTTCCGTGGCGGCCGGCGAGCGCGGCCGGCTACTAGCGAAGATCTCCTCGGCCAGGGCGTTGAGGTCCCGCAGGCTGAAGGGCTTGCGGGCGCAACGAATGCCGAACTCCGGCACCGGCTCGTGGAGGTCGCCGTTCCCCGCGATGCCGAGGACCATCCGCGAGCAGGCGTCGGGGCGCCGGGCCGCGAGCGCCTGCACGAAGAGCTCCGACGGCCCGACGGCGGCCATCGCGTCCGCGACGATGAGATCGAAGTTCCGCTGCTCCAGCATCCGCAGCCCCTGAGCCCCCGAGCGCACGGCCTCCACCACATGCCCCTGCGGGGTGAAGAGCGCGCTCACCAGCCGGTGCACCGCCGGGTCGTCGTCCACCACGAGGATCCGGTGGCCGACCTGCAGGGCGGTCTCGGGCGGCTCCAACAGGGGATGGTCCTCCGGCGCCTGATACGCCGGCAGGCTGATCCGGAACTCGGCGCCGCCTTCCGGCGGCGTCTCGTAGGTGAGGATCCCCCCGTGCGCCTTGACCAGCCCATAGCTCAATGACAGCCCCAGCCCGGTGCCCTCGCCGGGCGCCTTGGTCGTAAAGAACGGCGTGAAGAGGTAGGACACGAGATGGGGCGGCACCCCCGGACCGGAGTCGAGTACCCGGAGCAGCGCGGTGCCGAGCTGGACGGCCGTCTCCAGCCGGATCCGCCGCGGCCGACCGGGCTCCAGCTGGCTCACCGCCTGGACCGCGTTGTTCACCAGATTCAGCAGCACCTGCTGCAGCTCGTAGCGATCGCCCAGCACGATCACCGGCTCCGGGCTCAGCGCCGACTCCAGCTCGATGGCGTGCAGCTGCAGCTCGTAGACGATCAGCAGGGACGTGCGCACGGCCACGTCGTTCAGGTCCACGGCGGACTTCTCGGCCACCCCCTTCCGCGCGAAGGTCAGCAGGTTGCGCACGATCCTCCCCGCGCGCTCCGCCTGGTCGTGGATCACCCGGAGGTGCTCGTGCGGGAAGTCGGGATGCGGCTCCCGCTCGAGCAGAAGCTCGGCGAGCCCGGCGATGGACGTGAGGGGATTGTTCAGCTCGTGGGCCACACCCGAGACCAGCTGGCCGATGGAGGCCATCTTGTCGTTCTGGATCAGCTGAGCCTCGAGGATGCGCTGCTCGGTCACGTCCTCGACCAGGATGACCACCGGGCCGGTTCCCGCCGACGCGGGGCGGCCGGGCTGCTCGGCGAAGGGCGCCGCCGTCAGCCGGAGCACCCGCTGGCTCTGCTCCAGCCGCACCACCAGCGGAGCGGGCCGCTGCCGCCGGTACGCGGCGCGGATCAGCTCTTCCACCGCCTCCGAGCTGCCGAAGAGAGTCTCGCAGAAGCCCCGGCCGACCAGCTCGCTCTCACCCAGCTGGGCGAGCGCCGCGAGCGCGCGGTTGGCGCGGAGCACGGCGCCGGTGGGCCCCACCACGGCGATCCCTTCCGCCAGCGCGTCGAAGGCGGTCTCCCATTCCTCCTTGCTCTGGCGCACGATCTCGTAGAGCCGGCTGTTGGCGAGCACGACCGAGGCGTTGGTCGCCACGGTGGAGAGGAGCCAGAGGTCCTCGGTGGTGAAGGGACCTCCCTGGCGGTCGGCGACCGCGAGCGCCCCCATGGTGACTCCCTGCGACCGGAGGGGGGCCACGGCCGCGGAGCGGACCGTCATTCCGACGATCAGGCTGACCGTGGGCGTCCCGACACCCTGCGCCACCTCGATGCGCTCGCGGCTGATCGCGAAGCGCACCAGGCCGGCGTCACCCTCCTCCGCCATCCGGCCCTGGAGGTCCTCGAGCGTGCCGGTCGCGGCCACCACCCGCAGGCGCTGATCCCGGTCGTTGTCCGCCAGCACCACGATGGCGCCGTCGGTCTGGAGGAAGCGGCCGGCGTATCGGGCGACCTGGTCCACGATCCGGTCGAGCTGGATGGACTCGGAGAGGACGTAGCTCAGCTCCTGGAGCGAGAACAGCTCGCTGATCCGGCGATCGAGCTGGCTGGCGAGCGCGTCGGTCTTGCTCTCCGCCTCGCGCAGCCGCCGGCGCCCCCGCGCGATCCCCACCCAGAAACTGGCCGAGATGGTGATCACCGCACCGAGCGCGAGCCACCAGATCCGGTCGTCGGCGAACCAGACCACCACGCCGAGCAGGCTCACGCCGACGGCGTGCAGTGGAACCTCCCACTCGCGGCGCCAGGCGGCGAGCAGGACGATCAGCGCCCCGGCGAGCCCCGCTACCAGGGTGAGCACGCTCGGCATGCCGCCGAGCGCGGAGGCGACGAGGGCGCTCCCGAGGAGCGCCCAGGCGGCGATGGCGGAGGGGGAGAGGTACCAGCGCTCCCGTGGGCGGGCCAGGGCTAGGGCTCCTGCGGCGCGTGCCGCGCGACCCGCTCGGTGATGTAGGCCTCGGGCGGGGCATTGGGCTTGACCCGGATCGACTTCGCCGGGATACCGACGTTCACGTGGTAGGCCCGCACGTCCTTGGTCGCCACGGCCATCGCGCCGACCATCGCGTTGCGGCCCACCCGCACTCCCGCCAGCACCGTCGCGTGGTAGGTGATGCGGACGTCGTCCTCCAGGACGGTGCGCGCGTTGGTCACGTCCTTCTGGTCCACGATGCTGTGGGTGTGGCTGTAGATGTTGGCGTAGTCCGAGATGCTGACCCGATCGCCCAGCGTGATCCCCCCGCGGTCATCCAGCAGCACGTGGCGGTGGACCACGACGTCGTCTCCTACCTCGAGGTTGTAGCCGTAGGAGACCTCGGTGAACTGGAAGCACTTGAAGTTGCGGCCGCAGCGGGCGAAGAGGTGGGTGGCGAGGAGCCGGCGGAAGCGGACGCCGAGATCGACGTTCTGGCCCCCCGCGGGCGAGCGGTCGAAGCTGTACCACAGCCAGAGCAGCGGCTTCACCCGCGCGAACCTGGCCTGATCCACGTCGGCGTAGTACTCGGGCTCAAGGGTGATGTTGCCCGGATCCAGGGAGAGCAGCGAGATCCGCGCTCCGGGAGAGGTCTTCGGGTCGGCCACCCGCGTATCGTAGTCGCCGAAGCCGGGGTAATAGAGCTGGTAGAGGACGTCGCGCGTGAGGCGCGACCAGTCGGCGCCCGGCTCGCCCAGCCGCCCCTCGATCTCGTCGAGCCAGGCGTCGTAGACCCGGTCGGTCGCGTCGGACAGCGCGACCGTGCGCAGCGGCAGATGCGGCATGTGGAGCTCCGGGAGAGGAGTGCGGCGCGGGGGCGCCGCAGGATTACCGAAATCTCCCCGGGTGGAGATGAGCAGGCAAGCCGCCGGAAGCCCGCTCAGCGCTCGGCGGTAGCCCCGCTGTCCGGCCGCGTCACCCGGGCTCGGGCGGCCACCCGGCCGCGCTCCCGGTCCAGGAGCCGCTGCTTGTTCTGCCAGTCCTCGGAGACGCGGCCCTGATAGGAGAAGGTGAAGGCGTCGGTCACCGGCAGCAGCTCGTCGAACAGATAGATCGCGCTCACCTGCTCCCGCACGTTGAGCTGCTGGGAGGTGAACCGGGGGCTGAACGGCACGATTCCGCGGGGGCGGAACACCTGGTTGCGGATGCCGAGATTGAGGTTGGAGGGGTCGAATCGCACGCCCTCCCGGCCGCCGAAGAACGTCACCAGGGCCAGACCGGGGGCGCCGATGCCGGAGAGTCTGGCCAGCGAATCGATCGAGGCGCGCCGGGAATGGACCAGACTCCGCAGCGACTCGTAGGCGTCGCGGGCCAGGAGGCGGGTGACCCGCTCGTCCAGCGGGACGAGGCGCACCTCCAGCTCGTCGCTCCGGAGACGGAGGGACAGATCGCTCTGCTTCAGCGAGCCGAAGCCCGGCGGCGGCAGCGGATCCAGCGCGCCCCGGCCGTCCTGCGCCACCGCCGGTACCGCCGCCAGGAGCGCCCAGAGGCCTCCCAGCAGCACGATCGTCCTCATCGTTCCCCTCCGACGGTGGCGAGAATGCTCTCCCCCAGCTCCGCTATCCCGTGCTGCGACTTGCTGCTGGTGAGCTGCAGGTGGTCCTCTTGCAACCCCAGTGCCGCGGCGAGCTCACGGAGGCGGGCCGCGCCCGCCGTCCGGGTCAGCTTGTCGGCCTTGGTGAGCACCGCGAGCACCGGACGGCCGCTCTCGATCAGCAGGTCCTGGATCTCGTAGTCGTCCCTCGACGGGTCGTGAC
Organism: uncultured Gemmatimonadota bacterium; assembly: GCA_946887295.1. The sequence continues at coordinate 5,252 of CAMPKP010000080.1, read as the reverse complement.
GCGCGTCCAGCAGCCAGACCACGCCGGCGAGGTCCGGCCGCTCGCCCAGGTACCGGGTGATCAGCGTCCGATAGCCGGCCCGCGCCGCCTTGCCGGCCCGGGCGAACCCGTAGCCCGGCAGGTCCACGAGGTAGAAGCCGGGAAGACGGAAAGCGTTGAGCAAGGTGGTCTTGCCGGGCGTGCCGCTGACTCGCGCCAGGCCGGGCTTTCCCACCAGCGCGTTGAAGAGGCTCGACTTGCCGACGTTGGATCGCCCGATCAGCGCCACCTCGGGCAGCGGGGGCTCCAGGCGCACCAGCGGGTCGGGAAACGAGCCGACGAACTCCACGGGCAGCTCATGCAGCGGGTTGGGCGGAAGGTCCGAACGTCCGAACGGCGGAAGGTGCCCGGAGCTCCCTTCCGCCGTTCCGCCCCCTCGCTTGGCTCGGGGCAGGTCGTTCCGCCTGGGGGTCACGCCTCCCGTTTCGTCCGCGCGCGCTCCGTCACGACGAGCGGAGCGACCCCTTCGCTGATCGCTTCCTTGGTGATGACGATCTCCCGAACGTCATCCCGGTGGGGCAGGTCGAACATGATGTCGGTCATCATGGTCTCGAGGATCGACCTGAGCCCGCGCGCGCCGGTGCCCCGCTTGAGGGCCTTCTGGGCCACCGCGCGGAGCGACTCGGGATCGAAGGTGAGGCCCACGTCCTCCAGCTCGAACAGCTTCTTGTACTGCTTGGTGAGCGCGTTCTTGGGCTCGATCAGGATACGCATCAGCGCCTCCTCGTCGAGCGCCTCCAGGGACACCACGACCGGGAGCCGCCCCACCAGCTCGGGAATGAGCCCGAAGCGCAGGAGGTCATCGGGCTCGACCTCGGCGTAGGGGTTCTTCCGGCTGACCTCGGGCGAGCGCTTGCGCTCCTCGTCGGCGAAGCCGATCTGCTGCCGGCCGGTGCGGGCCTCGATGATCTTCTCCAGCCCGTCGAACGCCCCGCCGCAGACGAACAGGATGTCCTTGGTGTTGATCTGGATGTACTCCTGTTGCGGGTGCTTCCGGCCGCCCTGCGGGGGCACCGAGGCGATGGTGCCCTCGAGGATCTTGAGGAGGGCCTGCTGCACTCCCTCGCCCGAGACGTCGCGGGTGATGCTGGGGTTCTCCGACTTGCGGGCGATCTTGTCGATCTCGTCGATGTAGACGATGCCCCGCTCGCACTCCGCCACGTTGAACTCGCCGGCCTGGAGCAGCCGCACCAGGATGTTCTCGACGTCCTCGCCGACGTAGCCCGCCTCGGTGAGGGTGGTGGCGTCGGCGATGGTGAAGGGCACGTCGAGGATCCGGGCGAGCGTCTGGGCGAGCAGGGTCTTGCCGACGCCGGTCGGGCCCAGGAGCAGAATATTCGACTTGTCCAGCTCGACGTCGCTGTCCCGGCCGTTCGAGGCGTTGATCCGCTTGTAGTGATTGTAGACGGCGACGGCCAGGGTGCGCTTGGCGCGCTCCTGGCCGATCACGTACTGGTCCAGCACGTCCTTGATCTCACCCGGCGTGGGGACCTGGGTGATGCTGTCCGCGACCTCGCGCTCTTCGTCCTCCGCCAGGATCTCATTGCAGAGCGTGATGCACTCGTTGCAGATGTAGACCGAGGGCCCGGAGATGAACTTCCGGACGGAGTCCTTCGATTTGCCGCAGAAGGAGCAGCGGAGGTGCTTGTCGTTGGACATGGAACCGCGTCGCCTGGAAGTGGATGAGGGGTGCCGGAAAAGTGAGTCCCGGCCCCGGGGGCGTCAAGTCTCCTTCTTGCCGTCCGTGGTCGGCACGAGGTCCTTGCGCGGCGTAAACACGCTGTCGATCAGGCCATACGCCTTGGCCTCCTCCGCGCTCATGAATCGGTCCCGGTCCATGTCCCGCTCGATGGTCTCGATCGGCTGCCCGGTGTGGAGCGCGTACAGGGCGTTCATCTTGGACCGCAGGTAGAGGATCTCCCTGGCCTGGATCTCGATGTCGGCCGCGGTGCCCTGGGCGCCGCCCGAGGGCTGGTGGATCATGATCCGGGAGTGGGGGAGCGCGCTGCGCTTGCCCTTGGTGCCCGCGGCCAGCAGGAACGATCCCATCGAGGCGGCCATGCCCATGCAGATGGTGTTCACCGGGGCGCGCAGGTGCTGCATGGTATCGTAGATCGCCATGCCCGCCGAGACGACGCCGCCCGGGGAGTTGATGTAGAGGTAGATGTCCTTCTCGGGGTTGTCGGCCTCGAGAAAGAGCAGCTGGGCGATGATGATGTTGGAGACGTCATCGTTGATCGGGGCTCCGAGGAACACGATCCGGTCCATCAGAAGCCGCGAGAAGATGTCGTACGTCCGCTCGCCCCGGCTGGAGCGCTCGATGATGTACGGCGGATAAAGCGTGGCCATCGTCAAAGTGTCGCCTTGTCAACTGTGGATTGCTGCAGCAAATAGTCGAACGCCTTCTCTTCGGTGATCCCGCGCTCCAGCTCGGCCAGGCGGTTCGCCTTCTGGAGCGAGCCGTAGAGCTCGCCCGGCGAGACGCCCCGCGCCTCGGCCATGGCGGCGATGCGGGCATCGATCTCCGCCTCGGTGGCGCGAAGCCCCTGCTGCTCCACCACCGCATCCAGCACGAGATCGCGCTTCACCTGGGTCTCGGCCACCTCGTGGAACTGCTGCTCGAATGCCGGGAGCTGCTCCGGAGGAATCCGGTAGACCTCGGCGTATCCGTGCATCAGCCGGTGGACCAGGCTCTCCGGGGCCTGGATCCGGTTGGCCTCCACCAGCTGAGCCAGCAGGGACTGGCGGACCTGGGCGTCGGCGTCGCGCTCGGCGTCGCGCTCGAGGTCGCTGCGCACCGCCGCCCGGAGCGCGTCCATGCTCTCGAAGTCGCCCATCTCCCGGGCGAAGGCGTCGTCGAGCGGCGGGAGCTCCTGGCGCTTCACCTCGTGCAGCGTGATGCGCACCCGGCGGCTCTGGCCCCGGCGGCTCTCGTCCGGATGGTCGTCGGGAAAGCGCACCTCGGTCTCGGCGGTCTCGCCGGGGAGGAGCTGCATGATCCGCTCCTCCAGCTCCGGGATGGCCTGGTTCTGCCCCAGCACCAGGTCGTAGGGCTGCGCCGCGCCTGTGCCGCCGTCCTCGATCGGCGCGACCTCGACCCGCACCATGTGCCCGGGTGACGGCTTCTCCCCCGCGACCGGGATCCAGGCGGCCTTGGCCTCCTGGAGCGAGGCGATCCGCTCCTCGACCGCGCTGTCGGGAACCGGCGCGACCGTGCGCTCCAGCCTGAACCCGCCCACGCGCTCGAGCTTGATCTCGGGCCGCACTTCGATCAGGAGATCGAACTCGATCGGGCTGCCTTCCTCGAACTTGAGGTTGCGCACCGACGGATCGGCGATCGGCTTCAGGGACTCGGCGGTCTTGGCCGTCTCCCAGCCCTCGCGAAGCACCTCTTCCAGCACCGTCTGACGAATGGCGTCGTTGAAGCGCTTGCGGACCACGGCTTCCGGCGCCTTGCCCGGACGGAAGCCGGGGAGACGCGCCCGCTTGGCGTAGTACTTCACCGCCTTCGCCTCCGCCTCGCGGACGCGATCCACGGGGACGGTCACTCGAAGTGATTTGGAGGCGGAATCCTCGGCGGTCTTCTCTACGGTGATCTGACTCATTTGCTGGGGGAATCTAGCCGTACCCCCGCGGGGGGACAAATGATGGAAGGGCAGCGGCGAGGCGTCGGGGAGCGGGCGCGAGCAGCGGCGGCCAAGTGGGATCGGGCGAAGTGGGATCGAGAGTCGTGCACGGTCGACGCCGGGCTGCTGGGGAACCGAGGAGAGTTGATGAGTCGGACGGTGCATCTGGGCGGAGGACTACAAGCGATCGCGAGTTCGGCGCAGCTCGACAGGGAATTACCCCCTCTTAGCAGCGCGCCTGGAGGCCGGCTGGCCGCCAAGAGGTAGCGTTCCGGCGAGCGACCGGTGCTGGCGGTGCAAGGCTGGTGACCGCCTCCAGATCAAGGTAAACCCTGAGATTAGTTCATTATAACAATAAATAGTTGACTTATTCGATAAATGTTCGCATTGTAGCTGTAGCGGCGCCCGTCGCCGCGCCCTGTCGGCCCGACTCACCCACAGCTCAGGAGAGATTGGACATGCCCAGAACCCTCATCATTGCGGCGTCGCTCGCTGCCGCCGCCGCCTTCGGCTCGACCGCGGTCGCGCAGGAACCCGCACTGGACGATGCGACGATCGTTGCGATCTTCGACGCCGCCAATACCGCCGACATCGAGACCGGCGCCCTGGCCCAGAAGCAGGGATCCGCGAAGGACGTCCGGGAGTTCGGCGCCATGCTCGCCCGCGACCACAAGATGGTTCGCCAGCAGGGCCGCGATCTGGCCGCGAAGCTGGGCGTGACCCCGACTCCGCCGAAGGTCGATCAGGGCGCCAAGGATCACGCCGCGGCCATGGCGCAGCTTCGCGCGCTCAAGGGCGTCGAGTTCGACCGGGCATTCCTGCAACACGAGGTCGCTTTCCACCAGGCCGTGATCGATGCGATCAACGGGACCCTGCTCCCCGCCATCAAGAACGAAGAGGTCAAGGCGCTGGTCGTGAAGGTCGCGCCGGCGTTTCAGGCGCACATGGTGATGGCGCAGCAGCTGGAGAAGAAGCTGGATGGGGGCGAGGCGGGCGCTCAGACCTCGTCCAGGTGACTCGGGAGAGCCCTCCAGAACGCGCCGCGCAGCTCTTCCGGCATTCCGCGCCGGGCGAGGGCCGCGGCGCGGATTACCTGGCAGTAGCGGGCATGCAGGTCGGTCTCACCAGCCCACGCGTGATCGGGCAGGTCCATCAACCGCCTGAGCAGGTCGCCGGGGAATATGCCGACCGATCCCAGGGGGTCGCTCTCGAGGAGCTCGATCGTCCGCAGGAGCACCGCCCGCTCGGCCCGGTCCGCGGCAAGCGCGTTGAAGAGCCGTCGCCGAAGGCGCGACGGCTCTTCCACTTGTGGGTGCCTGCGTCGAACTCTCGAGGATCGTTGTGCCAGAGCCCGACTCCTCCGGCTGAGGACTGGAACCGACACTTCGGAACGGACACCGACTGCAAATTCCTCGCCGGACCGGCCGCTCAGCCGCGCGAAATGGCCCGGGAGAAAGCAGAGTGCCCCACCGCGCCGTGGAGCGCAGCGGGGCGACGAGCGAACACCGAAACTTCGGGCTGATGCGAACGCCGGGAGTCGAACCCGGACCCCTTGCGGGACAGGATCCTAAGTCCTGCGCGTCTGCC
>CAMPKP010000079.1 GCA_946887295.1 uncultured Gemmatimonadota bacterium | reverse complement strand
AGCCCGCAGCGCGTCCTCGAGCCTCGCCTCGTATGCGAAGTCGATCCCCGAGTCGCGCAGCACCGCGAGCGCCGCCTCCCGCTCCTCGGGCCGCACCCGGTCGCGAGGGCCGGCGGCCTCCTCACTGCTGGTAACGACCAGCCGGACCCGCCGGGCCGACATCCGCACCGACCGTGCGAGCGTGTCGGCCAGCCGCCGGTTGATCACCGGTCCCCGGGAGCCTCGAATCCCGAAGGCGATCCTGAGCTCACGATGGGGGATGACGCGGACGCTCCCGAAGACCGCGTCGAGGGCACGCGGGTTTCCGACCGTGTCGTCCAGGACCATGGGCGAGGAGTGCCGGACGACCTCCATCCGCCGGCGCATGGGTGCCAGCTCCGCGATGGACTCGGTGATTCCGGTCGGAGTGCCGCCGGCCAGGAGCGCGACCACCGCCGCGAGGGCCGTATTGGCCACCTGGTGCGCCCCCAGCACCGGGAGGACCAGCGGCACGGCTCCGGGCGGCACCGAGCCGCCTCCGACCAGGGGCAGCGGGCTCCGGATCTCCAGCGCGAAGGCGGAGCCCGCTCCGTCGCTCCGAAGCCCGCTCACCGCGACATCGGCGCCGGCAGCTCCCTCCGCCGAGACCGTCACTACCCGCCGTCGGGCCGCGACCCCGGCCTCCCGGATCAGGCGCCGCGCCTCGGCATCGTCGTGACTGACGACCAGCGGCGCACCCTCATCCAGCATGTCGAAGAAGCGCGCCTTGGTGCGCAGATAGTGGCCGGCGCTGCCGTGGAAATCGAGATGCTCGTCCGGCACGAGGTTGGTCAGCGCGCCGAGCGCGAAGCTGAGCCCGGCCACTCGCCGCAGCGCGATGCCGTGCGAGGTCACTTCGAGGACCGCGGTCGTCGCGCCGGCGTCCACCATGTGCCGGAGGGCCCGGTGGATCGCCGGAGCGTCCGGCGTGGTCATGCCGGTGTCCGCCACGCGTCCCTGGATGCGCACCCCGAGCGATCCGATCACGCCCACCGGCACTCCGCTCGCGGTGAGCGCGGACTGGATCAGGAGCGCGGTCGAGGTCTTGCCGAGCGTCCCCGTGATGCCGACCAGGCGAAGGTCGCGGGCAGGATGACGATACAGGGTCGCCGCGAGCCGGGGGACCGCGCCCCGCGGGTCCGGCACGACAAGGGTAGGGAGACCGGGCACCGGCGCCGCGGCGCACGCGGCGACGCCCCCATTGGCACGGGCCTCGGCCACGAAGGCCGTCCCGTCGGCTCGGGCGCCCCGCTGAGCCACGAAGAGGTCGCCGGGCCGAACCTGGCGGGAGTCCACGGCGATGCCGGTGATCTCGACATCCTCTCCCTGCATCGGGAGGTCGAGCGCGCGAGCCAGGTCGGAGAGGAGAATCGCCACCTCGGGAGACGGGTCGGATGAGTGTAGCCCCGACCGGCTCGGAGGGCGAGATCGGCGCGGCACCGTCATTCGGGAATTCGTCCGCGGCCGCGCGGATTCGGTGCTCCATTGGTCCGGTCGCGACGATATCCTCGGCCCATGAGATCGCGGCGGAGCTTCATACCGATCAGCCAGTGGGGAGACCGGCGGCAGCGCCGGGGCCTGGCCGGCGAGCGCGCGGCCATCGCCTACCTCACCTCGTGCGGCTGGAACGTGGAGGCGCACCGCTTCCGGATGGGCCGGCACGACCTCGACCTGGTGGTGCGCCGCGGGCATCTGGTGGCGTTCGTCGAGGTGAAGACGCGGCGGTCGAACGCGTGCGGCGCCGCGCTGGAGTCGGTGAGCGCGCTCAAGCAGCACATCCTGGGGCGGGTGGCGATGCTCTGGCGGCTGCGGCACGGAAGAGCCGGAGACACCTATCGGTTCGATCTGCTCGCGATCCGGGACCTGGGCGGGGGGCGGTACGAGGTGGAGCACGTGGAGGACGCGTGGCGGATGGGGTGGAGCGCGTGCTGATGGGCCAGTGACTGAAAGTCAGCCACTCCCAGCCTATTGTTTCGGAAGATCTTCGGTATTAGCTTGGTGGCACCTACCATCGTGTAGCAAAATCAGTCACTCGCATTCCGAGGAACAACATGCCCCCTGAAGAAACCCGGCTGGAGGCCGACCGCCGCAAGGCTCTCGGGCTGGCCATTTCCCAGATCGAGAAGCAGCTCGGCAAGGGGTCCATCATGCGCATGGGCGCCGAGTCCGCCCGGGTCAAGGTCGCCGCCATTCCCACCGGCGCCATCAATCTCGACGCCGCCACCGGCATCGGCGGGGTGCCGCGCGGCCGCATCACCGAGATCTACGGGCCCGAGTCCTCGGGCAAGACCACCCTCACCCTGCACCTCGCGGCCAACGTCCAGCGGCAGGGCGGCGTCGCCGCCTACGTGGACGCGGAGCACGCCCTCGACATCGAGTACGCCAAGAAGCTCGGCGTCAACGTCGAGGACCTGCTGGTCTCCCAGCCCGACACCGGTGAGCAGGCGCTCGAGATCGTGGACATCCTGGTCCGCTCCGGGGCGGTGGACCTCGTGGTGATCGACTCGGTCGCCGCCCTGGTGCCCAAGGCCGAGATCGAAGGCGAGATGGGCGAGTCCAGCATGGGCGTGCAGGCCCGGCTCATGAGCCAGGCGCTCCGGAAGCTGGCCGGCGCCATCAACCGCTCGAACACGTCGGTGGTCTTCATCAACCAGCTTCGCGAGAAGATCGGCGTCATGTTCGGCAACCCGGAAACCACCACGGGCGGCAAGGCCCTCAAGTTCTACGCCTCGCTGCGGCTCGACATCCGCCGCATCGGTCCGGTCAAGGAGCGCGAAGTGGTCATCGGCAACCACGTGCGCGTCAAGGTGGTGAAGAACAAGGTGGCGCCGCCGTTCCGGCAGGCCGAGTTCGACATCATGTTCGACGAGGGGATCAGCCACACCTCCCTGCTGGTGGATCTCGCCTCCGAGGCCAACATCATCCAGAAGTCGGGCGCGTGGTATTCCTACAACGACCAGCGCATCGGGCAGGGCCGCGAGAACGCCAAGCTCTTCCTGCGCGACAACCCGCCGCTCATGACCGAGATCGAGGGCAAGGTGAAGGAGCTCCTCGGCGTGCGCCCGGTGGGGGCGGCGAGCGAGGAGTGACGGGGGAGGGGCAGGAGCGCCCGCGCCGGATCACGGCGCTCGTTCCGGAGCCCCGAGGGCCCGGGTCGGTCCGGATCGAGGTGGACGGCGAGCGGTTCGCCTCGGTCTCTCCCGAGGTGGTCCGGGCACACGGGCTCCAGGTGGGGCGGGAGCTGGACGAGGCGCTGCGGCTTCGCCTCGAAGCGGAGGGCGACGTCGAGGCCGCGTACCGGACGGCGCTCCGGGCGATCGAGCGCCGCTCCTTCGCCCGGGCGGATCTGGCCAGGCGGCTGCTGCGGAAGGGCCACGCCCCCGCCGCGGTCGAGGCGGCGCTCGCCCGGGTCCAGGAGCAGGGCCTCCTCGACGATGCCGCCTTCGCGGCCAACTACGTCGAGACCCGCGCGGCCCGCGGCCGGGGGCCCCTGCGTCTGCGCCGGGATCTCATGGCGATGGGGGTGGAGCGCGCCATCGTCGACCGCGCCGTCGCGGCCCACGCCCGCGAATCCGGGGGCAACGGCGAAGTCCCCCTGGCGCTCGCCAGCAAGCGGGCGGCCCAGCTTCGGGATCTGCCGCGGCACGTCAGGCGGCGAAGGGTGCTCGCCTACCTGGCGCGCCGCGGGTTCAGCGGGCGGGAGGTGTCCGACATGGTGGGGCAGCTGCTCGCCTAGCGAGCGGCTTCTCCAGCTTATATTCTCCCCCCATGAAGTCGGCTCAGATCCGTCGTCTCTTCCTCGATTTCTTCGTCGCCCAGGGGCACCGAGAGGTGCCTTCTTCGTCGTTGGTACCGGCGGACGATCCGACACTGCTCTTCACCAACGCGGGCATGGTGCAGTTCAAGCGCACCTTCCTCGGCCAGGAGCAGCGGGAGTACACTCGCGCCACGACCTGCCAGAAGTGCGTCCGGGCCGGCGGCAAGCACAACGATCTCGAGCAGGTGGGCCACACCAAGCGGCACCACACCTTCTTCGAGATGCTGGGGAACTTCTCCTTCGGCGATTACTTCAAGCGCGAGGCGATCGCCTACGCGTGGGAGTTCGTCACCAGTCCTTCCTACCTCGGGATCCCGCCCGAGCGCCTGCGCGTCACGGTGCACCACACGGATGACGAGGCCCGCCGGTACTGGCGGGAGATCTCCGGCCTGCCGGAACACCGGATCTACGGCTTGGGCGACGAAGACAACTTCTGGCAGATGGGCGACACCGGACCTTGCGGGCCGTGCACCGAGATCTATGTGGATCTCGAGTGGCCGCCCGCCCGCCCGTCCGACGAGGTCATTCCACAGGAAGCCTTCGAGCGCCTGGCCGAAGAGGGCCGCTTCCTCGAGATCTGGAACCTGGTCTTCATGCAGTACGACCGCTCGGCGGACGGGACGCTCACGCCGCTTCCCCAGCCCTCGGTGGACACCGGAGCCGGACTCGAGCGGATCACGGCGGTGATGCAGGGCCAGGACGACAACTTCCACACCGATCTCTTCCTGCCGCTCATCGAGCGGGTCGGCGAGCTGGTGGGCACGCCCTACGACCGTACCGCGGAGACCGGGGCGTCCTACCGGGTGCTGGCCGACCACGCCCGGGCGGTGAGCTTCCTGCTCGCGGACGGCGTCTATCCCGGCAACGAAGGCCGCGGGTATGTCCTGCGCCGCATCCTGCGGCGGGCGGTACGGCATGCCTGGCTGCTCGGCCGGAGGGAGCCGACGCTGGCACCCCTGACCGACGTCGTGGTGGATCAGATGGGAGAGGCCTACCCGGAGCTCACCGCGAAGGCGGCCTTCATCCACGAGGTGACGGAGACCGAGGAGCGCCGCTTCCTCGAGACGATCGAGGGCGGGCTCCGCCGGCTGGAGGAGATCTTCGCCTCCGGGGCTACCACGATCTCCGGCGAGGAGGCGTTCAAGCTCTACGACACGTTCGGATTTCCCATCGACCTCACCCAGATCATCGCCGGCGAGCGCAACGTCGTGGTGGACCTGGCCGGGTTCGAGCGGGCGCTGGCGGAACAGCGCGAGCGCTCCCGCGCGGCGCGCGCCGGCACCAGGATCGACACCAAGGCCGGCCGCAGGACTCAGGTGGGTCCCGCCGTCCACACCGGCAAGGGCGGCAAGTGGCGCTCGGTCCGGCGCGGCAGGCAGAAGTTCGTCGGCTACGAGACGACGGATGCCGACACCGAGGTGCTCGCGTTCCGGCAGGAGGGCCCGCGGGTCGAGCTGGTGCTGAAGGAGAACCCCTTCTACGCCGAGTCGGGCGGACAGGTGAGCGACGTCGGCGGGGTGAGCGGCGAGGGGTGGTCGCTCGCGGTCGACGCGGTCCGCAAGGATCCGAAGGGCATCGTGGTGGCGGGCGAGCTCGCCGACGGCTTCGAGCCCGGGGCGCTCCGGGCCTCGGTGGACGCGCCCCGCCGCCGCGACATCGAGCGCAACCACAGCGCGACCCACCTGGTGCATTACGTGTTGCGCAAGCGGCTGGGCTCCCACGTCCGCCAGCAGGGCTCGCTGGTGGAGGCCGAGCGGCTGCGCTTCGATTTCTCGCATCACGGGCCGATCGACGCCGCCACGCTGCGCGCGATCGAGGACGAAATCAACGATCTGGTGCTGGCGAACGAGCCCGTCACGACGCGCGAGATGCCCTACGCCGACGCGCTGTCCCTCGGCGCCATGGCGTTCTTCTCCGAGAAGTACGGTGACGTGGTGCGCGTCGTCCGGATGGGCCCCTCGATCGAGCTCTGCGGCGGTACCCACGTGCGCACGACGGGGCAGGTGGGTCCGTTCCGCTTCAGCGCGCAGACCGGCGTCGCGGCGGGGGTCCGTCGGGTCGAGGCGGTGACCGGCTCCGGAGCCCTGCGCGCGCTGCGCGAGCAGGAGCGGCGGCTGGCCCAGGTGGCCGAGACGCTCAAGGCCCAGCCGGAGCACGTGGTCCGGCGTCTGGAGCAGCTGCTCGAGGAGCGGCAGCGGCTCGAGGCTCGTCTCGAGGAAGCGCTCCGCAGCGGGGGCGCCGCGACGAGGAGCGAAGACGAGTCCACTGTGGACGGCGTGCAGCTCACGATCGCCGAGACGGCGAGCGACGACCGCGCCGAAGTGGGCCGGATCTCCGATCGGTTCCGCGAAGGCAAGCACAACGGCGTCCTGGTGCTCTTCAGCACCGGCGGGCGCGGAGGAATCCACGTGACGCTCACCGACGATCTGGTCCGCGCCGGCCGCAACGCGGGCGACCTGGTGAACCGCATCGCCGCGCTGAGCGGCGGCAAGGGCGGGGGCCGGCCTCATTTCGCGTCGGCCGGCGCGGGCGACGCGGCAAAGCTGCCGGCGGCCCGCGCCGCGACCAGGGACCTGGTCTCCCGCTGGCTCGGCGGGCGCTCCGAGGGGAACGGCGCCTGACGGCGGCCGCCGGCTGGCTGGAGCGGGAGACCGCCCGAGCGCCCGAGGCTCTGCGAGCCAGGGTGCTCGAGCATCTCGCCTCGGTCGGCTCGGGGGACGCCACGCCTGAGTCCCTGGCTCGATCGGGCCGGCGAGCGCTCGACCGGGTGCTGGGGCGGGCCGGTGACCGCTCGGTGGCGCTCGATCTGCTCGCGGCGGACGCACTGGTCACTCTGGCTCTCCTCGCCCGGGCCCAGGCGTCGCCCGAGACGCTCGGCGACTTCGCCGCCGCCGTGCTCCGCGACGTGTCGCCCCGCGCGTGATCGACCTGCATTCACACCTTCTGCCGGCCGTGGACGACGGCTCCCGCTCCGTCGCGCAGTCGGTGGCCGTGCTGAACGAGATGGCGGCGCAAGGCGTCACCGATGTCTGTCTCACCCCTCATCTTCGGGCCGGCCAGCTGGCGGGGGCGCCACCGCGGGCCCACGACGAGGCCTTTGCGGCCCTGCGGGCGGCGGCCCCTCCGCTCCCCCGGCTGCACCGCGGCGCCGAGGTGATGCTCGACCGGCCGCTGCCCGTGAGCGGCGAGAGCTCCCGGCGCTGCACCGTCGGCGGCACCCGGTACATCCTGGTCGAGTTTCCCCGCATGGTCGCCTACGACACCGTCGCCATCGCGCTGAGCCGGGTGGTGGACGCCGGGCTCCAGCCGCTGCTGGCCCATCCCGAGCGATACACCTGCTGCAGCCCGGAGGCGGTGGCGCGCTGGCGCGAGCTCGGCGCCCGAATGCAGGTGGACGCCACGACGCTGCTGTCCACCCAGTCGCGCGGGCAGCGGGCCCGGGCGCTGTTGTCCGCCGGCCTGGCGGACATTCTCGCGGCCGACAATCATGGCGACGACCGCACCATCGCGACCGGCAGGAGCTTCCTCGAGGCGCAGGACGGCGGCGAGCAGGCGGCGCTCCTCACCGTGGTGAATCCCAGGGCCATCCTGGCCGACGAGCCGCTCACTCCGGTGCCGCCGGTGGAGATCCGACGGACCTGGATGCAGCGGCTCCGGCAGCTGCTCGAGGGCCAATGAACCCCGCCAAGGTCAGACAGGGCCTCGAGGCCCTGGCGCGAACGGTGCTCGACAGCGCCTCGCTGAGCGAGAGCGTCGCGGCCGCCGCGGCACGGTACGCGGCGACGCTCCGGAGCGGCGGCACCCTGTTCTTCTGCGGCAACGGCGGCAGCGCGGCGGACGCGCAGCACGTCGCCACCGAGTACGTGGTGCGCTACTCGGCCGGCCGGGGTCCGCTCGCCGCTCTCGCCCTCACGACCGATTCGTCCCTCCTCACCGCCGCAGCGAACGATCTCGGCTTCGAGCGGGTGTTCGCCCGCCAGGTGGAGGCGCTCTGCCGGGCCGGGGACCTGCTGGTCCTGCACAGCACCAGCGGAGAGAGTCCAAACCTGCTGGCCGCCGCGCGCGCCGCCAGGGAGCGCTCGGTCGCCACGGTGGGGTTCCTGGGCCGGGGAGGCGGCGCGCTGGCGAAGCAGGTGGACCAGGCGATCGTGGTGCCGTCGGACGACACCGGCCGGATACAGGTGATCCACCTGGCGCTCGAGCATCTCATCGTCGAGCTGGTGGAGGAGGAGCTGGCCCGCGGCGCATGATCGCCCTCGACGGCAGAACCGCGCTGGTGACCGGCGGCAGCCGAGGAATCGGCCGCGCCGCCGCCGTCATGCTCGCCCGAGCGGGGGCCGACGTGGCGATCGGCTACCGCAGCCGGACCGCCGAGGCCGAGGCGGTGGCTCGCGAGGTGAGCCGGCTGGGCCGACGCGCCGTCGCCGTGGGCGGTGACCTGGGCGATCCGGCCGCAGCCGACCGGCTGGTCTCCGAAGTGGCACAGGCGTTCGGGCGGCTCGACATCTTCGTCGCCAACGCCGGCATCTGGCCGCCGGACGAAGTTCCGCTCGGCCGCCTTCCTCCCGAGCGCTGGCGCGCGACCATGGCCGCCAACCTCGACGCCGTCTTCTTCTCTACCCGCGCCGCGCTCAGGCTCATGGGCCGGGGCGGCAGGATCGTGATCGTCTCGAGCACCGCGGGCCAGCGCGGCGAGGCGGGCCACGCGGACTACGCCGCCAGCAAGGGCGCGCTCATCGCGCTCACCAAGTCCCTCGCCGTCGAGTGCGCCCCGGACATCCTGGTCAACTGCGTGGCACCCGGGTGGGTGGACACCGACATGTCGGTCCCCGCGTTCGGCGAGGGCAACAGGGAGCGGATCGCCCGAACGATCCCGCTCCGGCGCATTCCGTCCGCCGAGGAGATCGCGGGACCGATCGTGTTCCTCTGCAGCGATCTGGCGAGTCACGTGACCGGCGAGGTGCTGAACGTGAACGGCGGGAGCGTGCTGTGCGGGTGAGCGGATGATCCACATTCTCTTCACCGGCGGCACCATCTCGATGGAGCGGGACGCGGCCGCGGGAGGCAACGTTCCGGCGCACGGCGGCGAGGCGCTGGTCAGGCTGGCGCCCGGGATCGAGCGGATCGCGCCCCATCGGATCGAGGACTGGGCCCGCATGCCGGCGTGTCACTTCGACCATGCGCGGCTCTGGTCCCTGCGGGAGCGGGTCAGGGAGATCGCCGATTCCGGGGACGCCGCCGGCATCGTGATCACCCACGGCACGGACATCCTGGAGGAGACCGCCTACCTGCTGGATCGTACCCTGGAGCGGCGTATCCCCGTTGCGGTGACCGGAGCGATGCGCACGTCGAGTGACGAGGGGTGGGACGGCCCCAGCAACCTCCGCGACGCCGTGGCGGTCGCCGCCAGTCCCGCGAGCGCGGGCCGGGGCGCGATGGTCGTCTTCGCGGGTCAGGTGTTCGCGGGGCGGACCGCGGCGAAGAGCCATGCGACGGATCTCGTGGCGTTCTCCGCGCCGCACGCGGGCCCGATCGGGCGGGTGCACGGGCGAGAGGTGGTCTATACCGGAGAGCCGGAGCCCGCGCCGAGCGTGCTGCGGCCCGACTCGCTCCGCGCTCGTGTGACGCACATCCCGATGGTGGTCGGGGACGACGGCGCTCTCCTGGACCATGCGCGCCCCTCGCACGACGGCGTGGTGGTCGAGGCGTTCGGAAGCGGCAACGTGCCGCCGGGCGCGGTCCGCGCCATCGGGCGGTGGCTGGAGGAGGGCAAGTCGGTCGTGCTGGCGAGCCGCTGCTGGTGGGGCCAGGTGACGCCGCTCTATGCGTTCGAAGGCGGCGGCGCGCGCACCACCGCGATGGGCGCGATCCCGGCCGGCCCCCGCACGCCCTCGCAGGCGCGCATGGAGCTGGCCATCGCGCTCTCGGCGGGCGTGCCCTACGCTTCGGCATGACTTTTCCCGACCGGTTGCCGGTGCCGGAGGAAGTGCTCGAGATCGCCCGGGTGCTCGAGGAGGCCGGCCACGAGGCCTGGTGCGTGGGGGGCGCGCTCCGCGACGCGCTCCTCGGAGACCCGCACTCCGACTTCGATCTCGCCACCTCCGCGCGGCCGGAGGAGGTGCAGCGCCTCTTCCGCCGCACGGCGGCGATCGGCGTCGAGCACGGGACGGTCGGCGTGATCGACCGCAAGCGGGTCATGCACGAGGTGACCACCTTCCGGCGCGACGTCGAGACCGACGGGCGTCATGCGGTGGTGGAGTACGGGGCGTCGCTGGAGGAAGACCTGGCGCGCCGCGACTTCACCATCAACGCGATCGCCTATCGCCCGCTGAGCGGCCAGTGGCGGGACCCTCACGGCGGCCAGCGGGACATCGAGGCCCGGGTGGTGCGCGCAGTGGGCGATCCCGCGGCGCGCTTTCGAGAAGACTACCTCCGCATCCTCCGGGCGATCCGGTTCGCGGCCCGATTCGGCTTCGCGATCGAGCCCGCGACGTGGCAGGCGGCCCGGGAGGCCGCGGGGGGCCTGGGCCGGTTGTCCGCGGAGCGGGTGCGAGACGAGTGGTTCAAGGGGATTCGCACCGCGCGTGACCTCGAGACGCTGGTGCGGCTCTGGCATGAGTCCGGGGCCGCAGCGGCATGGCTGCCGGGCCTGCGCAGGGTGGACGAAGGCGTGGTGCCGCCGACGGCGCTGTCGCCTCCGCCGCGTGACCCCGTGCTCCTCACGACCCTCCTGGCTGCCGACCCCGCCGGACTGCTCCGCCGGCTGCGTGCCTCCAACGCCGAGATGGCGCGGGCCGAGGCGATGGTTCGGGGGCCGGCGGAGCCGGTGGCGAACGACGACGTGTCGGTGCGCCGGTGGCTGGCGGCGGTCGGAGGGGCGGCGGACGATCTCATCGCCCTGTTCCGGCTCCGCGCCCGCCGCGAGCCGGACTGGCTCGGTGCCGTGACGGCGATTCGAGAGCGGGGCGACCCCCTGACCCGGGGCGACCTGGCGGTGACCGGGCGGGATCTGGAAGCGCTGGGGCTCGGCGGCAAGCGTATCGGTGAGGTGCTCGCGAGCCTGCTGGACCGCGTGCTCGAGGATCCGTCCGCCAACAGCCGGGAGCGGCTGCTGGCCCTCGCGCGCGAGGCGCGGTGACCGCCCTCGGCTTCGCGATCGCCGCCGCGCTGGGCAACGTGGCGGGCGCCCTGGCCGTGGTGCGGAGCCTGCGCCGCGAGCTCAGGGTCATCGATGCCTGCCTGGCGTTCGGCGCGGGCTTCATGCTCGCAGTGGCGGTGCTGGGGGTGCTGCCGGAAGTGCTGCGCGACGGCCCGGACGAGGCTGTCTACGTCCTCGCCGGCTATCTGGCGGTACACCTGGCGCAACACGTCTTCACGCCGCATTTCCATTTCGGCGAGGAGACCCACCGGCTCAGCCGGTCGGCGGGCATATCGGCGCTGCTCGGGCTCATGCTGCACACCTTCTTCGACGGGGTCGCCATCGCGAGCGGGTTCCTGGTCTCGGGCGAGCTCGGTGTGCTCCTCTTCCTCGCGGTGCTGCTGCACAAGCTGCCGGAGGGCGTGACGATCGCGAGCGTGATGGTGGCCGGCGGCGAGTCGAGGGCCCGGGCCGTGGGGGCAGCGGCCGTGCTCGGGCTCGCCACGATTCTCGGGGTGGTGCTGACGGAGGTCGTCGCACCGCTCGCGCGTCATGGTCTCGCGCTGTCCGCGGGAGTGACGATCTACGTGGCCGCGTCCAACCTGGTGCCGGAGTTCCAGGCGAAGCGGGGTTGGTTGAGCGCTCTGGCGTTCTTCGGGGGTGCGATGGGATTCTTCCTGACGGAGCGGCTGCTCGGCTCGTGGATGCGGTGAGCCGCCCGGGAGGTGCCATGGCCAGGAAGCGCAGCGGAGGGCAGGGCGAGTCGCTCTTCAGGGCGACCCGCGAGGGACAGCCGCTCGCGGCCCGGATGCGGCCGAGGACGCTGGACGAGTTCGTGGGCCAGGAGCACCTGCTGGCGCCGGGCAAGCCGCTCCGGGAGGCGATCGAGCGGGGCGTGCCCGGATCCATGATCTTCTGGGGGCCGCCAGGCACCGGGAAGACGACCCTGGCCCATCTGGTCGCGAGCAGCACGGCGCGAGTGTTCGTTCCCTTCAGCGCCGTCTCCGAGGGCGTGCCTCGCATCCGCGAGATCGTCGGGGAGGCCCGCGCGCGGATCGACTCGGGCGCGTCCCAGACGATCCTCTTCGTGGACGAGATCCACCGGCTCAACAAGGCCCAGCAGGACAGCCTGCTTCCGCCCTCCGAGGACGGTACGATCACTCTGATCGGGGCGACCACCGAGAATCCCAGCTTCGAGATCAACGGCGCGCTCCTCTCCCGGACCCGGGTGTTCGTGCTCCAGCCTCTCACCGCCGACCACGTCGCCGAGCTGATCCGGCGCGCGCTCGCGGACCGGGAGCGGGGGCTGGGCCAGCTGGAGCTGCGGGTGGACGCGGAGGCCGTGGAGGCGATCGCGGTCGAGGCCGACGGCGATGCGCGCCGAGCGCTCACCGTGATCGAGGCCGCAGCGGCCCACGTCGGCCAGGGCGGCACCATCACGACGGAGGTGGCCCGGGAGGCGATGCAGAAGCGCTTCGCCCGCTACGACAAGTCGGGCGAGGAGCACTACAACCTGCTCTCGGCGTACCACAAATCGCTGCGCGGCAGCGATCCGCAGGGGGCCCTGTACTGGATGGCGCGGATGCTCGACGGCGGCGAGGACCCCATGACGCTCTTTCGCCGGGCGATCGCGATGGCCGCGGAGGACGTCGGGCTCGCCGACCCCAATGCGCTGGTGATGGCGGTGGCTGCCCGCGACGCGTTCCACATGCTGGGACCGCCCGAGGGGTATCTGCCCCTGGCGGAGATGACCATCTACCTCGCGACCGCGCCCAAGTCCAACAGCGCCAAGGTCGCCCTCGGCGAGGCGATGGCGGCGGCGCAGGAGACGCCCGCGGCCCCGGTGCCGCTCCACATCCGCAACGCGCCCACGGGGCTGATGAAGGAGCTGGGCTACGGCAAGGGCTACCGCTACGCGCACAGCTCGCCGGACGCGTACCTGCCGCAGGAGTACCTGCCCGACGAGCTGCGCGGTACGGCCTTCTACACGCCGGGCGGGTTCGGGTACGAGAAGCGCGTGGCCGAGCGGATGGAGTGGTGGGAGCGGAAGAAGCGGGAGCGCGAGGGGGAGGGGGGATGAAACGAAGCTGTGACCTTCCCCACCGCCCGCTCGCCCGGGCCTCGGCATCGTGCAGGTGGGCCGGCCCGAGTCCGGCGCCGCCGATGCCGTGCGGTTCCCTTATCTTCCCACCAGGTGCCGGGAGGCGCGGATGGGGCTCAGAGGCTTCGTGGCGTCGCTGGCACTGGCGGGCGGCCTGGCAGGCTGCGCCGGACTGGGAAACACGCTGAAGGAGCCCGACGTCCGGCTCGATCGGGTGTTGGTCCGGGACGTGGGGGTGAGGGGTGGGGAGCTGGGTCTGGTGGTCGAAGTGAACAACCCGAACCCCTTCGACCTCCGGGGGACCGAGGTCCAGCTCGGCTTCGACGTGGAGGGGTCGCATGTCGGCGACGTGCGCTACGACGACGAGTTCACCGTGGACAAGGGCGGCCTCACCACCCTCACGCTTCCCCTCCGGTTCGAGTGGGCGGGCGTGGGAAGCGCGCTCCGGGCCGCCCTCAGCTCCGGAGCCATTCCGTACCGGATGAGAGGCCAGATCAGTCTGCAGACACCGTGGGGGAAGCACAGCGTCCCGTTCACCAGAGAAGGTCGCGCTCCGCTCTCGCGTGTGAGCGGCGCGCTGCCGGTTCCGACCAGCCGCTGAGCGGCGAGGAAGCAGATCTATCAGTAGAGCACCCATCGAAGTCCGCGATCCGATCGAGCGCGCCGTGCTGGTCGCAGCGCCACGAAAGGGCTCCGGCGATGCCCGGCACGTCACCGATCACCTCGAAGAGCTCACCCGGCTGGTGGACACCGCGGGCGCCGAAGTGGTGGGCCGCATCTCGCAGCAGATCACCTCTCCCAATCCCGCGACCCTGATCGGCGAGGGCAAGGTCGAGGAGGTCGCGCGCGCCGTCGCCGAGTCGGGCGCCACGCTGGTGATCTTCGACGAGGAGCTGAGCCCGGTCCAGGGGGCGAACCTGGAGCGCGCGCTGGAGGCCCGGGTGATGGACCGGCCCGAGGTGATCCTCGACATCTTCTCCACCCGGGCGCGAAGCCACGAGGCCAAGCTCCAGGTGGAGCTGGCGCAGCTCGAGTACCTGCTCCCCCGGCTGACTCGGATGTGGACCCACCTTTCCCGGATCCGGGGCGGCATCGGCTTGCGCGGTCCGGGCGAGACCCAGCTCGAGACCGACCGGCGGATCATCCGCCGCCGCATCCAGGCGCTCAAGGGCAAGCTGAAGGACGTCGAGAAGCACCGGGAGAACCTGCGCGCCGGCCGCGACCCGATGCTCGGCGTGGCGCTGGTGGGCTATACCAACGCCGGCAAGTCGAGCATTCTCCGCGCGCTCTCCGGCGTGCACGAGATCGTGGTCGAGGACCGCCTCTTCGCCACCCTGGATACGCTCACCCGTGAAGTGGATCTGGGCGAAGGTCAGCGAGCCCGCGTCACGGACACGGTGGGATTCATCCGCAAGCTGCCTCACCATCTGGTCGCGAGCTTCCGCGCGACGCTGGAGGAGGCCCGCGGCGCCGACCTGCTGCTGCATGTGGTGGACGCCAGTCACCACGACTGGGAAGGCCAGATGCGGGTGGTCGAGCGGGTGCTGGCGGAGCTGGAGCTCGCCGACCGGCCGCTGGTTCCGGTGTTCAACAAGATGGATCTCGTGACCGACCCGGTGGGGTTCATCGGCCGGGTGGGAGAGCTGTACCCCGGCGCGCTCACCGTGAGCACCATGCGCACCAGCGGCCTCGCTCCTCTGAAGACGCGGCTGAGAGAGATGGAGCGCGCCGTCCTCCTGGCGCGAGAGCACCTCGCCGTCGCGGTAGAGGGCCGCCAGCCGGGCCCCGTCGGAGATCGGAAGCCGGACCCGCACCGTCGGGCGGCCGGCGCGCTCCATCTCTCTCAGCCGCGTCTTCA
>CAMPKP010000078.1 GCA_946887295.1 uncultured Gemmatimonadota bacterium | reverse complement strand
GAGGTTGACGACCGCGAACAGAAGATCGCCGATCTCGTCGACCAGCCGGTCGGGGGGAGCGGGGACCGGCGTGTTGGGATCCAGGGCCGCTCCGCTGGGGGCGAGGGCGGGATGGTCGTCCAGCTCGCGCTCGACCTCCTCCAGCTCCTCCCTCACCTTCTCCAGCGGGCCGGCGACGTCCGGCCAGTCGAATCCCACCGCCGCCGCGCGCTCCTGGAGCCGGTAGGCCTTGAGCAGCGGGGGCAGGGTGGGAACGAGGCCCGAGAGCGTCTTTCCGTGCCGCTCCCGGCGCTTGATCCGTTCCCAGGGCTCCGCGTCGCCCAGCTCGAAGAGGTGGGGATGGCGGCGCCGCATTTTCCGCTCGAGAAGGTCGGCCACGTCGTCGGCGGTGAACTCCCTTCGCTCCTCCGCGATCACCAGCTGGAAGGCCAGATGCAGCAGAAGGTCGCTCACCTCGCCGCGGATGCCGGCGCTGTCCCCTTCGCCGAGTGCCTGGTCCAGCTCGAGGGCCTCCTCGACCAGGTAGGGGCGCAGCGTCTCACGGGTCTGGGCCCGGTCCCAGGGACAGCGACGGCGGAGGTCTCGCACGATCTCAAGAGCGCGCCCAAGCGCTGAATTGTCTTGCATTTATCCCCCGTGGCCCGTAAGATTCGCGCCGATTCGACCATGACCTTTCCCTCCGACACGGCCCGGGCCTGGGTCGACATCGACCTCGGTGCGCTGGTGGCCAACGCTCGCACGCTTGCCGAAGCGTGCGGCACCCGCCTCCTGCCGATGGTCAAAGCTAACGGCTACGGATTGGGTGCTGCCGAGGTCGCCACGGCGCTCGGTGCGGTGGACCCCTGGGGGTTCGGGGTGGCCACGGCGGAGGAGGGTGCCGCCCTGCGTGCCGCCGGCGTGAGCCGCCCCATCCTGGTCGCGAGTCCGCTCACGCCCGAGTCGCTCGAGCCGGTGCTGCGAAGCGGCCTCCGTCCGTCCATCGGCGACCCGACGATGCTCGCGGCCTGGATCGCACGGACCGGCGAACCCTTCCATCTGGAGATCGACACCGGGATGAACCGGGCCGGAATCCGCTGGGACGACGAGGTCGCGCTCCGTGCGGCCGCGCGTTCGCTGGCCGCCGCGCCCGGCTGGGAGGGAGTCTTCACCCACTTCCATTCGGCCGACAGCGATCCGGAGTCGACCGCCACCCAGTGGCAGCGCCTCCAGGCGGTCCTGGCGACGCTTCCGCGGCGGCCGTCCCTGGTCCACGCGGCCAACAGCGCGGCCATTTTCGGCTATCGAGCCTGCGCCGGCGATCTGGCGCGGCCGGGCATCTTTCTGTATGGCGGCCGGGCCGGCGCGCCCGCTCCGCAGCCGAGACCGGTGGCGGCGCTCCGGTCGCGGGTGATGGCGGTCCGGACGGTCGGCGAGGGAGAGAGCGTCAGCTACGGGGCCGACTGGCATGCCACCCGGCGCACCACCGTAGCCACGCTCGGCATCGGCTACGCCGACGGGATGCCGCGCGCCGCGGCACTGAAGGACGCGCCCGTGCGGCGGGTGCAGCTGCGCGAGCGCATCGTGCCGCTGGTGGGTCGCGTGACGATGGACATGTGCATGGTCGCGGTGGACGATGGAGACGTCGCCGTGGGGGATGTGGCCACGATCTTCGGCGGGATCGTCTCCCTCGACGAGCAGGCGGCCTCGGCGGGAACGATCTCCTACGAGCTCCTCACCGCCCTCGGCAGCCGTCTGCCGAGACGCTACCGATGACCCGCCGAGCCGCCATCATCGTGCTAGACGGTCTGGGCATCGGACCGGCCCACGACACGGATGCCTACGGCGACACCGGCAGCGACACGCTGGGCAACGTGCTCCGGCAGGCCGGAGGCCTCGAGCTCCCGCGGATGGCGGCCCTGGGTCTCGGCCACTGCGCGGCGCTTGCGGGGGTCCCGGCCGTCGCTTCGCCGACGGCCGCGCACGGGACCTGCGAGCCGGTGAGCGCGGGCAAGGACAGCATTACAGGGCACTGGGAGATCTGCGGTCTCACGCTGGCCCAGCCCTTTCCCACGTACCCGCAGGGATTTCCGGAGCCGGTGATCGCGGAATTCTCACGGCTCACCGGCCGGGGGGTGCTGGGCAACGTACCCGCCTCCGGTACCGCGGTCCTCGATGCCTTCGGCGAGGAGCACAGGCGCACCGGCAAGTGGATCGTCTACACTTCCGCGGACAGCGTCTTCCAGGTCGCGGCTCACGAGGCCATCGTGCCGCTGGAGGAACTCTATGCGGCGTGCGAGGCCGCCAGGCGTCTGCTTCAGGGCGAGCACGGCGTCTCCCGGGTGATCGCACGGCCCTTCCAGGGCGAGCCCTGTGCCTGGGTCCGCACGCCCAGGCGCAAGGATTTCAGCCTTCCCCCGCCGGGCCCCACGCTGCTGGACCGGCTGGCCGAGCGGCACGTGCCGAGAGTCGGGGTGGGGAAGGTGGACGATCTCTTCGCGGGGCGTGGCATCACCAGCATTCACACGGCCACCAACGCCGAGGCCTTCGCCTTGATCGAGGGGGCGCTGCTGGCGATGGAGCGTGGGCTGCTGCTCGCGAACGTGATCGAGTTCGACCAGAGCTGGGGCCATCGGAACGATGTGCCCGGCTACATCGAGGGTCTCCGGGAGCTGGACCGCGAGTTGCCTCGAATGCTAGCCCCGGTGCGGCCGGACGATCTCGTTATCTTTACCGCCGATCACGGCAACGACCCCACGACGCCGTCCACCGATCATTCCCGCGAGGTGGTCCCCCTGCTCGTCACGGGACCCCGGGTGCGGCCGGTCGGGCTGGGACGGCGTCCGACGATGGCCGACATCGGTCAGACGGTGGCCGAGTTTCTCGGGGTGGCCCCTCTCTCGACGGGTACCTCATTTCTGTCCGAGGTCTGGATTGACTGATCCTCTGGTGAAAGCGGCGCGAGCGGCCCAGGCGCGCGCCTACGCGCCGTACTCCAACTTCCGCGTAGGGGCCGCGCTGGAGAGCGAGGGCGGCGAGATCTACGTCGGCTGCAACGTGGAGAACGCCTCCTACGGGCTCACCATCTGCGCCGAGCGCGCGGCGGTGTGTGCCGCGGTCGCCGCGGGAGCGCAGCGCTTCCGCCGGGCCGTCGTGGTGAGCGATACCGATCCGCCGGCCGCGCCGTGCGGAGCCTGCAGGCAGGTGCTCTCCGAATTCGGGCGGGACTTCCGGGTCGACGCGGTGGGACCGCAGGGCAGTGCATCCTGGACGATGGCGGAGCTGCTGCCGGCGGCGTTCGGCCGGGATCAGCTGTCGTGAGGCGGGGCTTCGTCCTTCTCGCCGCCTTCGCGATTCTCGCGGGAGCGGCCACCGGATGCCAGGAGCGGTTGACCGCACCGGCCGAATGTCCCGAGCTCTGCCCCGGCGGCGAGTCCCGGGTGTTCGACATCGTCCTCACGCCGCTGCCCAATTCCGATTCCAGCTACGCCGGCTACGTCGCACGGTCGTCGGCCGGCGCGCTCCTCGTCTCGAACGGCCTGCCGGCCTCGGAGGATCGCGCGGTGTACCGCTTCGCCTCCCGCGCCGACTCGATCGAGGTCCGGGACACGCTTCGGCCGTATGTCGTGGACTCCGCGCTGCTGGCAGTGAATCTGGTGGCCCGCGACACGCTGGTGAACGGCCTCAAGCTGTACCTCTACCGCATCGACCCCGCGGTGGAGGCCTCCGCCACGTTCGAGTCCATCGACCAGCAGCTGGTTCCCGGGGCCATCATCGACAGCATCGCGGTGCCCGACACCCTCAACACCGGGGTGGTCCGGACGGTGCTCCGCGGGGCCGATGTCGCCAAGGTCGCGCTCCCTCCGGGCACGGGCGGGGTCCTGGCCATCGGGGTCGCCATGACCGCGGACCAGCCGAGCGGGGTGAGGATCGGCGCGGCGGTCGCGGGAACCGGTGCCTCGTTCGTGAGTTACGTGACGCTGGACGTGCCCGACACCGGGTCGATCCGTCACCAGACCCTCACGCGCGCGCCTGCGTTCAATACCTTCGTGACCCGCTCCCCCCAGGTGCCCGACCCCGCCTTCCTCACCGTCGGAGGCGAGCCGTCGTCGCGGGCGCTGATCCGCTTCGACCTTCCGGAGGATCTGGAGGACTCGGCCACCATCATCCGGGCCACCCTGGAGCTCGTGCCGCGCTCGCCCGTTCTGGGCCTTGCTTCGGACCCCGCGCTGCTGCAAGCCAAGGCCCTGCTCGCCGACCTGGGCGCGAAGTCGCCGGTCACCACGGACGCGCGCTTCATCTCCTCCGATACGCTGGCCGTCGGCAGCGCCGACACCGTCAGGCTCGACATGACGCCCATCGTACGGGTCTGGCAGGCCGCGACCGAGCGGCCCGAGGCGGTGTTTCTCTCGCTGCTGCCCGAGGCCGCGAGCTTCAGCCGTCCGGTCTTCGGCTCGACCCGCTCGGGCAGCGTCGGGCCGCCCCGGCTCCGCATCACCTACTCCAAGCCCTTTCCCTTCGAGACCCCGTAAGTGCGACGCCTCCTGTTCGTCGGACTGCTCGCGCTCTGGCCCGCGACCGCCGTCTCGCAGGCCTCCCAGTTCGGCGTGAGGGGGCTGGGTGTCCCCGGGCGGGGGCTCTCCACCCGCTCCGCCGGCTCCTCGGGGGCCTTCGGGATGTTCGATGCCGAGTCCGGGCTCAACTCCGCGGCCCTGGGCGGACTCGCCGCGATGACGGCGAACTTCAACGGCACCCAGTCGTTCCGGACGGCGGAGAACCCGGCGGGCTCGGAGTCGCTGCGGGACGCGCGCTTTCCGCACGTGGCCTTCGGAGGCCCCGTGCCGGGCACGCCGCTGGTCGTAGGACTCAGCTATTCGACCTATACCAACCGGGACTTCACCATCGCGACCAGTGACACGGTGGAGCTTCGCGATATGCTGGTGCCGGTCTCCGACACGCTCTCGAGCCGGGGGGGTCTCAGCGACCTGCGGCTTGCCGCCGCCTACAAGCTGCGGCCCCGAACCACGGTCGGAGGGGCCTTCCATGTGATCACCGGCTCCAACCGCATGGAGTCGCGCCGCACCTTCTCCGACGGCCAGTACCTCCCGGTCCAGCAGAGTGCCGAGCTTTCCTATGCCGGAGTGGGCGTGGAGCTGGGCGCGGTGCAGCAGATGGGGTCGAGGCTCTGGGTGGCGGCCATCGCCCGCAGCGACGGGAAGGCCATCGTGGATCGGGACTCGGCGCGCGTCTCCCAGGTGGACCTGCCGTACACTCTGGGCCTCGGAATCCGGTGGAAGGCGAGCTCGAAGCTCGATCTCGCCTCCCACGGGATCTTCCGCACCTGGTCGGGAGCGAACAGCGATCTGCTCGCCTCCGGGGGGACGGGCGCCGAGAACACGTTCGAAGTGGCGGCCGGCGGCGAGTACATCGGCGATCCGCGGCGGCCCTACCGGCGTCCGGTCCGGTTCGGCGCCCACTACGCGAGCCTGCCCTTTCCTCTCGAGCCCGGACTGCAGCCGACCGAGTTCGGCGTCTCGGTCGGGAGCGGCGTCCGCTTCGCCCAGGACCGGGCGGGGATCGATCTCTCGGTGGAGCACCTCTGGCGGTCCGCCGGCGATTTCAAGGAGCGGGCCTTCGTCATCTCCGTGGGCGTGGGCGTCCGGCCATGAGGCGGTGGTCCCCCGATGTGAGTTTCCAACCGCTATCTTCTCTCCATGGCTAAGCGCGTCTACATCGAGACCTACGGCTGCCAGATGAACGTGGCCGACTCGGAGCTGATGTTCGGCCTGCTCGGCCGCGAGGGCTATGTCCGCACCGAGCAGCCGGCGGAGGCGGATGTCATGCTGGTGAACACCTGCGCCGTCCGCGACAACGCGGAGCAGCGGGTGATCGGCCGGGTGGGTGAGCTGCAGCGGTACAAGCGTGCCGGCGGCGTGCTCGGCGTGGTCGGCTGCATGGCGCAGCGGCTGGGCCCGGCGCTGCTCGAGCAGGTTCCCCGCGTCGACCTGGTGGTGGGACCGGACGCCTACCGGAATCTCCCGCAGCTCATCGGCCTGGCCGAGTCGGGTGAGCGCGTGACCGACACCGAGTTCCGCTCCTGGGAGCACTACGAGGACGTGCCGCCGGTGCGCGAGAAGGGTCCGACCGCCTTCGTCACGGTACAGCGGGGGTGCGACTACCGCTGCACCTTCTGCATCGTGCCGTACACCCGCGGACCGGAGCGGAGCCGCCGGCTCTCCGAGGTGGTGCGCGAAGTGGAACAGCTGGCCGGGCAGGGCACCAGTGAGGTCACGCTGCTCGGCCAGACGGTCAATGCGTATCACGACGGCCGACACGGCTTCGCCGAGCTGCTGCGGGCGGTCGGGGCGGTCGCCGGCATCCGGCGGCTTCGCTTCACGAGCCCGTACCCCACCGACTTCACGCCGGGTGTCATGGAGGCGATGGCCGCTACCGACGCGGTCTGCGAGCACGTGCACCTGCCGGTACAGAGCGGCTCCAACGCCGTGCTGAAGCGGATGGTCAGGCGGTATACCCGCGAGCGGTACCTCGAGGTCGTCGCGGCCCTTCGGGCAGCGATTCCCGGGATCACATTCTCCACCGACATCATCGTGGGGTTCCCCGGCGAAACCGAGGCCCAGTTCCGGGAGACGCTCAGCCTCGTCACGGAAGCCGATTTCGACGATGCCTACACCTTCAAGTATTCGGTCCGGGACGGCACGCCCGCCGTGCGGCTTCACGACCACGTCCCCGACGAGGTCGGCTCGGAGCGGCTCGCGCGGCTCATCGAGGTGGTACGGGGCAACGCGCGGCGGAAGAGTCTGGCCCGCGTGGGCCAGGTCCAGGAGGTACTGGTCGAGCGGCGGGCCAAGCGGGGTGAGCTCATGCTCGCCCGGACCCGGACGAACCACCTGGTGCTGGTCGATCTCCCGCCCGACGCGGTGGGCGAGTATCATCGGGTCAAGCTCACCGGAACGACGGGCTCCACCTTCACCGGCGCGGTGGTCACACCGGCCCTGGCGGTGCTGTGATTCACAACCTGGTCGAAGAGCACGTCGTGGCGGCCTACGATGCGATGCGCCCGCATTTCCCCGAGTTCTGCGGATGCCAGGTCTGCCGGGAGGACGCGCTGGTCTACACCTTGAACCGGATTCCGGCGCGGTACGTCTCGAGCACCACCGGCTCGGCGGTGACCGAGGTCAACCTGGAGAAGGAGCAGAGTCGCGCCGCGATCGAGGTGGCCATGATGGAGGGTCTGCGCAAGATCTCCTTGGCGCCGCGCTGCGGCATCCGGGGTCGGGTCCCGCAGCAGCCCTAGACCCGGCGTCGCGGTGAGACCGCGGCCCGCCGTCCTCTTCACCGCCACCTACTGGGCCGGTCTCGCGACCGGCCTTCTGCGTTTTGGGAGCCCGGCCGGCGTCACCGCCGTGTCGCTCGGTCTGGCGCTCACCGGGCGACCGGCGGCGGTGCTCTCCGCGGGCGGAATGCTCGCCGGCCGGCTGGGCGGCGAGCTGGCGGTCGCGCTCGCGCGGGGGCAGTGCGTGGCGCGAATGCCCGCCGGGCTGATCCGGTCCCGGGTGAGGGTCCTGGAGCCGGCCGACGCATCCGGCGGCCGGATCGCGGTGGCGCCGCACGCCTCCTGCCGAGGAAGGCTGTCTGCGCGGTGGCCGAGGGGCCGGCCCGTCGCGGCCGGGGCACTGGCCACAGTCGTCGGCCGGTGGGTTCCGCGCACCGGACTCGGCGGGCGGCCCGAAGGAATGCTGCTGATCACCGAGACCAGCGTGGTGGAGTCGCACTCAGGGCCGGCCGACCGGCTGCGCAACTACCTCTTCGCCGCGAGCCACCGGCTGTACGGCGCCAGGGCCGGAATGGTGGACGCGCTGGTGCTCGGCCGTCGGGGAGGCATCGATCCCGAGCTGCAGGACCGGTTCGCGCGCTCGGGCCTGGTTCATCTCCTTTCGATCTCCGGATTTCACGTCGGTCTCATCACCGCCTGGGTCTTCCTGTTCTGCCGGCTGGCGCGGATGACTCGCTCCACCGCCCTGGTCGTCGCGGCGGGAGTGAGCGCCGCCTACGTCGCCTTCCTCGGCTGGCCGGCACCGGCAGCGCGGGCGGCGGCACTCGCGGTCGCGGTGGCCCGCTGCCGGACGCGGCAGCGGCACGTGCAGACGAACGCGCTCCTCGCGGCCACCTGCCTTGCCGTGCTGCTGGTGGACCCCTGGGCGGCGCTCGACCTCGGAGGCTGGCTGTCCGCCGCCGCGCTCTGGGGTGCCTCCACCTTCACCCGATGGTCGGACCGGGCGCTGGGAACCGGCTTCTGGGCGCGGACCGCGGCCTCCTCGCTGGGGGCCACCCTCGCCACCGCGCCGATCACCGCTGCATTTCTGGGGACCGTGGCACTCGCCGGACTCCTCCTCAACTTCCCGGCGATTCCCCTGGCGGCGGTCGCGGTCCCCGGCGTGCTGGCCAGCCTGATCCTCCTCCCGCTATGGCAGGCGGCCGCCGAGGCGCTGGCAGCCGGCGCCGGCCTCGGGTTGCATCTGCTGGAGCTCAGCGCCGTCGCGGGCGCAGCGGTTCCGGCCGGCGTGGTCATGGTCGAGCCGGGGATGCCGCGCGGGGTGTTGCCCTGGATCGGCGTGCTGTCGCTGGCGCTCTGGATCATGGGCGAGCGCAACACGCTCGGGGAGGCTGGCCGGCGCCTCGGCTGGACCCTGGCGGCCGGCCTGTGGATCGGCATCGTCCCGCTCGCCGCCCTCGGCTCGCCTGACGGCGGTCGGGGCCTCACGTTACATTTTCTCGACGTAGGGCAGGGTGATGGGGCTGTCCTCCGCACTCCGGGCAATCGCTGGATCGTGATAGATGCCGGCCCCGCAGGAGAGCGCGACGACGCCGGTCGCCGAGTGGTCGCTCCCTTTCTGGCGCGGCGGGGCGTCCGGGCGCTGGCCGCGATCGTCGTCTCCCACGCGCATGCCGATCATGTGGGCGGCGTGCCCGGCCTGCTCGGCCGATTTCCGGTGGGGCTGATCATCGAGCCGGGCGGGCCCGTCCCGGACCCTGCCTATGCCGCGCTGCTCACGCGGCTGGCGCACGACGGCATTGCGTGGCACCCTGCCCGCGCGGGCGAGCGTCTCGTGCTCGATGGCGTGGAGCTCGCCGTGCTCCATCCCGCTTCCGACTGGTCCGGGTGGGGTGACGACGTGAACGAGGACTCGGTGGTCCTGCTCGTCAGGTACGGCGGCTTCGAGGCGCTCTTCACCGGCGATGCGGGGTTCCCGGCCGAGGCCGCGCTCCGCGGCAGGGTCGGCCAGGTGGACCTTCTCAAGGTGGGGCATCACGGCAGCCGGGGAAGCACGGGCGGGGAGCTGCTCGACTCCCTGCGCCCTCTGGCGGCGGTGATCTCGGTCGGCCGGAACGACTACGGCCACCCCGCACCCGAAACCGTGGCGCGGCTCGAGTCGCGCGGGGTGCGGGTCTTCCGAACCGACCGTGAGGGGAACGTGAGCGTCTCGACCGACGGCATGACGATGACGGTGTCCACCGCGCAGGGAATGGCGAGTTACCCGGTGACGCGCGCGAAGTGAGCGCCTCACCCATGTCGAATCATCACCCGGGGGCCCCGTGCAGACGTCCGTGACCACCATCGAGCGGTTCATCTTCGACCAGGAGCACCGCTATCCCGAGGCCACCGGCGAGCTGTCGAATCTGCTCTACGACATCGCCCTCGCGGCCAAGATCATCGCGGCGGCGATTCGACGCGCCGGTCTGGTGAACATCCTCGGAGCGGCGGGCGCCAAGAACGTGCAGGGCGAGGAGCAGCAGAAGCTCGACATCATCGCCAACGAGACCATGAAGAACTGCCTCAACCACACCGGCCGGGTGTGCGTGATGGCCTCGGAGGAAGACGAGGACATCGTGCCGGTTCCCCCCGAGTATCCGGTCGGCAAGTACGCGGTTCTTTTCGATCCCCTCGACGGCTCCTCCAACATCGACGTCAACGCCGCGGTCGGCACGATCTTCAGCATCTATCGCCGGGTGAGCATGGAAGGCCGCGGCACCGTAGGCGACGTGCTCCAGCCTGGATGCAAGCAGGTGGCGTCGGGCTACGTGATGTACGGGTCCAGCACGATGCTGGTCTACACCACGGGCCAGGGGGTGCACGGGTTCACGCTCGATCCCACGATCGGAGAGTTTCTCCTGTCCCATCCCAAGATCGTGACCCCGCGGATCGGGATGTACTACAGCGTGAACGAGAGCAACTTCGGCCGGTGGGACCGCCCCATGCAGGCCGCGGTGCGGGGTCTCAAGGGCGACGTGCCCGACCTGATGAAGCCGAAGAACAGCCGCTACATCGGGTCGCTGGTGGCGGACTTTCATCGCAATCTCATCGCCGGCGGCATCTTCCTCTATCCCGCCGACACCCGCAATCCCGGCGGCAAGCTGCGGCTGCTCTACGAGGCCAGCCCGATGGCGTTCATCGCCGAGCAGGCCGAAGGCTCGGCCACCGACGGGTTGAACCGCATCCTCGACATCGTTCCCCACAACCTCCACCAGCGCACCCCGCTCGTGATCGGGTCCCGGGAGGACGTCGGCTTCGTCGCCGACACCCTCAGACGGACGGAGTCCGCTCGGGCGAGCGGCCCGGTCGTCCAGCCGGCGCTGTGAAGAAGCTGTACGGCCCGGGCGACTGGGCCGGGGATCCGGATGTCGATCTGGGCCGGCCGGGGGAGTTCCCGTTCACCCGCGGGGTCTATCCCGAGATGTACACCTCGCGGCTCTGGACCATGCGGCAGTATGCCGGGTTCGGCACCGCGCGACAGACGAACCAGCGGTTTCGGCAGCTGCTCGCCGCCGGCCAGAGCGGGCTCTCCACCGCGTTCGATCTGCCCACCCAGATGGGCTACGACTCCGATCACCCGATGGCGCACGGGGAAGTCGGCCGCGTCGGCGTGGCGATCGACACCGTGGACGATCTCGCCGACCTCTTCCGCGACATTCCCCTCGACCGCGTCTCCACCTCCATGACGATCAACGCCACCGCCGCGATTCTGCTGGCGATGTACATCGTGGTGGGGGAGGAGCAGGGAGTGCCCCGGACGAAGCTCACCGGGACGGTGCAGAACGACGTGCTGAAGGAGTACGTGGCGCGGGGCACCTACATCTATCCGCCCGGGCCCTCGCTCCGGCTGGTGGCGGACATCTTCCGCTTCGTGTCCGACGAGGGCATGAGCTTCAATCCCATCTCCATCAGCGGCTACCACATGCGGGAGGCGGGCGCGACGGCGGTGCAGGAGGTGGGATTCACGCTCGCGAACGCGCTGGAGTACGTGCGCGTGGCGGTGCAGGCCGGGCTCGCGGTGGACGCGTTCGGGCCCCGGCTCTCGTTCTTCTTCGCGAGCCACAACGACCTGTTCGAGGAGGCGGCGAAGTTCCGGGCGGCGCGCCGACTCTGGGCCCGGCTGGTGCGCGAGCGCTTCGGCGCGGGCGATGCCACCGCGCGGCTGCGGTTCCACACCCAGACCGGCGGCGTCACCCTCCAGGCGCAGCAGCCGCTGAACAACGTCGTCCGCGTGACCCTGCAGGCGCTGGCGGCGGTTCTGGGAGGGACCCAGTCGCTCCACACCAACGGGTACGACGAGGCCCTCGCGCTGCCGACGGAGCAGTCGGCGACGCTGGCGCTCCGAACCCAGCAGGTGATCGCCTACGAAAGCGGGGTGCCGGGTGTCGTGGATCCGCTGGCGGGCAGCTACTACGTCGAGACCCTGACGGAC
The DNA here is from genome assembly GCA_946887295.1 of uncultured Gemmatimonadota bacterium. Next base: position 3,204 of record CAMPKP010000078.1, on the reverse strand, counting down.
GAGATCGAGGCCGCCGCACGGGCCCTGATCGCGGAAGTGGACGGCCTGGGCGGTGCGGCGAAGGCGATCGAGCGCGGGTACTTCCAGGAGGCGATCGCACGGAGCGCCTACGAGCTGCAGAAGCGGCAGGAGAGCGGGGAGGACGTCGTGGTGGGGGTGAATCGCTTCACGGACACGTCCCCGCCCCCCAGGATCGAGGCCCCGGACTTCTCGGCGCTGGAGCTCGATCAGCGGGACCGGCTGGAACGGGTGAAGCAGGGGAGAGATGCAGCGGCGGCAGCGCACGCCTTGACGCGGGTCCGCGCCGCGGCGGAAGGCGCCCAGTCGCTCATGCCTCCCATTCTCGACGCCGTGAGGGCCCGCGCCACTCTCGGCGAGATCAGCGATACGCTGCGAGCCGCGTGGGGGGTCTATCGCCCCGCGTAGCGTCGTTGCCGTTCCTTGCGGGCCACCCGAAGCGGCTGCTTGAACCACTTTTACGATTCGGCTAAGTTACTAGGCTGATTTCGTTTAACCCCCAGCGAGCGCCGATGCCGACCTACGAGTACGAATGCCCTGAAGGCCACGCCTTCGAGAAGTTCCAGAAGATGACCGACAAGCCCCGCGCCAAGTGCCCGGTGTGCGGCAAGCTCGCCACCAGAAAGATCTCGGGCGGCGCCGGCCTGGTCTTCCGCGGCAGCGGCTTCTACATCACCGACTACGGCAAGGACGGCAAGGGACCTCGGAAGGCCGAGTCCGAGAAGCCGGCCGCGGAGAAGCCCTCCGACAGCAAGAGCGAAGGCGGGGGCAAGGAGGCCAAGGCGAAGCCGGAGACCTCCTCGTCCAAGCCGTCCGAGGGCAAGGGCGGGGGGAAGGCCTCCAAGGAGTGAGCGACGCGATCCGCGCCGAGCTGGAGCGCGTAGCCGCCGGGTTCGGTGCCGACGGCCTGGAGTTCGTCCTCGAGCGGCCTCGTGACACCGGCCATGGGGACCTCGCGACCAACCTCGCCATGCTGCTCGCGCGGCGGGAGCGGACCAACCCACGCGAGATGGCCGCCCGGGTCGTCGGCGAGCTCCGATTTCCCCCCACCCTGGTCTCCCGCACCGAGATCGCCGGCCCCGGCTTCATCAATTTCTGGCTGGCCCAGAATCAGCTCGCCGGCGCGGTCGCCGAGATTCTCGAGCGGGGACCGGCCTACGGCCGCGCCACGACCGGCGCGGGGCTCAAGGTCAACGTCGAGTTCGTCTCGGCCAATCCGACCGGGCCGCTGCATGTCGGGCACGGCCGCGGCGCCGCGCTGGGTGACGCGATCGCCGCGCTCTACGAGTGGACCGGGCACGCGGTGACCCGGGAGTTCTACATCAACGACGCCGGCGTCCAGATCGACCGGCTGGCCGCCAGCCTCTGGGCCCGGATCAAGCAGGAGGCCGGACTGCCGGCCGAGATCCCCGAAGGGGGCTACCACGGCGAGTACCTCCGGGAGAACGCGCGGGAGGTGCTGGCCCGCGAGGGCGCCGACTTCGCCCGGCTTCCCGATGAGGAAGGCATCCGGCGCTCGCGAGCGCTCGGCATCAGCCTGCAGCGCGAGGAGCAGGATCGCGACCTGGCGGATTTCGGCGTTCGCTTCGACGTGATGAGCTCGGAGCAGGCGATCTACGACGCCGGCCGCGTCGAGCAGGCCATCGCGCTTCTGAACGCGCGCGGCCTCACCTACGAGGCCGAGGGCGCGCTCTGGCTCCGCACCACGCAGTTCGGCGACGACAAGGACCGGGTGCTCCGCAAGAGCGACGGGTCGCTCACCTACCTGGTGCCCGACGTCGCGTATCACATCGACAAGCACGAGCGCGGCTTCGACCGCGCTATCGACGTTTGGGGCGCCGACCACCACGGGTACATCCCGCGGATGCGGGCGGTGCTCCTGGCCCTGGGCTACCCGCCGGACTTCTTCGGCGTGGAGCTGGTGCAGCTCGTCAAGGTGATGCGCGAGGGCCAAGAGGTGAAGATGTCGAAGCGTTCCGGCGAGTTCGTCACCCTGAGGGACCTGGTGGACGAGGTCGGGGTGGACGCGGCCCGCTACTTCTTCCTGGCCCGGAAGGGCGCCAGCCCGCTCGACTTCGACATCGAGCTGGCCAAGAAGCAGACCGACGAGAACCCCGTCTTCTACGTGCAGATGGCGCACGCGCGATTGAGCGGCATCTTCCGCACCGCAGGGCGCGAGCCGGAGGCCGTCAGCGGCGACATCGAGCTCCCGGCGCTCCCTGCGCCGCAGGACACCGAGCTGCTCAAGAAGCTGGTCACCTTTCCCGAGATCGTCGCCAGGGCCGCACGCGAGCGGGAGCCACACCGCATCACCGTCTTCCTGCACGAGCTGGCCAGCGTGGTTCACGGCTGGTACCATCACACCCGCGCCGTCGGCGCTCCCGAGGGCCCGGAGACCGAGCGCGCCCGGCTCCTGCTCGCGCGGGCCGCCCGAATCGTCCTCGCCAACGGCCTCACCCTGCTGGGCATCTCCGCCCCCGATCGGATGTGACCTGATGAGTCTCCTCGTCGTCGGCAGCGTCGCGCTGGACTCGATCTTCACCCCCTTCGGCGAGACCGCGGACGCCCTGGGCGGGTCCGCGGTGTACTTCAGCGTGGCGGGGTCGCTGCTCCATCAGGTCCAGGTGGTCGGCGTCGTCGGGGACGACTACCCGGTGGAGGAGCTCGAGCGGCTCGCGGCCCGCGGAATCGATTGGTCGGGGGTCGAACGAGCCCGGGGCGAGAGCTTCAGATGGAAAGGGAAGTACAGCTACGACCTCCAGAGCCGCGAGACGCTGGAGACCCGGCTCGGCGTCTTCGCCGACTTCAAGCCCAAGATCCCGGCCGGGTTTCGTACGGCCGAGCACGTCTTCCTCGGCAACATCGATCCCGAGCTTCAGATCGGCGTCCTCGAGCAGGTGCAGCGGCCCAAGCTCGTCGTCTGCGATACGATGAACTACTGGATCCAGGGCAAGAAGGCCGCCCTGCTGGAGCTCCTCTCCCGGGTCGACGTCCTGATGGTGAACGACAGCGAGGCGCGCGAGCTGAGCGGCGACTGGAACATCCATCGTGCGGGACGGTGGATTCTCGACCACGGGCCCAGCCGCGTGGTGATCAAGCAGGGAGAGTACGGCGCGCTGCTGATCGAGCGCGCCCGCACGTTCTACGTGCCGGCCTTTCCGCTCGAGACGGTGTTCGATCCCACCG
>CAMPKP010000077.1 GCA_946887295.1 uncultured Gemmatimonadota bacterium | reverse complement strand
CGTCGGATTCTATGACAAGCCGCTCCTGAAATTCGAGCGCATTCTCGAGACCTACCTCGGGATCGCGCCTCGCGGATTCCGCTCCTTTCTCATGGCCGGCCCGCTCTGGATCAAGGACAAGCTCTATCTCGACAAGGCGCTGAGAAGCGAGCTCGACTACGAGGGCGACATCTTCTACGCCGAGCATCACGAGTCGCACGCGGCGAGCGCATTCTTTCCGTCGCCGTTCGAGCGTGCCGCGATCCTGACCATGGACGGCGTCGGCGAATGGGCCACGGCGTCGATCGGCGTCGGTGAAGGGAACGATCTCCGGCTGCTGAGCGAGCTGCACTGGCCCGACTCGCTGGGTCTCCTCTACTCCGCCATCACCTACTACCTGGGGTTCAAGGTCAACTCCGGCGAGTACAAGGTGATGGGCCTCGCACCCTACGGCGAGCCGAAGTACGTCAAGCTGCTGCTGGACAACGTGGTGAACCTCCGGGAGGACGGCTCGCTCACGCTGAACCAGAAGTACTTCGACTACCTCGGCGGCCTCACGATGACCAACGGGGCGTTCGACCAGCTGTTCGGCGCGCCGCCCCGGGTACCGGAGACCAATCTGGTCCAGCGCGACCTCGACATCGCGCGCTCGGTGCAGGAGGTCTGCGAGGAGGCGATGCTGCGCATGGCCCGCACGGCGCATCGACTGACGGGCATGGACCGGCTCTGCCTCGCCGGCGGCGTGGCGCTCAACTGCGTCGGGAACGGGCGCATTCTCCGCGAGGGCCCCTTCGAGCAGCTCTGGATCCAGCCCGCCTCGGGCGACGCCGGCGGAGCGCTCGGCGTCGCGCAGCTCATCTGGCACCGGCAGCTCTCGGCCCCGCGCCAGGTCAATTCACACGACTCGATGAAGGGCGCATACCTGGGTCCGGATTTCACGCCCGAGCAGATCAGGGCCTACCTGGATTCGGTGGGCGCGAAGTACACCTGCGCGCAGCCCGGCGAGCTCATCGAGCGTCTCGCGGACATCCTGGCGGACGGCTCCGTGGTCGGCTGGTTCTCCGGCCGCATGGAGTTCGGCCCCCGGGCGCTCGGGGCCCGCAGCATCCTCGGCGACCCGCGGAGTCCGGTGATGCAGTCGCAGATGAACATCAAGATCAAGTTCCGCGAAGGATTCCGGCCCTTCGCGCCGAGCGTGCTGCGCGAGAAGGTGGCCGACTGGTTCGAGCTGGACACCGACTCGCCGTACATGCTGCTGGTGGCCCCGGTCCGCGCCGAGCGGCGGGTCGCGACCACTGCGGATGAGGAAAGCCGCTGGGGAATCGAGAAGCTCAAGGTGCGGCGCTCCGAGATCCCGGCCGTGACGCACGTGGACTACTCCGCGCGGGTCCAGACAGTGAGCCGCGAAGTCAATCCGGCCTACTACGACCTGATCGCGGCATTCGAGCGGCGCACCGGATGCCCCGTTCTGATCAACACGTCGTTCAACGTCCGCGGCGAGCCGATCGTGTGCACGCCCGAGGACGCCTATCGCTGTTTCATGCGGACGAACATCGACTATCTGGTGCTCTGGCCGTTCATTCTCGCGAAGAGCGAGCAGCCGGCCTGGCAAGAGGAGGGAGATTGGCGCAAGGAAGTCCCGCTCGACTGACACCGGCGGAAGGGCGCAAGTTCGCCTTCACGCTCACCGCCGCCTTCGGGGTCCTGGCCGGCGTCGGCTGGTGGCGCGGAAGCTCCCGCGGCGCCCTGGTCTTCGGCGTGGTGGCCGGCGCGTTCGCCCTCGGCGGACTGCTGCTGCCCGGCAAGCTGGGGCCGGTCTACCGCGCCTGGATGGGAATGGCCCACGCCATCTCCAGGGTCACCACACCGATCTTCATGGGCGCGGTGTATTTTCTGGTCATTACGCCCATCGCGGCGATCCGCCGGGCGGTGGGCGGCAATCCGCTCCGCGCGCACGCTGGGGCGACCGGCTGGGTGGACCGGCAGGCGCAACCCCGCGGGGACCTCACCCGGCAGTTCTAGCTCGTCAGAGGAGGAGAGTATGGCAAAGGGCGGACTGGGACCCGAGCTTTGGGCCTACATGCGGGAGCGGAAGAAGTGGTGGCTCGCCCCCATCCTGATCGTACTGCTGCTGGTGGGAGCGCTGCTGGTCTTCGCGCAGGGCTCGGCGCTGGCGCCGTTCATCTACACGATCTTCTAGAGGCTGCCCCCGCCCGGGGGCAGGAGACGCGGATCACACCCCGCCGAGCGCCGGCGGGGTAGCTTGGAGCGGAAGGAGGCTCCATGACTACCCGTGCCGGCAAGCTCACCGAATACCGCCGCAAGCGCGATTTCAGCCGCACCCGCGAGCCCGAGGGCGGCGCCCGCGCGAAGTCCTCCAGGCTCGCCTATGTAATCCAGAAGCACGCCGCGAGCCGGCTGCACTACGACCTCAGGCTCGAGCTCGACGGCGTGATGAAGAGCTGGGCCGTTCCCAAGGGGCCGAGCCTCGATCCGTCCGTGAAGCGCCTCGCCGTTCAGGTCGAAGATCATCCCATCGAGTACAACAAGTTCGAGGGCACCATCCCCGAGGGCGAGTACGGCGGCGGCACGGTCATGGTGTGGGACTATGGCACCTATACCGCCGAAGACGGGCAGGGCGATCCCGAGGAGGCGCTCCGCGAGGGCTACCGCAAGGGCGAGCTGAAGTTCGTCCTCCGGGGCAAGCGCCTCAAAGGCTCGTGGGTCCTGGTCCGGACCAGGGGCTGGGGAGACCGGAGCCGAAAGGGGCAGTGGCTGCTGATCAAGCACCGCGACGCAGAGGCCGACCCCGACACCGACCCGGTGGCCGAGTACCAGACGTCCGCCCGGACAGGCCGGACCATGGAGGAGATCGCGGCGGGGAAGCCGGCCCGGCGGCCGGGCAAGCGGCGCGGCTAGGTTACAGGAACACCCGAACGGGGAGAAGCCCGATGACCGGCCGACCATCGGTTGGACTGGCGGACCTGGAGGAAGTCTCGCGGCGCATCCGCGCGGGGCAGTTCAGCAACCGACCCGGCTGCACCCTGGAGGTCTCGACGTACGTCTGGAACCGGAACTCCTTCGAGGCACAGCACGGGTTCGAGGACGTCTGCCAGGCGCACGGAATCCGCTTCGCGGTCATCGAGCGGATCGGCGGCATCGAGTGGGCCTGCCCTCAGACCTGACCGAGCTTCTCCGCCTCGGGCCCGAACCGACGCTCGAGCCGGTCGAGCAGCACCGCGAGGGTGGTCCGCATGTGGACGACCTCGTCCTCCAGGTCGTCCAGCCTCGCCTCCAGCGACCGGGCGTGACTTTCCGCCTTCTTCGCGCGGGCCTGGGCGGTCTTCGCCTTCGAGCTGGCCGCTTTGGCCCTCGATTTGGTGTTGCGCAGCTGAATCTGCTGGATGAGGTCCCAGACGAACGCCATAGCTCCTCCGGAGAAATCGTTGTGGCTCCACTCAGACTAGGAGGCCTCGCGGTGCCGCGCTGTGACCGGCCTCATCCCGCCCGATGAAGGATCGAGCGCTCCGGGATCATGTGGTCGCCATGCTCGGGTGGGAGGACGCGCACGCGGGTTTCGAGCAGATCACGGAGGGCGTACCGGCGGACAAGTGGGGTGCCTTGGCTCCCGGCCTGCCCTATTCCCTGTGGCAGCTGCTGGAGCATCTGCGGTTGGCCCAGCACGACATCCTCGACTTCTGCCGCAACCCGGCATACACCCAGCCGCGCTGGCCGGAGGACTACTGGCCCGGAGAACCGGCCCCGCCCGCCGCGGGAGCGCCCGCCGCGAGCATAGCCTCCTTCCTGGAGGACCGCCAGGCGCTGATCGCGCTGGCCCGGGACGAGAGCGTGGACCTCTTCGCGCGCATCCCTCACGGCACGGGCCAGACCTTTCTGCGGGAGCTGCTTCTGGTGGCGGATCACACCTCATATCACCTCGGGCAGATGGTCGTCGTCCGCCGCGCGCTGGGAATCTGGGAGTAGGAGCGGCCGGTCCGATGCGGCGGCTCCTGACGGCGGTCGCAGCATATCTCCTGGTGCCCGCCGCCGCCGCGGCGCAGCGAGCGGCAGCGCCCGACGACTTCCTCGGCGTGACCCGCTGCGAGGGTGGAGCGGCGGTCACCAAGCTGAGATCCGACGTGCGCGACACCATGCTGGTGGCCGAGATCGAGGCCCACGAGTCGGTGCATCGCAGGCAGGCCACCGCCTATGAGAGCTGCGAGGCGTTCCTGGCCACGCTGACAAGCGCCCGCCACATCATCGAGGCCGAGCTGCCGGCCTACTGTGCCCAGTGGAAGGTCGCGGTGGCGGGGGGCGCGGACTCCGCCGTCACCCGCCGGGAGTTCGCCTGGCGGATCGCCGCGCAGTCGGGCGCCATGGAGAACCGCCTGCAGATCACCCAGCGTCTCGAGCAGGAGTGCCGATAGTGGCCGAACGGAGCGAGCGAATCACCAGCCGGCTGGTGCCGGCCGTCGTCGCGCTCGTTGCGCTGGTCGTCTTCATCTGGCTCGGGGGGCGCGCAACCGACGCGGCGCGCCGGCTGCTTCCGGGCCGCGGCACCACGACGGTGGATCACGGCGTCGTGGTCGAGCGCACGCGGGCCGTCGCCCGTCTCGTCACCAGCGAGACCGTGCTCCGGGACGTGGTGGTCTACCAGAACCGGACGCTCGGCTCGACCAAGAGGAGCCTGGTCGTCGTCACAGGGAAGGTGCTGGCGGGCTTCGACCTCGACCACGGCACCGAGGTGCAGGTGGATCACGAGGCCAGGGCGGTGCGCGTGCTGCTTCCGCCGGCGAAGGTCCTCGGCGTCGAGGTGACCGACCTGAAGACCTACGACGAGCAGCGCGGGCTGTGGAACCCGTTCCGGCCCGCGGACCGCGACGCGATCTTCCGCCTGGCCCGCGAGCAGCTGGTGCGGAGCGCGGGCGAGATCGATCTCGCCAGGCATACCGAGGAGAGCGCCCGTCGGCTGCTCGGCGCGCTGGTGAGCGCGGACGGGTACACCACCGAGGTCGTGTTCAGCGAAGGCGGTCACCAGCCCGATCCCGCCGAATCGCGGTGAGATCCCGCCTTCACACCTCCCGCACCCGTGCCACCGCCCCGGCGGGCTCGGCCGCCGGCGGCCTGACCGGCGCCCTCGCCTTCCGCCGACCGAGACGGCTCTGCAGCGCGTCGAAGTAGGTGTAGATCACCGGTGTGATGTAGAGCGTGATGAGCTGGGAAAAGAAGAGCCCGCCCACCACCGCCACGCCGAGCGGCCTGCGCGCCTCCGCTCCGGCCCCGTGCCCCAGCGCGATGGGCAACGTGCCCATCAGCGCGGCCATGGTGGTCATCATGATCGGCCGGAACCGCACGCTCGCGGCCTCGAGGATCGCGTCGTGCGCGCTCTTGCCGTGGTTGCGCTCGGCCTCGATGGCGAAGTCGATCATCATGATGGCGTTCTTCTTCACGATGCCCACCAGCATGATGATGCCCACGAAAGCATAGATGCTGAGGTCGAGCCCGGTGGCCAGCAGCGCCAGCAGAGCGCCGAACCCGGCGAACGGAAGCCCCGACAGGATCGTGAGCGGGTGGACGAAGCTTTCGTACAGCATGCCGAGGACCAGATAGATCACCAGGATCGCCAGGACCAGCAGCACCAGCAGACCCGCCTGCGCCTGCTGAAACGCCTGGGCGGTTCCCGCGAAGCTGCTGGTCACGGTGGACGGCAGCACCTCGCGCGCGGCGGCCTCCACCCGCTCCACCGCGGTCCCGATGGAGGTGCCCGGCTGGAGATTGAATGAGAGCGTGACCGAGGGCAGCTGCCCGGAATGATTCACCGTGAGCGGGCCCACCCCGGGCGTCACCTTGGCGAGGCTGCCGAGCGGCACCGAGACGCCCTGTCGGCCGGTGAGATGGAGCAGGCTCATCGCCGAGAGGTCGCGCTGGTACTCCGGGAGCAGCTCCATCACCACCCAATACTGGTCGTTCGGGGTGTAGATCGTGCTCACCTGCCGGGCGCCATAGGCGTTGTACAGGGCGCTCTCGATCTGGTTCACGTCGATCCCGAGCGCGGCGGCGCGGTCACGGGCGATCTCCACCCGCACCTCGGGATTCTTGATCTGGAGGTCACTGCTGACGTCCACCAGGCCGGGCACGTCGTGCAGTCTCCGCTCCAGCGCGCCGGCGCCCTGGTAGAGCGCCTCCATGTCCGAGCTGGTGAGCGTGTACTGGTATTCGCTGTTGGAGGATCGCCCGCCGATGTTGAGCACCGGCGGGTTGGAGATGAAGGTCCGCATGCCCGGCACGGCGGACAGCTTGCGGGAGAGTGACCGCGCCACCTCGTCGGCGCTCATCTCGCGCTCGCCCCGCGGCTTCAAGTGGATGAAGAGCCGCCCCTGGTTCACCGTGCTGAGACGCCCGCCGCCGCCCACGGCGGACATGAAACCGTCCACGTTGGGATCGTCCTGCACGATGGCGGCGGCGGCCTGCTGGTGCTTCACCATCGCGTCGTAGCTGGTGCCCTCGGCGGTTTCCGTGGTGCCCCGGAGCTGCTCCTGGTCCTCGCTGGGGATGAAGCCCTTGGGGACCAGCCGCGCCAGCGCCACGGTGCCGGCGAGGATGAGCACGCTGAACGCCAGCGCCAGGCCGCGCCGGTCCATCACCCAGGCGAGCGAGCGCTGGTACGCCGAGTGGGTTCCCTCCCAGGCGCGCTCGGTGGCGCGGTAGAAGCGGCCGTGCCGCTCCTCTTCCTCACCTTTCGGCTTGAGCCAGCGGCTGCAGAGCATCGGCGTGAGGGTGAGCGAGACGACGCCCGACACGAGGATCGCGACACCGATGGTGACCGCGAAGGCCTGGAACAGCCGCCCGATGAGCCCGCCGAGGAAGAGCACGGGAATGAACACCGCCACCAGGGATAGCGTCATCGAGATGACCGTGAAGGTGATCTCGCGGCTTCCGTTGATGGATGCCTCCAGCACCGACTCGCCCTTCTCGATGTGGCGGACGATGTTCTCCAGCACCACGATGGCGTCGTCCACCACGAACCCCACCGCCAGGGTGAGCGCCATGAGGGAGAGATTGTCGAGGCTGTACCCCAGCAGGTACATGACCGCGAACGTCCCGATGAGCGACATCGGGAGCGCCAGCGCGGGGATCGCGGTCGCCCGCAGGTTCCGGAGGAACAGGAAGATCACCATCACCACGAGGCACAGGGCCACGAAGAGGGTGAACTTCACGTCGTCGACCGAGGCCCGCACCGTGATCGATCGGTCGTTGAGCGTGGCGATGTCCACGGAGGGCGGGATCTGGGAGCGGAGCTCGCTCACGACCGCCTTCACCCGTTCCGCCACGGCGACGGTATTGGTCCCGGGCTGCCGCTGGATGGCGAGGACGACCGCCCGCTCGCCGTTGAACCAGCTGGCCCGTTTGGTGTCCTGAACGCTGTCCACCACGTTGCCGAGGTCGCCCAGGCGCACCGGGACGCCGTCACGAAAGGCTACGACCAGCCGCCGGAAGTCCTCCGCGTTCTCCAGCTGACCCTGGCTCTCGACCGAGTACGCCTTGTCGGTGCCCCACAGGATGCCGGTCGGCAGGTTCACGTTGCCGTTCTCCACCGCCCGCGACACCTCGTCGATCCCGATGCTGCGGGCGGCGAGCTGCTGCGGGTCCAGCTGGATGCGGACGGCGTACTTCATCGAGCCGAACACCTGGACCTGCGCCACGCCGTCCACCGTCGCCAGCCGCTGTGCGAGGAAGGTCTCGGCGTACTCGTTGAGCTGATGCAGCGGCATGGTGGTGGAGCGAAGCGCGTAATAGAGGATCGGCGAGGCCGAGGGGTCTACCTTGCGGAAGCTGGGCGGCAGCACGTCGCGGGGGAGCTGGCGCTGGGCCTGGGAGATGGCGGCCTGCACGTCCTGGGCGGCGGCGTCGATGTTCCGGCTCAACGCGAACTGGAGCGAGATGGAGGTGCCACCCTGCGTGCTGGTGGACGTCATCGTCTCGATCCCGGGAATCGTGGACAGCTCCTTCTCCAGCGGGGTCGCGACCGAGGACGCCATGGTCTCCGGGCTCGCCCCCGGAAGGCTCGCGCTCACCGAGATCGTGGGATAGTCCACCGCGGGGAGGTCGCTCACCGGCAGCAGCCGGTAGGCGACCAGCCCGAAGATCAGGATGCCCGCCATGATCAGCGTGGTCATGACCGGCCGGCGAATGAAGAGCTCGGTGTTCATGTGGTCTCCCGCGCGGCGGCCGTATCGGCCGCCGCCTTGATCTGCACCTTGGATCCCTGCTGCAGCCGGAGCTGCCCGTCGGTCACCACGCGCTCGCCGGGGCTGAGCTCCCCCTCCACGATCGCCACGTCGCCCGCGGTCCGCCCCAGCTTGACCGGCTTGGTGGACGCCGTGCTGTCATCGCCCACCACGAAGACGAAGCTCCCCTGCTGCCCGGTGACGACCGCGGTGGCGGGCACCACCAGCGCGTCGCGCTCGACGTAGAGCCGCAGCCGAACGTTGACGAACTCGCCGGGCCAGAGCACGCCCTCGGCGTTGGGGAACGTGCCCTTGAGTAGGATGGTGCCGGTCGTGGTGTCCACCGCGTTGTCCACGAAAGTGAGCCGCCCTTCGCTGGGGGTGCCGCCGCCCACCGGCGCCACCCGCACGACCAGCGTGTCGCCCCGGTAGCGCTGGATCAGCGGAAGGTTGGCCGCCGGCACCGCGAACCGCACCAGGATGGGGCGGATCTGGTTGATCGTCACCAGCGGCGCCGCGTCGGCCGGCCGGACCAGGTTGCCCTCCCGGACCCTGAGACTGCCGGTGCGCCCCGGGATCGGGGCGCGGATCGTGGCGTACTGGAGATTGAGCCGGGCCTCCTCGACCGCGGCCTCACTCCCGGCGAGCGTCGCCGCCGCCGCCGCCGCCATCGTGCGGGCCTGGTCGTACTGCTGCGCCGTCACGTACTCCCGCTCGGCCAGCTCGGAGTAGCGCTTCGCCTCCTGCTCGGCGTTCTCCGCCTGCGCCCGGTCGCGCGCCAGCAGCGCCTCGGCCTGCGCGAGCGCCGCCTGATAGGGGCGTGGGTCGATCTGGAAAAGCACCTGGCCCCTCTCGACATCCTGTCCCTCGCGGAACGCGATCCGCACGATCGGGCCGCCGATCTGCGGCTGGACCGCGACGGTCTGCAGCGGCTCGACCATTCCGGTGGCCGCCAGCTCGAACGGCACGTCGCGCCGCTCGGCGGTGCCCGCGGTGACGGGGACACGCGCGGGCGGCGGCGCGGCCTGGTCGGCGCAGGCGGCCAGGGAGACGAGGATCAGCAGGTGGCGCCGTGATGTCATCGCGGGGTGCTCGTGGTGTCTTGAGTGAGCCGGAGCGGGCTGCCGCCCCGGGGGTCGAGCACGCCCGCGTCGTGCGCGAGCTGCGCCAGCGAAACGCTCCAGGCCAGGCGCGCGGCCACCTGCTGCGCGCGGGCGGAGGCCAGCGCCGTCTGGGCCGAGAGCAGATCGAGCACGCTCCCGACCCCGGCCTTGTAGCGGCCCAGCGCGACTTCGTTCGACTGCTCGGCGCTCGCCAGCAGGTCCCTCGCGGTCGCCACGCGGCGGGTCGCGGTCTGGAGCCCGTAGTAGGCGCTGAAGACCTGGAACACGACCTCCTGGCGCAGGGACTGCGCCCGCGCGCCGGCGGCGTCGGCCTCGTATTCCGCCGCTCGGAGATCGTACTGCCGGGAGAAGCCGCTGAAGAGAGGAATCGTGAGGCCCAGCGACAGGGTGTAGCTGTTGGCGCCGTCGGGAATCGTCGTGGCGTAGGTCCGACCCCCGGTCGCGCTGAACCCGAGCGAGGGGAACAGCCCGGCTCGGGCCTCACTGATGCCAGCGCGCGCCGCCCCGACCTCGGCCTGCACCGCTGCAAGATCGGGCCTCCCCTGGAGCGCGGTCGCGATGATGGCGTTCACGCTGTCGGCCAGCGCCGCCACCGGGCCCGCGGCCGCGCTCGAATCCACGTCGAACGGAAGGTTCGCCGGAAGGCCCAGAGCCAGCGCCAGCGCGCCGCGAGTGGTTTGCACGTTGCCTTCGGTCGTCTCGAACTCGAGCCGGGCCTGGCTGGCGGCGGTCCGCGCCTGCAGGACGTCGGCGATGGTCGCGAGGCCCACCCGCCGCCGCTCCTCGGCGGCGGTGAGGTTGGTCCGCGCCTCCTCCAGCGTGGTCCGCTGCGCCTCGAGCAGGCTGCGGTTCGCCAGATACTCGAAGTAGGCGACCTGGATCCGGAGGACCGCGTCCTGGATGGCCGCGTTGTGGGAGAAGCTCGCGGCGAGGAGCCGCTGCCGCGCCGCGGCCACCCGGCCGCTCCGGCCGCCGAAATCGAACAGCAGATAGCTCAGCGTCACACTGGGCGTGAGCACCGACTGCTCGACGGCGGTGCGCCCCTGGCTGGCTGCCGTCTTGAGCCGCGCCCCGTTGACCTCGGCGTCCACGGTCGGAAGCCAGGCGCCCCGCTCGGATCCGTACACCGATGCCGCGGTCTGGGCGTTGGCCCAGGCGAAGCGCGTGGCCGGATTGTTCCGGAGTCCCAGGTCCACGATCTCCGCGAGCGTCAGGCTCCGGATGCGGCCGGCGAGGTCCGAGGGAACCGCCGCGCGGGTCGACGTGTCCGCCGCCTCGATGCGCGGAATGGCGTCCGCCGGGGGAGTCCACGGCATCTCCGGCCGGGGCGAGGCCCCCCGCACCCCCGAGACACTCGGAGTGCCCGCGCACCCCGCGAGGAGGAGCGCCGAAGTCACGGCCGCGAGCCTCACCGACCCGACCCCGTAGACGCGAGCCGATGCGATGGTGTGCCATGCCACTGCGCCAGCGCGCGGCCGATCGCCTCGGCCATGTAGCTGAAGGCGCTCTCATACCGTTCCAGCCGCTCGCGCACCTCGGCGCTGGCCAGGGGCAGGGTTCGGCGACCCTCGCCGATCACCTCGGTGAATCGCTGCCAGCGCGCCAGCCGCTGCGCCATGGACCGCTCGAACAGGTCCGGAGCGATCCGGTAGTAATCCCGGCGGCTGCCCGGCCGGGGCGCCGGCTCGACCAAGCCCAGCTCCGCGAGCAGACGCGCGTTGGTGCTCGCGCTCGCTTTGCTCACGCCGAGACTTTCTGCCAGTTCGTCGAGACTCAGAGCCTCGTCGCTCAGGAGCAGGAGACCGAAGATCCGGCCGGCGATGGGCGGCTGACCGTCGTGCTCGAACAGCATCGCGAGGCGGTCGGTGAAGCGACTGGAACGGGGGTCCATCGGTCTCCTGGTTGGGCGGGGACGAGGAGCGGAGCGGCAGGACGGATCGTACGTTCAGTATGAGTTGAACGCAGGTCAAAGCCAAGTGCGCAGCTAGGACCGACCGGCCAGCCAGTCCATCGCCTCCCGGGCGATCTCGTCGGGCACCGTGTGTCCCCCGGCGAACTCGGTATAGCGGACGTCGTAGTCGCCGCCACGGAGGTCCCGCACGATGGGACGGCTGCACCGATCGATCGGCAGCACGTCATCGTCCACGCCGTGCGACAGGAAGAGGCGAGGCTTTCCCCGGCGCGAGCCCTCCGCCACGAAGCCGGGCGAAAAGGCTATGACGTGGGTGAAGAGGTCTCCGTTAAGCAGACCCAGCGACAGGGCGGCGCTGGCGCCATCCGAGAATCCCTCGGCGATCACCCGCGAGGGATTCACCGCGTATCGCGCGAACACCAGATCCAGCGCTCGGTCCAGGAACTCCACGTCGGCGCCGAACGTGCCGGACCGCGCCACGTCCCAGGTCGAGCTCCGCGAGTCCGGAACCAGCACGAGCAGCCCCTCCGCATCCGCGCGGGACTGCAGCCGCCGCAGGCCGCGACGACCGCTGCCGCCGGCCCCGTGCAGACTGAGTACGAGAGGTGCCGGCACGTCATGCCGGTAGGAGGGAGGCACGTAGAGGGCGCCGTCTCGATCGGAGCCGCTCAGCTGCAGGGGAATGAGACCGGCAGGGGGAGCGGCGCGGCGCGGCGGGCGCGGCCGGCTGGTGAGATGGCCGCCGGCATGCAGCCGTCGCCGGGCCCGCGGGTCAGCCGACGGGCCGTCGCCGGAGCCGTGGCCGGCCAGGCAGGCGCTCAGGTAGGCGACGAGGCTCCCGCCGGCGAGCAGGAGCAAGTCGCGTCTGGGAAGAGGACGAAGCATCTCCGAGACCGTACGGAGCGACCGGCCCCGGAGATGCATTCACTGTGTCACCCTCGTCCGGTCTTTTCCTGCAACTCGTCGATCCGCTTCGATGCCTCGGCCTTGCTGAGATCGGGCTCGACCTGCTCGCCCGCCTCGGAGGCCAGGGTGTTGAGATAGGACTCCTGTGCTCCGGTCATCGGCTCGTCGCCGGTGGTCCAGTCGTCAGGATCCTTGATCCGGTTCGAATCGTTCTCCCCCTGCGCGGGGGTTCCCTTCTTTCGTGCCATCTCGGTTCGGCTCCTTTCATGGGCTTCGACGGCCCACCGAAAGAAACCCGAATTCCCGGCGCCGCGTCGTGATCCGAGTCACACGGCACAACCGACTCGGGCGCCCGTCGCGCTTCAGACCCGCACTGGCCTTGGAGTAGGAGGCGAGCGGCTCGTCAGGTATGCTTCGGCGACCTCGGAGTGTCTTCCACCCAGTCCCAGGAGGCACCGATGGCATCGCGGAAGCGGTATCGGCTGGATCAGGTGACTGTGGAGCCGGGTGAGGTGCGGCGGGCCAAGTGGACCTTCGCGAAGGGGGGCCGCCAGGCGCCGGTGAAGGGGAGCGAGCACCTCTACACGGTGACCGACGGAAACCTCAGCGGCCGGAACAAGTGGGAGTTCGTGGTGCGGGTGCCGGACGACTCCGACGGACGGGTCGAGGTCCGGCCGAAGGCGACGCCCCCGCTGCAGACCTGGAAGGCCCTGACCTACCGCTCGCTGCAGTTCCAGAAGGCCACCAAGGGCGACGCGCGGGGCAGGCGGTACGCCAAGGTGTCGCTGGCCGTTCCGCCGAGCGGACGCGCGAAGGACGATCCCCGCGGGACCCGCACCAAGGACGTCATCCGCGGCGACCAGCGCCGCGACCTCCCGCGCTGGTTCGACAGTCTCCAGTCCCGGATGCGGACCAAGGAGCGGGTCCGCAGCACCCGCGGCACCGACGGCAACACCCTCGTCATCCTGGTCAATCCCGACGATCACACGATGATGATCCGCCTCTACTTCGCCATGAAGGTCTGGGTCCTGAAGGAGGGCATCGAGCTGGAGTGAGCTCCGCCCGATAGCGGCGCCGGTGGGTGGCGGAAGTGGGCCGAGCGGTTGCATACTTGCGCCCTTGCCCCCGACCAGCAGCCGGAGCAGCGTGTGACCGATCCACCTCCCGACGGGAGCGGCCTTCCTCCTCGGCCGCCCTTCGCCGCTGGCCTCGTGCTGCTCCAGGCGGCGGTCAAGCTCGTCTTGCACGTCGCGGTGAACGTCCGCACCCCGTACGGCTTCCACCGCGACGAGCTGCTGTACATGGGCATGGGCCGGCATCTCCGGATGTGGGCGATGGACTTCCCGCCGGCCATCGCCATCGTCGCCGAGGTGTCCCGCACCGTCCTGGGCGACTCGCTGACCGCCGTACGCTTCTTCCCGGCGGTGTTCGGCAGCGCCATTCTGGTGCTGGCGGCTCTCGTCGCGCGCGAGATGGGCGGGGGCCGCGTGGCCCAGGGGCTGGCCGCGTTCTGCGTGCTCACCAGCCCGCTCTTTCTCCGTTCGGCCAACCTGCTCCAGCCCGTGGTGATGGACCAGCTCGTCTGGACCGCCGCGATGTACGCCCTGGTGCGACTCTGCAGGGGGTATGGCCCGGGAGGCTGGCTTCTGCTCGGCCTGATCCTGGGGCTGGGGCTGTTGACCAAGTTCAGCGTGGCGTTCCTCGGACTCGCGATCGTGGCCGCCGTTCTCCTCACTCCGCTCCGGGCCGCTCTGCTCACGCCATGGCCGTGGATCGGAGTGGCCTGCGCCCTCGCCATCGGCGCGCCCAGCCTGGTGGGACAGATCCGGCTGGGATTTCCGGTGCTGGCGCAGATGGCCGACCTGAGGGAGACCCAGCTCGAGCGGATCGGCCCCACCGACTTCCTGCTGGGCCAGCTGCTCTGGGGTCCGGCCGTGCTCCTGGCGCTCGTCGGGCTGTACGGCCTGCTGGCGAGCCCGGCCCTGCGCCCGTTCCGGGTGCTGGGGTGGACCTGCGTCGCCGCTCTCGCCATCCTCATGGCGCTGCAGGGGAAGGCCTACTACGCCGGCCCGCTGTACCCGACCCTCTTCGCGGCCGGCGGGATCCTCCTCGAGCGGGCCGCTCACGGTGTGGCCGCGGAGCTCCTCCAAGTCGGCGCCGTGGCGATCCTCCTGGCCTTCGCCGTAGGCACCCTGCCGCTCGGCGTGCCGATCCTTCCTCCGCCGGCGATGGCGTCGTACGCCGACGCGCTGGGCGTCCAGGCGGCGGTCAGGACCAACACCGGTGAGGTGGAGTCGCTGCCCCAGGACTACGCCGACATGCTGGGATGGGAGGAGCAGGTGGCTACCGTGGCGCGGGTCTACCATACCCTTCCGGCCGAGCAGCGGGAGCGCGCCGTGGTGGTGGCGGGCAACTACGGCGAGGCGGGGGCGCTCGACTACTACGGACCGAGGTACGGCCTTCCCGAGGTGGTGAGCCCGGCCGGCAGCTACTGGTTCTTCGGGCCGGGCCGGCGGCCCGGGGACGTCGTGATCACCATCGGCGTTCCCCGGGAAGAGCTGGCGCGCTTCTTCGACTCGGTCGAGACTGCCGCCACGGTGAGCCACCAGTGGGCGGTGGCGGAGGAGCGGAGCCTCGCCGTCAACGTCGGCACCGGGCCGCGGACGACCCTGCAGAAGCTGTGGCCGTCGCTCGCCGGACAGAACTGATGCCCTGGCACGCCTTCTGGTGCCGACCGCGCACCGGAAGCAGATTGGTGCTGGTGACACCACCGGAGGCGGCATGAGACTGGGCAACCGGCCGATGAGCGAGTGGGTGGCGCGGTACGCGGAGAGCCATCAGCACCCGGTGAATCGACTCTGCCACACCTTCGGCATCCCGATGATCGCGGCCTCCGTCCCGCTCTTCGTGGCGGCGATCTTCGTCGAAGGACTCTGGCCGGTGCCGCTGGGATTGTTCGTGGTGGGGTGGGTCCTGCAGTTCGTCGGTCATTACTACGAGGGCAAGCCGCCCGAGTTCTTCCATGATTGGCGCTTCCTGCTGG
>CAMPKP010000076.1 GCA_946887295.1 uncultured Gemmatimonadota bacterium | reverse complement strand
GCTGTCACCCCCGCGCCCCACGTCCCCGCAGCACTTTTCCGGGCAGCGCGCCCGTCGCCTTCCCCTCGGCGATGACCGGCACCCCGTTCACCAGTACCCAGCGCATCCCCTCGGCCAGCTGGTGCGGCCTGGCGAACGTGGCGAGGTCGCGGACCGTCTCCGGATCGAAGACCACCACGTCCGCCCACATGCCGACCTTCAGCACGCCCCGGTCGCCGATCCGCATCCGCTGCGCCGGCAGCGAGCTGAACTTCCGGATCGCGTCCTCCAGGCTCAGCAGCTTCTCCTCCCGCACGTACTTCCGGAGAATCCGCGGAAAGGTCCCGTAGGCGCGCGGGTGCGGATGGCTCCGCGAGAGGATTCCCTCCGGCGCCGCGCCCTCGGAGTCGCAGTTGATCGAGACCCAGGGCTGCCGCAGAGCCAGCGCGACGTCGGGCTCGCTCATGCCGAAGACGGCCACGTAGGTGTACGCCTCGTCCTCCAGCAGGAGATCGAGCAGCGCGTCGATCGGATCGCCTCCCCGCGCCTTTGCGACCTCGGCGAGGGTCTTCCCCTGGAACGGCCGCAGGGTGGGGTTGTGCACCGCCCCGATGAGGATCGCCTCGGGACCCGGGATCTTCTTCCAGCTGTTGTCCCAGCCGCCCTCCTCGCTCTCCATGTCGCGGCGGATCCGGCGCCGGACCTGCGGATCGCGCAGGCGCTCCAGCAGCCTCGCCGTGCCCCCGTCGTGGGCCCAGGGCGGAACGAAGGAGGAGAGCGAGTTGAACCACGCGGTGTACGCGTACGTGTCCGCCGCGACGTCCACGCCCTGCCGGCGGGCGGAGTCGATCCTGGCCACCACGTCGGGCATCCGGCCCCAGTTGTTCTTCCCCGCGGTCTTGAGATGCCAGATCTCGACCGGGATGCCCGCCTCCCGGCCGATCCGGACCGCCTCGTCGATCGCGGGGAGGATCTCGTCGCTCTCGTTGCGCAGGTGCGTCGCGTAGACTCCGCCGAGCTTCGCCGCCTCGGACGCGAGCGCGATGAGCTCGGCGGTCTCCGCGTAGGGCGCCGGCGGATACTGGAGGGAGGTGGAGAGACCCACCGCGCCCTCCCGCATGCCCTGCCGCACCAGCTCGCGCATCCGGTCCAGCTCGGCCGCCGTCGGATCCCTGTCGTCGTCGCCCAGCACCGCGCGCCGCACCTGGGTGGCGCCCACGTAGGTGGCGAGGTTGATCCCGATGCCCTGCCGCTCGAGGCGGGCGTAGTACTGCGCCAAGGTCCGCCAGTCCGGCGTCACCCCGAGCTGGTCGTACCCCGCGCGGTCGGCCGCGACGATCGCGTCGGTGAGAGGCGCGGGCGATCCGCCCTCGCCGGTGATCTCCGTCGTGATGCCCTGGAAGATCTTCGACGGCAGGCTCGGATTCGCCAGGATGGCGATCTCCGACTGTCCCAGCATGTCGATGAACCCCGGGGCCACGACCTTCCCCGCCGCGTCCACCGTCCGCTTCGCCTTCGCTCCCTCCAGCCGCCCGATCGCCGCGATCCGTCCGTCCCGGATGCCCACGTCGCCCGCGTACCACGGGGAGCCCGTCCCGTCCACGATGCGGCCGTTCCGGATGAGGAGGTCGAACGATTGTGCGCGCAGCGCGACCGAGGGATAGGCGGCGAGGATCAGGACCGCGGCCAGGAGCCGGATGGGAGTCACCAGGTCAGCGGCTCGCCAGCGCGTAGCTCAGCGTCTCCAGCTCCAGCGCCAGGTTCACGGTCTTCACCACCACGTCGTCCGGCACCGCGAGCTGCACCGGCGCGAAGTTGAGAATCGCCTTCACACCGAGCGCCACCAGCCGGTCCGCCACGGGCTGCGCCGCCTCCGCCGGGGTGACCAGCACCGCCATGTCGATCGGCTCCCGGGTGAGCTCCCGCTCGAGGGTGGCGATGTCGAGCACGGTCAGCCCGTTCCACTGCCGCCCGATCTTCGACTTGTCACTGTCGAAGATCGCGATGATGTCGAAACCCCGCTGGCGGAAGCCGCGGTACTGCACCAGCGCGCTGCCGATCTTGCCCGCGCCGATCATCCCCACGCGGTAGCGCCGCTTGAGCCCGAGAATCTCGCGCAGCTGGTCCGCCAGCTCCGGCACCGGATAGCCGAGCCCCCGCTTGCCGAACGAGCCGAAGAAGGAGAGATCCTTCCGGACCTGCGCGGAGGTGGTGCCGCCCCGCGACGCGAGCGCGCCGGAGCTCACCGTGGCGATCCCCTGCCCCTCGAACTCCTCGAGGAAACGGAGATAGAGCGACAGCCGGCGGACGGTGGATTCCGCGACCTTAGGCATCGCACGCATTTTTGTGAAACATTTCACAAACCTACCGTGCGTTCCACCCCCCGTCAACGAGACCCCGCAGCAGCGCGGCGAACTCCGCAGGCGCCAGGGTCTCCGGACGCGCTTTCGGGTCGATCCCGGCGCGGCCGAGCACGCCCTCCACCACCTCCGGCGGCCAACCCGTGAGCTGGCGCAGCGCCCGGCCCATCTGCTTACGCCGGAATCCGAACAGTCCGACCACCAGCCGGCGGTACGGCGCTACCTCGGCGTCGCTCACCACCGGCTCCTCGAGCGGAGTGAGACGTAGAACCGCGGAGTCCACCCGGGGCCGCGGATGGAATGCGCCCGCCGGCACGGTGAAGAGCCGCTCGGCGCGCGCCACCGACTGGACGCCGACGCTCAGCGCGCCGTACGCCTCGCCGCCCGGCGGCGCGCCCACCCTGTCGGCCACCTCCTTCTGCACCAGGAAGACGATCCGCCGGGGCCGGGGAGGTGCCAGCGCCTTGTCGATGAGCGGCGACGTGATGTTGTAGGGGATGTTGCCGGCGACCAGGAAGTCGGGGCCGGCGACCGCGTGCCAGTCCACCTCGAGCGCGTCCGCCTCGACCACGGTCGCCGCGGGTATCCGCTCCCGCAGCCCGGGGACGAGCGCGGCGTCCTTCTCGATCGCCACCAGCTTTCCAGCCGCGGCCGCGAGGACTTCGGTCAGGCCGCCGGGTCCGGGGCCGATCTCGAGCACGGTGTCGCCCGGCGTGGCGCCGAGGGCGTCGGCGATGCGCTCCAGGATTCGGCGGTCGGAGAGAAAGTGCTGGCCCAGACTCCGCTTCGCCCGCGGCACTCAGATCCTGAGCACGAGCAGCGTCCGGTCGTCCTCGGGATGGGCGCCGAACGCCTCCGCCGTGGCGAGGACCGCCTGCACGACCGCCTCGGGCGACTCGTTCCGGTGGGCGCACACCTCTGCCAGCAGCCTCTGCTCGCCGAACGGCTCGCCCTGGTCGTTCCGCGCGTCCGCCAATCCGTCGGTCCAGAGCACCAGGAGGTCGTGGCCCACGCTCCACGGGACCTGGCGGCGCTGAATGCTCCCCGGCGTCGCCAGCCCCAGCGGCGGGGCCGTGGCCTCGAGCCGCTCGGGCTCGCCGAAGCGCGGCACCCGGAAGGCGTAGGGGTGGCCCGCGCTGGCGTAGGAGAGCCGGCCGCCCAGCGGATCGAGCACGCCGTAGAACACACTGAAGTACATCTCGGTCTCGGCCAGCTCGGTCTGGAGGCTGTCGAGCAACGCGCTGAGGGTCTCGTCGGGGGTGACCGACGCCGCGGCGTGGATGCCGGCGGCGGACAGCACCAGCGCCATCACCAGCGCGGCGGAGAAGCCGTGGGAGGCGACGTCGCCCAGCATCACGCCGACCCGGCCGCGGCCCAGGCGGGTGAAGGTGTAGAAGTCGCCGCCCACCGATTCCGCCGGCAGGCATCGCGCGGCGACCTCCGCGTCGCCGTGCAGCACCGCGGGCGAGGGGAGCAGCTTGAGCTGGAGGTCGTGCGCCAGCTCCATCTCGTGCCGCAGCCGCTGCTGCAGCAGGTCGCGCTCGACCAGCCGGGAGTTCTCCACCGCGGCGCCGATCTGGTTGGCCACGGCGGAGACCAGCTTCCGGTCGCCCGGGGTGAAGCGGTCGCCGCCGATGCGGTCGGTGAGATTGATGACGCCGATGCAGCGCACCGGCGAGCCCGGGGCGCCGTAGCAGATGGGCACGCTCAGATAGGCGCGGCCCTTGTAGCCGCGATCGCCGCCGCAGTCCCCCGGAACGTCCTCGGTCTGCTCGGGGTCGTGGACGATCGTCCGCTGCTCGCGGTACACCTTCGCGGCCACCGAGCAGTCGTCCTCCACCTTCACCGGCTCCAGCCCATCCATCCCGAACCCTCTCGCGGCGACCGTGCGCAGCAGCCCGGCCGACTCGTCCAGCACCATGATGGACGCGCGCTTCGCGCCGACTACCGCGCTCACCTCGCGGACGATCGTCCGGGTGGCCTCCTCCAGCCGCACCGTCTGTCCCAGGATCTCGCTGATGGCGTAGAGGAGGTCGATCTCCTGGTAGCGGCTCGCCAGCTCCTCGGCCATGTAGCCGCGCTGCCGCTCCGTGGCCAGTATCGCCGACACGACCGGAAGCAGCCGGTCGGCGGCCGTCCGGGACTCGGCCTCGTCACCCGCGTCCACCTCGAGCCAGAATCCCTCGAGCTCGTCCACCGGCGCCAGCCACACGCTGCCGGTCGGCGTGGGCACCGGTCCGGCGGCGCGCGGAATGGTGGGGCTCCACCCGGGATCGGCGCCCCCCGCGATCCTGAGCCCCCGTCCGTCGAAGCGCCAGAGGCGCACGCGTCCCCCGACGAGTGCGCCGAGACTCTCGAGCATCGGGTCCAGCCGTCCTAATGACGGCGCAGGATCATGCAGATGGAGTTTCCTTGCTCGTTGAACTGCACCGCGTCCACGAGCTTCCGGATCAGGAAGAGGCCGCGGCCGCCGGCTTCGTCGATCTGATCCGGCCGGATCGGCTCGGGGACCGCCGCCGGATCGAAGCCGGAGCCCTCGTCGGTGACGTGGACCCGGATGATGTCCGCGAGGAGCTCGGCCCGCACGTCCACCCACTTGTCGAGCGCCTCGCGGTTGCCCCGGAGGATGGCGTTGGCGAGCGCCTCGGAGAGCACCACCTGAAGCCGGAACCGGATGGTGCGGGTGGCGCTGTGTCCGGCCAGGCAGTGGCGGGTGACCAGCTCCACCGCCTCTTCGATGCAGCCGATGTCGCTGGGGATGCGAAGCGTGACGAGCGTGGCGGCGCCCTCGGCATCCGGGGCGGGCGAGCGGCGGACACAGAGTCGAAGGGGCGACGTCATGTGCCGGTGGCTAGAAGCTGGCCAGGGCCTGCTGGGGAGTGTCGGCGATGGCGAAGAGCGTGTCGAGCTTGGTGAGCTCGAAGAGCGACCGCAGATCGTCGTTCAGCCCGGACAGCCGCAGCTCTCCGCCGGCCTCGCGGATCCGCTTGGAGATGGAGACCAGCGCGCCCAGGCCGGAGGAGTCGATGTACCCGGTTCGGGAGAAGTCGATGAGGATGCGCCGCTCCCCCCGGTCCAGGGCGGATTGGACCAGGTCCTTGAGCTCCTGGCGGTTGCCCACGATCAGCTGGCCCTCCACCTGCAGTACCGCCACCCCGCTCCGGTCCTTGGTCTGGCTGAAGCCCATCGCTCGCTCCGTCAGGTCGTCGGGTCGCTCTGAAGTGCCACCATGGCCGCCACCTCGACAATATCGTCGGCCGTGGCCCCCCGCGACAGGTCGGCCATGGGCCGCGCCAGCCCCTGGAGAATCGGGCCGATCGCGACGGCGCCGCCGAGGCGCTGGGTGAGCTTGTAGGCGATGTTGCCGGCGTCCAGATCCGGGAAGACGAGAACGTTGGCCTTTCCCGCCACCGGGGAGCCCGGCGCCTTCCGCTCCGAGATCTCGGGCACCAGCGCCGCGTCCCCCTGCAGCTCGCCGTCGGAGGCGATGTTGGGGGCCAGCGCGCGGAAGATGCCCGCCGCCTCGCGGATGCGCCGGACGCCGGGGCCGTCGGCGCTCCCCTTGGTGCTGTAGGAGAGGAACGCGACCCGGGGCGAGTCACCGACCAGCCGGCCCCGGTCGCGCGCCGCGGCCAGCGCGATGCCGGCCAGCTCCTCCGCGGAGGGCTCGGGCACCACGGCGCAATCGGTGAAGGTGAGGACCGCGTCGCTCGGCAGCACCATGTAGAATGACGAGCTCACCAGACGCACCCCCGGCGCCGTTCCGATGCCCCAGAGCGCGGCGCGAAGCACCTCGCGCGTGGTGAGGACGGCCCCCGCCACCGCGCCTTCCGCCTCGCCCAGCGCCACCAGTGCCGCGCCGAAGTTCGCCGGGTCGGCGGCCACGTCGAGCGCGTGCACGCCGTCCCGGATGTCGTCGGGCCGGCGCTCACGCAGGTAATTGGCGATCCGGCCGAGCCGGGGATCGGCCGCCGGGTTCAGACCTCCGCTGCCGCCCAGCACGATGGGCTCCGCGATCCCTTCGCTCCTGAGTCGCCCGGCGGCGGCCCTGACCCGCGGATCCTCCCCCTCGCAGAGCACGATGCGAGCCCGGCGCCCGGCGGCCCGCCTGAGCAGCTCGGCACGAAAGCTCATCGGCGGAAGCGGTCGGCCAGGGCCGCGGCCACGGCGGGATGGACCAGTCCGCCGACGTCGCCCCCGAAGCGCGCCACTTCGCGCACCAGGCTGGAGCTCAGGTAGGTGAGGTCCACCGCGGGAACCAGGAACACCGTCTCGAGCGAGGGGTGCAGCCGGCGGTTCATCAGCGCCATCTGGAACTCGTACTCGAAGTCGCTGACCGCCCTGAGCCCCCGCACGATGATGGAAGCGCCGACCCGCTTGGCGAACTCGGCCAGGAGCCCGTCGAACGACTGGATGGAGAGCCGCGGCTCGCCTCCGACCGCCTCGTGCAGCATGGCGAGCCGCTGCTCCACGCTGAACAGCGGGTGCTTGGCGCCATTGGTGGCGATGGCCACGATCACCTGGTCCGCCAGCGCCAGGCTGCGGCGCACCAGATCCTCGTGGCCCTTCGTCGGTGGATCGAACGAGCCCGGGTAGATCGCTATCCTGGTCATGGCGCACGGCAGAAGGTGACGGCGGTGTCGCCGTAGCGGCGGGTCTCGTCCCCCTCGACCTGCCGCCCGGCCGGATGCTCGACGGAAAGAATGCGCGCGAAGGGGTGGCGGCGGAAGAGCGCCACGAGCCGGTCGGCGGCATCGGTGGTGTACGGAGGGTCGGCGAAGGCCACGTCGAACGCGCCACCCTCGAGCCCTCCGGCGTACCGGAGCGCATCGCCCCGCTGCACCCTCGCGCGCTCACCGAGGCCGAGGGCCTCGATGTTGGCGCGGAGCGCCTCCAGCGACGGGGGGCTCAACTCCACGAAGGTCGCCTCGGCTGCTCCGCGGGAGAGCGCCTCCAGCCCCAGTGCGCCGCTGCCCGCGAAGAGATCGAGCACCCGGGCGCCCCGGAGCTCCTCGCCCAGAATGCTCATCCATGCCTCGCGCACGCGATCGGCGGTGGGCCGTACGCGAGCATCCTTCGGGGTGGCGATTCGCCGGCCGCCGAGGTCACCGGCGACGATGCGGACCACGTACCTCATCCCTCGCGGAGCGAGGGACCCGCTCCGCCCTGTGGGTCCGCCCTTTCATGCCGCCGGACCGATCGCGCACAGCCTCGCCTGCAGGCTCATCTGTCCGTTCCACTCGTTCACCTCGAGCCGGAACGCGGCGTCCACCGGGCCTTCGCCGAGCCAGGGCACCCGGTCGGCCCACTGGAACCCGATCACGGGGAGCCGGTGGCGGCCGTCGTCGAGGGTGCCCTTGAGGTGGCCCTGCCCGACCCGACAGCGGCCGGCGAGCCGGACACCGCGCACCCCGAAGACCGGGCTCGCGTTGCCGGTGCCGCACGGCTCGAGGTAGCGGCAGAGCCGCTCCAGCTCGTAGGTCACCTCGTGCAGCCCCACCTCGAGATCCACCCGCTGCTCGGGTCCGAGATCCTCGGGCGCGAGGGACTCGCGGGCGATGCCGCCGAACCGCTCCCGGAACGCGTCGAGGTTCTCGCGCCGGATGGTGAGTCCGGCCGCCATCTGGTGGCCGCCGTACCGCTCCAGCAGGTCGCCGCAGGCGAGGAGCGCGGAGTGCAGGTCGAAGCGCGAGATGCTGCGGCCGGAGCCCTTGCCGACGTCGCCGTCGAACGCGATCAGGAACGCGGGACGGCCGTAGCGCTCCACCACCCGGGACGCGACGATCCCCACCACGCCGGGGTGCCACCCCTCGGCCGCGAGGACGAACCCCGACTCGCGCTCGACGTCGGCGACCTCCACCTGGCCCAGCGCCTCGTCGAGCATGCGCTGGTCCAGCGCCTGGCGCTCGACGTTCAGACCCTCGAGCCGCCGGGCCAGCGCGGCGGCTTCCTCCATGTCGTCGCTGAGAAGCAGGCGAAGTCCATCGGCCGCGTCGCCGATGCGGCCGGCGGCGTTGAGCCGGGGGCCGAGGATGAAGCCGAGGTGGCCGGCGCGGACCTCCTTGCCCGCGAGCCCGCTGGCCTCGAGCAGCGCCCGCACGCCGGGCCAATTGCTCTCGGCGAGCAGCCGGAGCCCGTGCTTCACCATGATGCGGTTCTCGCCGACCAGCGGCACCACGTCGGCCACAGTCGCGAGCGCGACCAGATCGAGCAGATAGTAGGGGAGGTTGGCGGGCAATCCGAGCACCGGCACCAGCGCCTGCACCAGCTTGAAGGCGATGCCGGTGCCGCAGAGATGGGTGAGCCCGGAGGTGTCGTCGGGACGCTGCGGGTCCACGATCGCGATCGCCGGCGGCAGCTCGTCGGCCGGAAGGTGATGATCGGTGACGACGATGCCGATCCCCGCCGCGCGCGCGGCGCGCACGGTATCGGCCGCGGTGATCCCGCAGTCGCAGGTGACCACCAGCGAGGCCCCCGCGGCGCGGGCAGCGGCGAGCCCCGCCGGGCCGAAGTCGTAGCCGTCGCGCAGCCGGTGCGGCACGAACGGCACGACGTCGGCACCCGCCGCCCGGAGGGCGCGGGTGAGCACCGCGGTGGCGCACTGCCCGTCCACATCGTAGTCGCCATGCACCATGATGGTGCCGCCGGCCCGCACCACGGAGGCGATCGCGTCCACCGCCTCCGCCATCCCGGCGAGCGCCATCGGATCGGAGAGATCGTCGAGCGCGGGGCGGAGGTACTTGCGAGCTACGTCGGCATTTCCCTGCCCCCGCTGCACCAGCAGCGCGGCGAGCGCGCCGGGGAGGTGGAGACGCTCGGAGAGCGCTTCCACCGCGGCCTGGTCCGGCCGCGGTGCCACCACCCACCGGAAGATCGGGGCCTGGGAGACGCTCACCACGATAGTCTACCCTCGGGCTGCGGCATGGGTCGATCCTCCGGTCTCAGGCGGGTACAGGATCGCGCCGCAGACCTCGCAGGCTTCGAGCACGAGGCCGGCCCGGATCTGACCGCGTCTGTTGAGGGGAACCGAGGTGTGACAGGAGCCGCAGGAGCCGCCCAGCAGGGGAACGATCACGTCGCCGGAGCGTGCCTTCCGAAGCCGCTCGTAGCGGATCCGGAGCGGCCGGTCCAACCGGGCGGCGCTCTCCTCCCGTTCCCTCTGCGCCGCCTCCAGCTCCGCCTCGAGCTCGGTCCGCCGGGCGGCCAGGCGGTCCCGCTCCGGGACCTGACCCTCGGCCGCCGCCGCCACGTTGCGCTCCTCCTCCGCCGCCTTGAACTGGGCCTGGGTGACGGCGTCGGCGCTCCGAACCCAGTCGCTCTCTTCCTTGGCCACCACCGACCTCGCCAGATCCAGTTCCGCCATCAGCGTGGAGGCCTCCTTCGGATTCCGTACGTGCTCCAGCCGCTGCTGCCGGCGGTCCTGCAGGACCCGGTAGCCCTCGATCTTCGCCTCCAGCTCGTCCCTGCGTCTCGCGGCATCCGCCGCGGCCCGCCGGGCAGTCTCCAGGACTTCCCGTGCCCGATCCAGCGCCTGATCCAGTACTCCAGCCTCCGACCGCAACGCATCCAATCGCCGCTCCACCTCCGCCACCGCCGCGTCCTTCGCCTGCAGGTCGAGCAGCTTGACCAGATCAGCGTGCATCTACATCCCCCCGTCTCAGTTTGCGCTTGAGCATCTCTTCGGGATAGCGGGAGAATATCTCCCGGGTGAGCCGCTGGCGCTCGCGCACCAGCGTCTCGTACTCCTCTCCGGTCAGCTCGGCGTCGAGCTTCTTCCGGGCCAGCGCGGCGAGCTGCCGGCGCAACGGCCTGACCTCCAGCGCCCGGCAGGCGTCGACATACGTGCGGTCAGGGTCCGGCGCCCCGTACTTCGATTCCAACCCGCCGAGCCAGGTCCAGGCCCGCCGGGCCTCGGGCGACAGCTGCTCCAAGAATATTCCCGACCCGGCGTTTTCGGGACTGCGGCGCAGCGCTTCGTAGACCTCGCGCAGCGGGGTGGTCTCGAACCACTCCACCGGCACCTCGGCCGCGGCACGCGCCAGCCAGGCCGGCTCCTTGATGAGCACCCGGAGCAGGTCTCGCTCGGCGCCGAGGTCCTCGCTGCGGCGGCGGCGCGCCGGACGAGCGGGCCGCGCGCCCGCCGGCGAGGGGGCGTCGGCCGGCGGCGGAGCCGCGGCGGGGGCGGATCGGGCGGCAGCCTGCTCCCGGAGAACCTCGCGGCTCACGCCGGTGCGCTCGGAGACGGCGTTGAGATAGAGGTCGCGGGTGATGGGATCCGCCGTCGCGCGGATGGTCGGCAGCAGCCGGTCGAGAGCCTCGCGCTGGTGCTCCACGCCCTCGAACCACCCCTTGAGCTCCAGGAGCTGGATCTTCCGCTCCAGCAGGTCGATGCCGTCGTCCAGAATCGGCTGCAGCACCTCCGCGCCGCCCTTCCGCACCAGCGAGTCGGGATCCTCGCCGGGCGGCATCGTCGCGACCCGCACCCGGACCCCGTGGCGCAGCAGCTCGTCGCCGGCACGGAAGGTGGCTCGGAGACCGGCGGGGTCGCTGTCGTAGAGCAGGGTGGCCGAAGGCGCGAAACGGCGGAGCAGCCCGGCCTGCTCGGCCGTGAGCGAGGTGCCCAGCGGTGCCACCACGTGCTCGAGGCCGGCGAGCACGAGACGGAACACGTCGAAGTAGCCCTCCACCAGGATGACCGACTCCGCCTTCCTGATCGCCGATTTCGCCTGGTGCAGGTTGTAGAGCTGTTTCCCCTTGTGGAAGATCGGCGTCTCCGGAGAGTTGAGATACTTCGGCTCGCCGGGCACGAGCAGTCTGCCGCCGAAGCCCGCCACCCGGCCCCGCAGATCGTGGATCGGGAACAACAGCCTCGCGCGGAAGCGGGGGATCACCTTGCCGTCGTCCCGCGCGGCGCTGAGCCCCGCCTCGAGAAGCACCTTTTCCTCGAGCCCCAGCTCGCGCATCGCCGAGAGGAACGCCCGGCCCTGCGGGGCGAAGCCGAGGCCGTGCTGCCCGGCGATCTCGAGAGAAATCTCGCGCCCGGCCAGGTACTCGCGCGCTGTCGCCCCTTCGGGGGACTCGATCAGCTGGCGGGTGAACCAGTCCTGCGCCACTGCCACCGCCTCGAAGAGCGGCTCCCGTGGATCGGGCCCGGCGCGGGCGGGGCCTTCGGGAATGACGATGCCGACCCGGCGTGCCGCCTCGCGAACCGCCGTCGGGTAGTCCATGCCGAACCGCTTCATGAGCCAGGAGAAGACGTCGCCCGACTCGTGGCAGACGAAGCAGTAGTAGCGGTTCTTCTTGGGGATCACCGCGAAGTTGCGGTGGGTGCCGCCATGGAAGGGACAGGGCCCCCGGTAGTCGGAGCCGGTGCGCTTGAGCTCGACCGCCTCGCCGATGAGGCCCACCAGGTCCGCGCTCTCCCGGACCTGGTCCACCGTCTCGTCGGGAATCATGCTCATGCCGTGAACTCCACGATGGTGACGCCGGTTCCACCTTGATTGCGGGGCGCGAACCCGAAGCGCGTCACCCGTCGGTCGCCCGAGACTACCCGCCGCACCCGGTCCCGCACTACGCCGGTGCCCATGCCATGGATGATGCGGAGGAACGGCTGTTCCGCCAGCACCGCCGCATCCACGGCGGCGATCGCCGCCTGCTCGGCCTCGTCGCCGGTGAGGCCGCGGAGGTCCACCTCGAGGGCGGCCGGCGCGGACTCCCGCGCCGGCGACTGAGCGCCGGCGGGCGTGCCACGCTTCTCGCGGCCGCCGCCGGAGCCGGCGGGGAGCGACGTGAGCAGGGCGGCGTCGAGCACCACTTTCATCGCGCCTACGCTGACCACGGCGGTTCCATCGCCACGCAGCTCGAGCACCTCGCCGGTGCCGCCGCTGGGCAGACGCACTCGGCTCTTCACCGCGATCGCCCGGGCATCCGCCGCCTGTCCGACGGAGGGATCCCGCTGCTCCGCCTCCTCGAGCTGCTCACCCTGCTCCCGGATCCCTTCCTCCACCATGCGCCGCGCCTCCCGCGCGGCAGCCTCGTCTCCCGCCGCCCGCGCCGCGCCGAGCGCATCCTCGACGAGGCGCCTCGCCTCCATCAGATACTGTTTGGCCTGCCGCCGCCCGCCCCGATCGGCTTCGCGCTCCAGCCGCTTGAGCTCGGCCTCGCGGGCCCGCTGGCTCTCCTCCTGCAGCGCGAGGCGCGCGCCCAGCGAGTCGAGGTCGGCCTCGCGCGCCTCGAGCGCCGCCTGGGTCTCGCGCGCCTTCTGGCCGCGCTCTTCGACCGCGGCCAGAAGTGCGTCGAGATTCCGCTCGGCATCCGGCACCCGCGCCTCGGCGTCGGCCAGGACCTCGCTCGCGATGCCGAGCCGCCGGGCGATCGCGAGACCGTAGGAGCGCCCGGGAACGCCCTTCACGAAGCGGTAGGTGGGGGTGAGCGTCGCGGCGTCGAACTGGAGCGAGGCGTTCACCACGCCCGGGGTGTGGCTGGCGAGGTCCTTGAGTGCACCCAGGTGGGTGGTGGCCAGAGTCAGGGTGCCCCGCGCCGTGAGCGAAGCGAGGATCGCCGCGGCCAGCGCCGCTCCTTCCGCCGGATCGGTGCCGCTCCCCACCTCATCGAGGAGCACCAGAGCGCCTGCGTCCGCCTCGGCCAGCACCCGCCGGAGCATCGCGACGTGGGCGCTGAAAGTGGAGAGACTGGCCGAGATGGACTGGCGGTCGCCGATGTCGGCGAAATATCCGCCGAACGCGGGGAGCCTCGTGCCGGCGCCCACCGGCGGCACGATGCCGCTCTGCGCCAGCGCCGACGCCAGACCCACTGCCTTGAGGAGGACGGTCTTCCCGCCGGTGTTGGGTCCGCTGATCAGCAGGGTCCGCTCGTCCAGGTCCATATGGAGGTCGAACGGGACCACCGGCTCGGATCCGGCGAGAAGCAGCGGGTGCCTGCCGTTGACGACACGCAGGCCGGCCGGCGCCGGTGTCATCTCGGGGACTTCGCCCTCGACCTCCACGGCATATCGCGCGCGGGCGACCAGGTCGTCCACCGCGATGCACATCTCGACCGCGTCCCGGAGCGCCGGCAGCTCGGGCCGGAGCATTCCGGTCAGCTCCCGGAGCACCCGCAGCGTCTCGCGCTCCTCCTCGATCTCCGCCTCGCGGAGCGCGTTTCCCAGCTCGATCGCCTCGGTCGGCTCGACGAAGAGGGTGCCCGCGCTTCCCGACTCGTCGTGCACGATGCCGGCGGGCCGGCTGCGCGAGTCGCGCCGCACGGGGATGACGTACCGTCCGCCCCGCACGGTGACGGAGGCGTCGGCGCCGGCCACGGCGGAGTCGAGGCCCCGAAGCAGTGCATCGAGCCGGCGGAGCAGCCGGTGTCTCGCCTGGTGCACCTCGCGCCGGGCGGCGGCGAGGTCGGGACTCGCGGTGTCGAGGAGGCTCCCGTCGGCATCGAGCGACTGCTCCAGGCGGCGCTCGATGCGCCTGTCGGTGAGCGGGCGCGCCAGGGCCGCCGCGAGCGGCGCCGTCTCCTGCACCCGTCTCAGATCGGCGTGGATCCGGCGCGCGGCACCGAGGACGCGCAGGATGGCGACGAGATCCACCCCTTCCAGCACGCTGCCCTCGATCCGGAGGCGCGCCAGTGCGCGGGACACGTCGGGGACCGGCTCGACCAGCAGCGCATCGCCCCGCCGGTAGATGCCCGCCACCTCGCCGACCCGGGCGAGCTCGAGGCGGATCCAGTCGAGCTCCAGCGTCGGCTGGCGCGCGCGCACCCGCGCGGCGCCGAGCGGCCCCGCGGCGAACCCCGCGACGACGTCGAGCACCGGCCCGAGCTCGATCGTCTCGAGGCCGTCGGCCGACCGCTCGGCGGGCAAAGGCGACGGGGTGCCGGCCTGTGTGTCGGTCGGCACCCCGTCGGAAGAGAGACGCTCCACTACGCCCATCACCCCGCCTGAAGCTCCTCGCGCACGATCTGGTTGATCAGCTTGCCGTCGGCCCGGCCCTTGTATTTCGGGATGATCTGGCCCATCACCTTGCCCAGGTCCTTCGCGCCGCCGGCGATCACCTCACGCACGGCGGCACGAATCTCCTCGGGGTCCACGGCGGGCGGAAGGAACTCCTCCAGCACCGCGATCTGGGACTGCTCGGTGGCGGCGAGGTCGGTGCGGCCGGCCGCGGTGTACTGCTCGATCGCCTCGCGTCGCATCTTGATCCCCTTGCGGAGCACCTCGACGACCTCGTCGTCCGTCGCCGGGCGGCGGAGATCGATCTCACGGTTCTTCAGGTTGGCGAGGATGGTGCCCAACACGAGGGTGCGATCCTTGTCCTGGGCCTTGCGAGCGGCGTTCATGGCCGCCCGCAGGGCATCGGACACGCTAGGCGCGGGGGACACGCGGGCCTCGGCGGTTCTTGCGGACCGCGGCATTCATCTTCCGCTTCCGCTTCTCGCTCGGCTTCTCGAAGTGGCGGTGCTTGCGAAGGTCAGACAGGATTCCGGCCTTCTCGCACTTCTTCTTGAAGCGCTTGAGCGCCCGCTCGAAGCTCTCGTCATCGTGGATGATGACTTCCGGCATGCAGTGTATCACCCCTCTCGGCCCGGATGGGCGTAAATGTTATAGCTGTAGGAATTTAGAGTCGGTAGGAGGTGGAGGCAAGGCGGGGCGGAAGGGGGCGCGGTTGCGCGCCCGGTCGTCTTGTCATCCTGAGCGAAGCGAAGGAGGCCATGACCGCGCATGGCCTCCTTCGCTTCGCTCAGGATGACAAGACAGTTTCCCGATGACGGCACTTTCGCCGCCCCCAGTCCACCTCACCCCGGCGGCCACGCGAACTTCCTCACCCTGGCGGCCACGCGAACTTCCTCACCC
>CAMPKP010000075.1 GCA_946887295.1 uncultured Gemmatimonadota bacterium | reverse complement strand
GACCTCCTGGATGTCCTCGCAGGCCCGCACGCAGCGGGTGCAGAGGATGCAGGTGCTCATGTCGTGCTGGATCATCACGTCGCCGGGCCGCTCGTCGCCCGAGCGGAGCGGCAGCTCGTGGAAGTCGCGCACCGGGACGTCGTACCGCGTGACGTAGCGCTCGAACTCGTTGCGGGGCTGGCTTCGCCCGCCGTTCTGAAGATGCTCGCCGGGATAGCGCTCGAGCAGGAGACCGAGCACCCCCCGGCGGTTGTCCACCGCAGCCGGGGACTCGGTCGCGACCACCATGCCCTCGGTCGCCGGCGTGGCACACGCGGGCAGCAGCTTGCCCTGACCCTCGACGGATACCAGGCAGATCCGGCAGTTTCCCACGATCGGCAGCTTGGGGTACCAGCAGAGCGTCGGGATGTCGATGCCCGAGGCCCGGGCGGCCTCCAGAATCGTGTCCCCGGGCTCGAAGGAAACGTCACTGCCGTTGACGATGATCTTGGCCATTGCACACCGATTGGCGGGCGGGAGTGAAGTGATCTAAGTGAGTTTAGACCCGCAAGATGGGAGGGGCAAGGGCCGCTGATGCGGAGACGCCCCTGGGACCGGGTCCCGGGGGCGTCTCGGATGCAGCCGGGCGACGCGGGCGGCGGGCGGCCCCCGAGAGCCTACGCGGCGTGCTCGGTGGGAACGCGCTGATGCCA
Source organism: uncultured Gemmatimonadota bacterium (assembly GCA_946887295.1). The sequence goes on along the minus strand of CAMPKP010000075.1, from coordinate 14,579 downwards.
GTGATCGTCCGAGGCCTCTTCGTCCGCGGCCCACATGTAGGCCCAGAACCTGACCGGCTTGGGGGCGGGGCCGCCGTTCTTGATCACGATGCCGAGCGGCGTCGGCGGTACGGCGAGGGGAAGGGTGGTCATGGGACGATCCTCACTGACGAGAGAGCCACGACAGAATCTCCCGTCACGAGGGCACGCCCCGTGCCTTCCAAGCCCCTGCGGTCAACCTGATGCTATATAAGGATTTGTGGAGCTCCTCGAAGGCTCCTCCAAGTGTCAGATGGACGCGGCGAGCGGCGGAGCCGCCGCGTCCGGGGGACACGTGGGCTTGGCGAGCAGGAGGCCGTCCGGCCGCCGGGCTCCCGCGCTTCGCTTCCGGCGCAGCGGCTCCTCCTCGAGAATCCAACCCCGGTAGAGCGCCCGGATCGAGTCGGGGGAGAGCGCCCGGTTGGTTCCCAGGACGACGTGCACTCCACCGGGGCGGCTCCGTCGCTGCAGGTCGGAGAGCAGGGCGGCCCGCTGATGGGGCTTGAACCCGGCCAGGGTGCTGGGGTCGAGCACGATGATGTCCACCGCATCCAGCGCCTCGAGAAAGCCGGGCAGCGCCGGGCCGAGCGGAGCGACGAAGCCCTCGAACAGGCTCGCCAGCGCCTCGGCCGCCATCCGCGACTCGACCCGCTCGACACAGCCGACGTCGCAGGCCACGAAGGTCACCGCCGCATCGTGCGCCGCGAGCAGATAGGTGGCGGGCTCCGCCCCGGCGCCGATCACCAGCGCGGTGTCGTGCGCCTCGACCCGCGGCAGAAGGCGGGCGAGCGCGCACCCGCCGTCCAGGCCCCAGTGGACCGGCGTGCGCTGCGCCTCGCGCAGCTTCCTGAACTGCTCGCGCCACCGGCGGTAGGGCCGCAGCGCGAGCCGCTTCATGATCAGCCGGTCCACCGTCTCGAGCATGAGCACTTCGGTGAGCACGAACTGGCCCTCGGACGTCGTCTGCAGCTCGGTGGCGGCCTCGTCACCCAGCCGCATCAGCTCGTCCCGGCCGATCGAGTTCTTGAATCCTTCGATGCGCTGCAGGATGTATTCGTGGTAGTGCTGCTTGTCGGAATACGGCGAGCGCCGCCGGCGCTGAGCACCGCGGGTCTCGGTGGCGCTCAGCATGACACCTTGATCGGCAGGAGGCCGCGCCCGATGGGGCGGCCGGTGACGAGATTCACCGAGTGTGCTGTGTCGAATGGGCTCCGGACGGACGGCGACCCCACGAAGGCCGCCGCGATTGACGATGGTGCAAATTCGTACATCGGGTGAGTCGGGTCAAGACGCAGGGCCTATTCGGCCTCCAGCAACGCCCCTTTGAGATACCCGGTTTCCGGAATCGTCAGCACCTCCGGGTGGTCCTCACCCTGGCCCAGGATGCGGCGCATGCGGATGCGGCGGCCGCTGTCCCCTGCGGCCTCCGCGAGCATCGCGAGGAACTCCGGCAGCCGGACGTGAAACGAGCAGGACGCGGTGAGCAGCAGGCCGCCGGGCGCCAGGCAGCGCATCGCCCGGAGGTTGATCTCGCGGTAGCCCCGGATCGCATCGGGCACCGTGGCCCGGGACTTGGCGAACGCGGGCGGGTCGAGCACGATGGTGTCGAACCGCTCGCGGGAGCGGGCCATCGCGCGGAGTGCCTCGAAAGCGTCGGTCTCGCGGAATTCGATGTTGTCGAGCCGGTTCAGCGCCGCGTTGGCCCCCGCGCGCTCCAGCGCTTCCGCGCTCGAGTCCAGCGCCACCACGCTCGCCGCGCGGCCCGCCAGGTGCAGGGCGAACGAGCCGTGGTAGGTGAAGCAATCGAGGGCGCGCCCGCCCGGCCGGGTGAGCTCACCGGCGAGGAGGCGGTTCGGGCGCTGGTCGAGGAACGCGCCGGTCTTCTGTCCTTCCCAGGGAGCCGCGAGGTATCGCACTCCGCCTTCGCGCACCTCGATCTCGCGCGGCACCGAGCCGAAAACTTCTTCGACTCCGGTGGGGAGGCCCTCTCTGCGGCGGGCCGGAACGTCGTGCCGGAGCAGGATGCCGGCAGGATGGAACAGCGACGCCAGCGCTTCGAGGATCGGCTCACGCATCGTCTCCAGCCCGGCGGAAAGGATCTGGGCCACGATCCAGCGGTCGTAGCGATCCACCACCAGGGCGGGCAGGCCGTCGCCCTCTCCGTGGACCAGACGGCAGGCTGTGGCATCGATCCCGGCGCGCCGGGCCGCGGCGGCCTCGATCCGCTCCCGCCACCAGGCCGCGTCGACCGGACGGTCGGTGCGCTCCAGGAGGCGGAGCCGGATCTCGGAACGGGGGGAGAGCAGTCCCTGCCCGATGAACCGGCCGCGCGGGTCCTGGACCGGCACCAGCCCCGGCTCGGCCGGGTGGCTCTCGACGTCGCTGCGATAGATCCAGGGATGTCCGCGAACCCAGCGCTCGGCGCCGCGCGCCGTCACCCGGGCATGGGTCACGCGCGGTCGGGCCGGAGGGCCGTGGCCCCACGCAGATAGCAGTGCTTGATTTCGCCGCGGCTGCGGCTGGTGTAGGCGTGCACCAGGAGCCGGATGCAGCGGGGCAGGGAGCCGGGAACGGGGATCTCGGTGGCGTGCAGCAGCGCGACGATGTTCCATCCGAAGTCCTCCGCCGCGCGCGCCGGGAAGGCGGCGTCCAGATCCCGGGTGACGGTGAACAGCGCGCTCACGATGTCGTCGGGCTGCAGCTCGTTGGTCTCGATCAACGTGCGCAGGAGCTCGTCGGTGGCGGAAAGAATCTCGGCCGCGTCGTTCCGCTCGACGGTGGTAGCGCCGCGGATGCCGTGCAGACGGGGAGCGGGAGAGGCCATGGCTGATAATGTAGCGGCACTGGTTCGGCTGATGCTCGTGACGGACGACGCACTGGTCGAGGGCCGGGAGCTCGTGGCGCTGGCCCTCGCGGCCGAGCGCGGCGGCGCGACCGCGGTGCAGCTGAGGCTCAAGCGGGCCGGGCCGCGCGACCTGGCGGAGGCCGCCCGAGCGCTGGTCGCGGCGCTCCGCGTGCCGGTGCTGGTGAACGACCGTCCCGACGTCGCCCTGGCCGCGGCCGCCGCCGGCGTGCACCTCGGGCCGGACGATCTCCCGGTCCGGCTCGCGCGACGGATCGCCCCTCCCGGCTTCATCATCGGCGCCTCGGTCGGAGCGGCGGACGAGGCGGACTCCGCGGTGGAGGCCGACTACTGGGGGGTCGGACCCTGGCGAACGACGGGGACGAAGGCCGATGCCGGGGAGGCCCTCGGGCCGGACGGGTTCCGGCGGCTGGTGGCCCTCGCGGCGGGAAGGCCGTGTGTCGCCATCGGCGCGGTGCGGCCGGACGACGTGCCCCACGTGATCGCGGCCGGTGGTGCCGGGGTGGCGGTGGTGTCGGGGATCCTGGGGGAGTCCGACGTGGAGCAGGCGACGCGCGGGTATGCCCGGCGGCTGGCGCCCGCGTGACGGCCGGCGACCTCTACTTGTTCTGCCTCACCCGCGCGATCGACCGCAGGTGCTCATCGTAGGTCCGGGAGAACACATGCCGCCCGTCGGGTCCCGCCACGAAATAGAGGTAGGGCACCTTCGCCGGGTAGAGCGACGCCTCGAGGCTCCGCAGGCCGGGCGAGTTGACCGGCCCCGGCGGCAGCCCCGGGTTCAGATAGGTGTTGTAGGGTGAGCGGAACTGATAGTCCTTGGTGAAGAGCCGGGGCTTCCGCTTCCCGGTGGCGAGGAAGATCGCGTACTGCACGGTCGGGTCCGCCTGGAGCGCCATGCCGATGCGGAGCCGGTTGTGATAGACCCCGGCGATCGTCTCGCGCTCGTCATCGGCCCGCGCCTCACCCTCGACGATGGACGCGAAGGTGACCAGCTGCACCCGGCTCCAGCCCAGCGAGTCCAGCCGCGCGTCCCATTCCGGCCTCCAGGCCGAGTTGAACCCTTCCGCCATCACCCGCACCAGCTCGGGCGCCGTGGTCCCCAGGCGAAGGGAGTACGTCTCCGGACGGAGAAATCCCTCGAACGATCGCACGGGTACGCCGAGCGTGGCGGAGGCGGCCGCGCTGTCGCGCGCGGCGGCCAGCACGGAGTCCGCGGGAATCCCGAGCTTCTGCTGCGCCAGCCCGGCGACCTCGGGAATGGTGAGGCCTTCGGGCACGGTGAAGCGGGTCGCGACCTCCTCCCCGGTCTCGAGGATGTCCAGCACCTTCCACGGCGAGAGGCCCGGCGCGAACTCGTAGACCCCCGCGCGCACCGAGCGGTCGGCTCCGCGGACCCGGGCGAGCAGCTTGAACCAGAAGCGGTTGCCGACGACGCCGTGAGCCACCAGCGTGTCGGTCACCGCGGAGAACGTCGCTCCGGGGGGAAGGGTGACTCGCTCGGGGGAGGAGCTGCCGCCGCAGGCAGCGAGGAAGGCGGCGAGCGCGAGGGACGGGATCCTACACCGCACGGGTCCGCCTGGCGTCCAGGAAATGCTGCAGGAGCACCGCCGCCGCGAGCGAGTCCACGTCGCGCTTTCGGCCCCGGGTTCGGCCTCCCTGCTCCCGGATGGCGGCCAGCGCTCGCGCGGTGCTCATGCGCTCGTCCCACATCTCCACCGGCAGGCCGCACCGCCGGGCCAGGCCGCCGGCCAGCTCGCGCGCGGCGAGGGCGCTCTCCTCTTCGTCCCCCTCGCCGGTGAGCGGAAGGCCGACCACCACGCCTGCCGGCTGGTGCTCCGCCACGAGCTCGAGGAACCGCGCCATGGGGAAGCGCTTCCCCGTCCGGCGGACCAGGGTCTCCAGCGGGGTGGCCAGCGTCTGGGTCTCGTCGCTCAGGGCCAGGCCGATCCGGACCTCGCCCCAGTCGACCGCGAGCAACCGGCCCTGCTCGGGAAGTGGCATCGCAGGAATAAAGTGGGGAAGGGGAACCGGGAAAAGGAACAGGGGGGTCGCGGGCGACCCCCCCTGTCTCATTCATCGGCGCTGGTCCCGTTACTGGGCCATCGTCGCGAAGAATTCCTTGTTGTTCTTGGTCCGCTTCATCCGCTCGAGCAGGAACTCGAGCGCCTCGACCGGCGGCATGTCCGCCAGGAAGTTGCGGAGCAGGTAGACCCGGTTGAGCTCGTCCTTGTCCATGAGGAGCTCTTCCTTTCGGGTCGAGGTCCGCTGGATGTCGATCGCGGGATAGATCCGGCGGTCGGCCAGGCGCCGGTCGAGCACCAGCTCGGAGTTGCCGGTGCCCTTGAACTCCTCGAAGATCACCTCGTCCATCCGGCTGCCGGTATCCACCAGCGCGGTGGCGATGATGCTGAGGCTTCCGCCCTTGTCGATGTTCCGGGCGGCGCCGAAGAACCGCTTCGGCTTCTGCAGGGCGTTGGCGTCCACGCCGCCCGAGAGGATCTTGCCCGAGTGCGGCACCACCACGTTGTGGGCCCGGGCCAGGCGGGTGATGGAGTCGAGCAGGATGACCACGTCCCGGCCGTGCTCGACCAGTCGCTTCGACTTCTCGATCACCATGTCGGCCACCTGCACGTGGCGGTCGGCCGGCTCGTCGAAGGTGGAGGAGATCACCTCCGCCTTCACGTTCTCCTCCATGTCGGTGACCTCCTCGGGCCGCTCGTCGATCAGCAGCACGATGAGGACGATCTCCGGGTGGTTCTCGCTGATGGCGTTGGCCAGCTTCTGCATCAGGATCGTCTTGCCCGCTTTCGGCGGCGCCACGATCAGGGCGCGCTGGCCCTTGCCGAGCGGGGCGAGGAGGTCCACCACCCGCATGGAGAGGTCGCCGTTCTTCCGCTCCAGCCGGATCCGGGAATCGGGATACCGGGGGCGCAGGTTGTCGAAGGCGATCCGGTGCTTGGTCTTCTCCGGCTCCTCGAAGTTGACCTGCTCGACCTTGAGCAGGGCGAGGTAGCGCTCACCCTCCTTGGGGGGCCGAACCTGGCCCATGACGGTGTCACCGGTGCGGAGGTCGAAGCGCTTGATCTGGCTGGGGCTGACGTAGATGTCGTCGGGGCCGTAGAGGTAGTTCCAGTCCTGGCTGCGGAGGAAGCCGTATCCTTCCGGCAGGATCTCCAGCACGCCCTCGCCCCGAATGACGGTATCGGAGTCGAGCAGCGACTGCTCGATGCGGAAGATCAGATCCTGCTTCCGCAACCCGGAGTAGTTGCTGATGTTCAACTGCTCGGCGAGGGTGTGCAGCTCGGCGACCGACTTCTGCTTCAGTTCAGCGATATCCACGGACGAGACTCCAAACGGACGAGCCCTGCCGGCGTACGGGCGGGTGATTGGCGAAAAGATCGAAAGATGCCGGCGAGGTTGGCCTGGGTATATGTCGGCCCGGTGGCGGAACGGCGGTACGCGTTGTAACGGGGAGTTGTCCGGCCGAATCCAAGAAGCGATTCAACTTAAGACCGCCCCCTGGGTCCAGTCAAGAGCCCGCTTGCAGAAGTGTCGGGGACACACGATTTTGGCTGACTCACGGCGGGCCAATCCGAGTCGGAGCCGACATGATCGAATCAGAACGTCTGGGCAAGCTCCGGCACGATCTCTCCAACCCCCTCTCGGCCCTGCTGGCCGAGATCCAGCTGCTCCTGCTCAACGAGTCCCAGTTCGATCCGGAGACCTTGACCAGCCTCAGAGAGATCGAGGCCCTGGCCATCCGGATGCGGGCGATGCTCCGGGACATCTGACTCAGCCGGCCCTCCGAGCCCCTCCGTTCGACAGGTACGCCGCCAGAAACGCCAGACTGCCGAGGCTTGCGGCCGCCCGGAAGATCACGTCGCCTTGGCCGGCGGACACGAACCCTTCGATCAATCCCGCCACGACCAGCAGGACCGCCGCCCCGCCGACCATGCGGACCGCAGTCCGCCCGCTCAGCACGAGGGCGTCGCCCCGGCTCAGGTCCCCCGGCGCGACGACCGACCGGCCCAGCAGGAACCCCGCCGCCCCGGCCACCCAGATGGCGAACAGCTCCAGCAGGCCGTGCCCCAGGATGAACTCCAGCAGGTAGCCGAGGAGACCCCGGTTGGCGAAGTGGCCGGCTGCGGCGCCGATCATGAGACCGTTGAAGCCCAGCAGCACGAGCGACCCGATGCCCAGGAAGATGCCCCCGGCGAAGCAGGCGATCGCCACCCTGACGTTGCCGGTGATGATGCCCGACGCCATGAGGGGGCGGTCCTGAACGGCGACGTCGACGTAACGCCTGCCTTCGGCCATCCGTTCCGTTCCGGCGTCCGCCCGCTCGAGCATGACCTCCGGGAGCAGATCGATCGCGAGCGCCGGCTGCTCCTGCATCAGCAGGAACCCCGCGGCCGCGGGGAGCAGGAAGGCGAGACAGGCCACCGCGATGTAGCCGCGGGCCTGCCGGATGGCGGCCGGGCACTCCCGGGCGAGCACCTCCCAGGCCCGGCGCAGGGTCCCGCGCTCCTCGCGGTAGAGTGCGTTGTGACCGGCCGCCGCGAGGCGCTCGAGATGCTCCAGGGTGGCGTCGTCCACTCCGTAGGTCCGGGCCCGCGCGAGGTCCGCCGCGACCTCCCGATAGCGGGCGGCGAAATCGGGCAGCTCGTGCGACCCGAAGCTGTCGAGTCCGTGGCGGGCGGCGCGGTCGGCGAGCTGCTGGAACTCGGCCCAGCGCGGGCGCTTTCGAGCAGCGAACGCCGCGGCGGCGGCCGAGCCGCTCCAGGCGATGGCCCCTTCCCGCCGGTCGCGCTCGCGGCGGTGCAGCTCGAGGAGATGCTCCAGATCGCTCACGCCAGCCGGCGCCGGATGGTCCGCGAGGCGCCGGGCGATGGCCGCCGCCAGCCGGACGCGGGCCGGCTGGGTGAGCTGCGCCTGCCGGCTCTCGAAGCGGGTCAGCAGGCGGAACTCGGGGTCGGTCAGCTCCGGGATCAGCGAGAGCGACGCCGGGGCCGGCTGGCTCCGGGGCCGTACCGGCTGGAGGTGCTCGGCGGGCCGATCCCGCGCCACCACGGTTCCTGCGACCATGTCGCCCAGGCGCTTGCCGCGGGGGTGCAGCGCGGCGAGCAGCATGCCGATCAGGTAGGGCGGAGGCAGGAAGTCGGCGATCCGCAGGAGATTGCGCGCGGTCGCCGCCCCGAGGCCGACGGCGTTCCCGGTGTCGCTGACCACCCGGATGCCCACCATCCGCTTGCCCGGGGTCTGTCCCTGGCGAAGGCCCTCGAACAGGATGAAGTACCCGGTCCAGACCGCGAATCCGATCAGCATGAGGACGGCGCCGCCGATCGACCCGAGGGTCACCCCCAGGCCGGCGAACGCGACGAGCGCGATGAACACCCCCAGCGCCGAGCCCAGCAGCACGAGCATATCGATGAGCGCCGCCAGCGCACGCGATCCCACGCCCGCGATCTCGAGGTCGAGGGTCACGTGCTCCGGGGTCTCGACCTGCAGCCGCTGGCGGTAGTCGGGCGGGGAGGAGCGCCGCTTCGTCATGGCGCGATTCTAACCTCTCCGGCAAGGACTCGCATCTGTCGCACCGGCAGCGCATCTTTCCCGTCCGTCCGTTACCCCTGTCATGCTGCGGGAGCCGCTCCATGGTGTCCACGACCCTGCGACCGCTGTCGGTGGGTGAGATCCTCGACGTCTCGTTCACCCTCTACCGCCGGCACTTCGCCACTCTGGGCACCATCGCGGTCGTCTGCTCCGGCGTCCCGGTCCTCTTCAGCCTCTACATCGAGGCGGCCGGCGGCGTGCTGCAGAATCTGTCACTGACGCTGGTGTACTACGTGGCCTTCACCGTGCTGAGCTCCATCGCCACGGCGGCGACCGTGTTCGTCGTCTCCGCGAGCTACCTGGGGCAGCCGCTCTCCGCCGCCAGCGCCCTCCGCCGGGCGACGCCGCTCATCGGCCGGCTCATCGCCTGCTCGCTCCTCCTCGCCATCGTGGTGGGTTTCGGGTTCCTGTTCTTCCTGATCCCCGGCGTGGTGCTGGTCTGTGGCCTCATTCTGGCCTTTCCCGCCCTGGTGCTGGAGCCGGGCAGCTCGCCCATGGGCGCGCTGTCGCGCTCCTGGTCGCTTACCCGGGGCTCGCGCTGGCGGATGCTGGCGCTGCTGGTCACGCTGGCGGTCCTGCTCTATGTCCCGATCCTCGCCGTGGGCGCCATCGCCACGCTGCTGCTCCCCTCGGACGGTGCCGGGAGCATGTCGCCGGGAGTCATGACGCTCGCCGCCCTGGGCGTGTTGCAGATGCTGCTGTATCCGTTGCTCTACTGTGTTCTCACCGTCGCCTACTACGATCTCCGAGTCCGCAAGGAAGGCTTCGATCTGGAGGTGCTCGCCTCGACCCTCCAGCCGGCCTGAGCCCGGTGCAGCAGCAGGCCGAGGCCGTTGCCGCGCGGTACCGGGCGGTGCTGGACTCCGTGTTCACGGCCGATCCCTACCAATGGGCGCCGCCCTCGGCGCTGCTCCGTCTCGCCTCGGAGGGGTGGGAGTGGCTGGTGGCCTGGGTCGACGGGCTCAAGGCCGACAACCCGCTGCTGTTCCGCGTCTTCCTGGTCAGCCTCCTGCTCGTGTGGACCGGCATCTTCGCCCACGCGGCGTGGCTGGTGTGGCGCACGGTCCGGGGGGCGGCGCGGGCCGACCGTCCCGTGTCGCTTCCGGTCGCGGGGGAGCGCCACGATGCGGAGTGGTATTCCCGCGCGGCCGACCTGGCGGCCGCCGAAGGGCGGCTGGCCGAAGCGCTGCAGCTCGCCTTCGTGGCGCTGGCGCTGACGCTCCAGAGCCAGGGACTGCTGCAGTACCACCCCAGCAAGACCCCGGCGGAATGCGCCCGCGAGGCGCGCCTGGTCGGACCCGATCGCGAGCGGATGAGCGAGCTGGTCCGCGGCCTCTACGCCTGCGCTTTCGGCGGGCGCTCGATCGCGCCGGAGGACTACCGGCGCTGGCGGGAGAGCGGCGCGGGGCCGTGGCATGCGCCCGCGCATTGAGCTGGGCCTCGCGGCCGGGCTGCTGCTCGTCCTCGGCGTGGTCGCCGTGGCCGCGGGGAGTCGGCGGGCACGGACCTCGTCGAACGAGTCGCCGCGCTCCACCTATCTGACCGGTCCCGGCGGCGCGAGCGCCTTCGCCGAGGCGGCCTCGAGGCTCGGAGTGGAAGTGGAGCACTTCCGGCGGCCTACGGCGGCCCTCACGCCCGACTCCACGCGCCCGGGCGACGTGTTCGCCGTGCTCGGGCCCAGCGCGCCCCTCAGCGCGGCGGAGGCAAAACACCTGCTCACGTTGCCGGTGGATCTCCTGCTCGGCGGAAGCAACACGGCCGCGGCGATCCGCTGCCTCGGCTACCGGGTGGCGGTGCGGGAGTGGACCGACCCGGCAGCCACCAAGGCGCCCGAGGGCGCCGAAGACCTGCCGGCTCCGCGGGTGTGGGCGGTGCTCGCCGGCCACTCGGCGAAGCGGGTCGTGGACTCGAGCGGCTCCGAAGGCCGCCGGGTGTCCTGCGACGTGCCGCAGCCCGACCGGGTGGACACGCTCCTCCGCACCGTGCGGGAGCTGCCCGTCGTGGTGCGGCTCACCTATGCCGGCGACCGGACGGTGACGCTCGTCGCCGACGACCGGCTGTTCCGCAACCGCACGCTCCGGAACACATCCGCCGGATCGTTCGTCCTCGGCCTGGTCGCGCCGCGCTATCGGCGGCTTCTGGTGGACGAATTCCACCAGGGGTACCGCGCCTCGGGCTCCCTGGCCGGCGCCGCGCTCGACTGGAGCACGCGCTCACCGTGGGGATGGATCGTCTGGCAGCTCGCCGCCGTCGGTGCGCTCGCGTTGATCGCCTCGGGGGTCCGGTTCGGCCCGGTGCGGAGCGCGATCGAGCGCCGCCGCCGCTCACCGATGGAGCACGTCCGCGCGCTGGCGACCGCTCTGGCTGCCGCGCGGGGGCACGACGTGGCGGTGCGCCTCATGATCCAGGGCCTGCGCCGGCGGCTCTCGCGCAGCGGACGCGCCGCCCCCGCGAGCCTCGAGGCCTGGCTCGAGGGACTGGGGCCTTCGGTCCGGACCGCTCGCGGGCGGGCCGCGCTGGACTCGCTCACCGCCATCACCCACCGGCCCCCTGACGCCGACAGCGTCCTGGTGGCCGCCAATGCCGTCGAGACTCTCTGGGAGGAGCTGAAGCCGTCATGACCAGCACCATGGTGCCGCTCGGCACCGACGAAGCGGTGCGCGGGGCGGAGGACGCCCGGGCGATCGTAGAGCAGCTGGGCCGCGTCGTCCTGGGCCAGGATGAGGCCATCCGCGACGCGGTGGCCGCGCTCATCGCCCGGGGCCACGTGCTGCTCGAGGGAGTCCCGGGCACCGCCAAGACCCTGCTGGTGCGGGCGCTGAGCCAGGTGCTGAGCCTCGAGTTCCGGCGGATCCAGTTCACCCCCGACCTCATGCCTTCGGACATCACCGGCGTGAACCTCCTCGCCGGCCAGGGATCCTTCACCTTTCGGCCGGGCCCGATCTTCGGCGACCTGGTGCTGGGCGACGAGATCAACCGGGCGCCGGCCAAGACCCAGGCCGCGCTGCTCGAGGCGATGCAGGAGCGGCGGGTCACGGTCGACGGGGTCTCCCACGTGCTGCCGGAGAGCTTCACCGTGTTCGCCACCCAGAACCCGATCGAGTTCGAGGGCACCTACCCCCTGCCGGAGGCGGAGCTCGACCGCTTCCTGGTGAAGGTGGTCGTGGGCTATCCGGAGGAGTCGGTGGAGCAGGGAATCTTGAACCGGGTGCTCGGCGGCTTCGAGGCCGACACGCCGGGGAGCTACGGCGTGCATCCGGTGGCGGACGCGGCCGGGCTGGCGCGCCTTCGCGAAGCGTGCCGCCGGGTGCGGGTGGAGCCCACGCTGGTGGCCTACATCGCCGCGATCGTGCGGGCGACACGGAACGCGCCCGTCCTCACCCTCGGCGCGTCGCCCCGAGGAACCGTCGCCCTGCTCAAGATGGCCCAGGCGTCGGCCCTGCTCGAGGGACGGACCTACGCGGTGCCGGACGACGTCAAGGCGCTGGCGCCGGCGGTGCTGCGCCACCGGATCCTGGTGGCGCCCGAGCTCGAGCTCGAGGGGGTCACGCCCGACGCGGCGCTGCGCGGCATCATCGAGAAGATCGAGGCGCCGCGGTGAAGGCGGTCCCGACGCGCGGCTGGCTGTGGGGCGCAGGGGCGCTGGCGCTGGTGGCGCCCGCCGGCGTCTGGTGGCCGGGCGCGCTCCCCGTCCTTCTCGGGCTCGACGCCCTCTGGGTGCTGGCCTTCCTCGCCGACGCGCTGGCCGCGCCCTCGGCGCGTGCGCTCGAGGTCCGCCGCGAGGCGCCGGTGGCCTTCTCGCTCGGGCGCCGGTTCGTCATCCGTTACCAGTGGCGTCATGCCGGTCGCCGGCGGCTGCGGGTGCAGGTGAAAGAGCATCTCCCCGAGCCGCTCGGCGGCGCCGTCACGCCGCTTCGCCGTCTGGAGCTGCCGGCGCACCTGACGGTCGAGGAGAACCTCGAGCTCGAGCCGGTGCGGCGGGGCATCGGACCCGGGGGACTGATCGATCTCCGGATCCTCGGGCCTCTGGGCCTCGCCTGGCGCCAGAGCCGGATCGAGGCGCCGTGGACGGCGACGGTCTATCCCAGCCTGCGTGGCGCGTGGCTCCGCGCGCTGCCGATCCAGACCATCCGCCGTCGGGAGGCGGGGCTCCGCAGCGTGCGGTACCGGGGCGAGGGCGGGCTCTTCGAGGGGCTCCGCGAGTGGGTGCCCGGCGACGACACCAGGACCATCGACTGGAAGGCGACCGCGCGCCGGGGCAAGCCGATCGCGCGGCAGTACGAGGACGAGCGGCGGCAGCAGGTGATGCTGGTGGTGGACGCGGGGCGGCTGCTCACCGCGGAGGTGGATGGGGTGCCCCGGCTGGAGTCGGTGATCTCCGCGGCCCTGCACCTGGCCCACGCGGCGGTGGAGCACGACGACAACGTCGGCCTGCTCGTGTTCGCCGATACCATCCAGCGCTACGTGCCGCCCGGCCGCGGCCGCCGGGCGCTGCGCGCCGTGCTGGAGGGGCTGGCCGCGGCCGAAGGCCGCCTGGTGGAATCCGACTATCCCGCGGCCTTTCGCTATCTGGCGGGCCGCAGCCGGAAGCGGGCGCTCACCGTGCTCTTCACCGATGTGATCGATCGGACCGCGAGCGAGGCGCTGGTGGCGCAGACGGCCACCCTCCGTCCCCGGCATCTTCCGCTGGCCGTCACGCTCCGCGATCCGGCGATGGAGGCGCTGGCCTCGGCGCGCCCGGCGGGGGCCGCGCAGGCGTTCGAGCGCGCCGCGGCGGAAGAGCTGCTCGGAGCCCGCGAGGCGGCGCTCGGCGAGATGCGCTCCCGCGGCGTCATGGTGCTCGACGTCCTGCCGGCCGGGGCCAGCTCGGCGCTGGTCGAGCGGTACCGGCTCCTGAAGCGGAAGGGAATGCTGTAGACCTACACGCAGGCTTCGGCCGGACGCTCGACCGGGTGGGCTTCCACGAAGGCCTCGACCGCTTCGGGGTCGAGCTGGGATCCGGCGACGCGGCGGAGCTCGGCCAGGGCGTCCGCGGGAGGGCGGGACTCCCGGTACGGCCGGCGCGTGGTCATGGCATCGAAGGCGTCGGCGACCGCGACGATCCGGGCCTCGATGGGGATCTTCTCGCCGCGCAGGCCGTCGGGAAATCCCCGCCCGTCGAGCCGCTCGTGGTGCGAGCGCACGATGCGGAGGACGTCCGGCGACTCCCGCGCCAGCGGCGACAGCATCCGCTCCCCGAGCAGCGGATGCTCGGTGATCTGGCGAAACTCCTCTTCAGTGAGCGTGCCCGGCTTGTGGAGCACGGCCTCCCGGGTTCCGATCTTGCCGATGTCGTGCAGCTCCCCGCCCAGCCTGATGCCGTCGAGGGGCACGCCCTCGAACCCCATCCGCGCCGCCGTGGCCACCGCGTACTGGCTCACCCTGATCGAGTGGCCGCGGGTGTAGGCGTCCTTGGCCTCGAGCGCGCGGGCCAGCATCTGGACGCCCTGGAGAAACAGCTCCTGGATGCGGACCGACTGCTCGTGCACCTGCCGCTCCAGGTTTTCCTGGTAGAAGCGATTCTGGAGCACCAGCGAGCGCTTCTCGAGGGCTCGGGTGACGCGGGCCTGCAGCTCGCTCATCGAGACGGGCTTCAGCAGGAAGTCCGCGGCGCCGCGGTGCAGGCAGTCCACCGCGGTGGTCGTCTCACTCATCCCGCTCAGCATGATGACCGAGGTGTCCGGATACCGGCTGTGAACCACCTCCAGAAAGCTGATGCCGTCCATCTCCGGCATCCGCATGTCGGAGACGATCAGCGGAGGCTCGCCGATCCGCTCGAGGACGTGGAGCGCCTCCAGGCCGGACCCGGCCTCGAAGCACTGGAAGCCCTGGGCCTCGAGCATCCGGCTCAGGAACCCTCTGACCCCCGGCTCGTCGTCCACAACGAGGCACTTGGCGGAGCCGGCCACGACCGGCTGCGCGAGCTGACTTGTCGGCATTGTTCACAGTGTACTTGAGGTGGGCGATGGATGCCACGAACATCCAATCGCTTACACTCTAAGCGGTCCGGGCGGAATTGTCCACTGGCCCGGGCCGGCCGGCGCCGGCC
>CAMPKP010000074.1 GCA_946887295.1 uncultured Gemmatimonadota bacterium | reverse complement strand
GTCATACTCGCCGGAGGGAACCCGGCTGGCGTTCGATGCCCCGCTCGCCGGCGCACAGCGTATCTGGTTTACCGACACCCGCGGCCGCAACCCGCGCCAGCTCACATCGGATTCGAGCGAGGCGGTGGTCCACACCCAGCCGAAGTGGTCGCCGGACGGATCGCGTGTGGTGTTCCGCCGCATCGAGAAGACCAAGTCGGACATCGCGGTAGCCGACGTGGCGAGGCGAACGGTGACCATGGTGACCGACGACTACGTGTTCGACACGGATCCCGTCTGGTCGCCCGACGGGCGCTTCATCTACTTCTCCTCCTATCGCGGAGGCGGTCTCAACGTCTGGCGAGTACCGGTCGGGCCGACCGGTGCTCCCGCCGGGCCGGCGGAACAGCTCACGACCGGTGCCGGCGAGGACGTTCAGCCCACCCTGGCGCCGGACGGGCGGCGGCTGGTCTTCGCGGTTCGCGGCATCAACTCCGATCTCTGGCGGCTGCCCGTCTCGCCCGAGAGCGGCCGCCCGACCGGCATGCCCGAGCCGGTGCTGGCGACCACCCGGGTCGAGAGTCGCGGTGCCTGGTCACCCGACGGACGCCGAATCGCGTTCAACTCGGACCGCTCTGGCGAGATGAACATCTGGCTCCGGGAGGCGAGCGGCGACGTCCGCCAGGTCACTTCGGGCCCCGGTGGAGACTACCAGCCGGCATGGACCCCGGACGGGCGCGCTCTCGCCTTCTTCTCCGCTCGAGGCGGGAACACGGACATCTGGCGGGTGGATCTGGGCGACAGCTCGCTCACCAGGCTCACGGATGACCCCGCCCTCGATACCAATCCTTTCTACTCCCCCGACGGCAGCCACATCGCATTCGTCTCCGACCGGAGCGGCCGGTCCGAAGTCTGGATCATGCGGGCGGACGGCTCGGAACAGCGGCAGCTCGCGTCGGTGGGGTGCTGGGGTCACTTCCTCGTCTGGACCCGGGATGGCGCCGCGGTGGTATTCCGCGGAGAGCGGGAACGGCAGCCGGAGATCTTCCGCGTGGCCGTCGCAAGCGGCGAGGCTCGCGCGCTGCCGTCCGTGATGAGCGGCGGCCACATGTCCTTCTCTCCGTCGGAGTCGTTGATCATGGACGTGCGCGGGCACAAAGTGCTGTGGGCCTACCCTGTCGGTGGGCAGCCCCCCTACACGGTGTACCAGTTCGCGGATCGCGATGTACGGATCGACTATCCGGTGTGGTCGCCGGACGGTCGCTGGGTGCTGTTCGATCGGGCAGCGCCGCGGGGCGGGGATCTGTGGTCGCTGGAGGGATTCTGAGCGTTGGGGGCGTGACGGGTCACGCCCCCTTCCCTCCGCTCTGGTGACACTCAGGCCGAGGTTCCGATCTCCTTCTCGATCGCCTGGGCCTGCTTGAGGTGGTTCTCGATGAGCGGCCTGGCCTGCTCGATCAGCGTCTTGAGCTGCTCGTTGTCGGCCGCGCCGTGGGCCTGATCCGCCAGGTCGAGCACGGCCTGGTGCGCCGCGATCTCCTGCTGGATGTAGGTCCGGTCGAACGCCGCCCCCTTGGGCACGGCCTGGAGCGTGTCCATCTCCTTGCGCGCCAGCTCGGTCACGGGGTCGTTCGCCGGCGGCTCGGGCGTGACGCCGAGCTTCTTGGCGAGCTCCGCGCCCTGTTGCCGCAACTTGTGGTGATCGGCCATCATCATCTGGGCGAACTTCTTCACCTGTGGGTTGGTGGCCTTCTTGACCGCCAGCGCTCCCGCCGCGCTGTCGGCCTGGTTGGCGTGATCGAGCAGGGCGACGATGTTGGCGTCGCTCAGATCTGCGCTGGTGGTCGGAGTGGAGCTGGTATCGGAGGCCGTGGGGACTGTATCGCCCATGGAGCCGGCCGCGCTGCCGGTCTCCTCGCGGTTGGCCCGATCACCGCACGCGGCGAGCAGGGCGGCGAGCAGAATGCTGGCGCCGACGCCCGAAGTGATCCTGGAGTTGCGGTACATATGGCGACTCTCCTATTGGGGTCTGAGAGCAGCCTACGAAGAATCACGCCCGGGGGTCGTGACAGCTGTCACAACCTCCGTGGCACGAGCCTCACCCGCGGATCATGCCGGGCCGCCGGGTGCCGCGGACCCGGTCGTCAACCGCGCGCCGCCGGACGGTCTCCTCGGTGAAGACGCCGCAGGCCTGGAGGATGGCCAGCGCCTCGCCGCCTTCCAGGGTCTCCCGGTCGAGCAATGCCTCGGCCAGCGCCTCGAGCGCCGTGCGGTGCTGCTCGATCGCCTCCCGGACCCGGGTGTACAGCAGCTCGACGATCAGCCTGACGTCGCGGTCCATCGCCGCGTGCAGCTCGGCGCTCACCGCCCCGCCGCTCTCCCGTTCGTCGAAGGCCACCAGCCCGGTCGCGGGTCCCATGCCCAGCTTGTAGACCATCTCGCGGGCGACTCGGGTGGTGTGCTGCAGGTCGGCCTTGGCGCCGCTGGTCACGGCGTCGTGGCCGAAGACGATCTCCTCCGCGGCCCGCCCGCCGAGTCCCTTGCAGATCTGGCCCTCGAGGTAGCGCCGGGTGTGCAGCACGGCTTCGCCGGGAGAGAAGTGGGCCACACCCATGGCCTGCCCGCGCGGCTGGATGGTGACCTTGTGCAGTCCGTCCTCCGCGTGAAACAGCAATCCCGCGAGCGCATGTCCCGCCTCGTGGACCGCCACGGCGCGCCACTCGTCGTCGGTGGCGCGGAAGCCGGTGCGCTCCTTTCCGAGGAGCAGGCGGTCCCTAGCCAGCTCGAAGTGGCGCCAAGCGACCACTCCCACCCGCTCCCGTGCGGCCCCGATGGCGGCCTCGTTCACCAGGTTGGCGAGGTCGGCCCCGCTGTTCTGCGGCATGAGCCGCGCGAGCCGCGCGAGATCCACGTCGGGGTCCAGGGGCACGCCCCGCTGCCGCACGTGCAGCCGCAGGATGGCCTCGCGCTCCGACGCCGTCGGCAGCCCGACGGCGACCGCGCGGTCGAACCGGCCGGGCCGTAGCAGCGCGAGATCGAGGTCCTCCTGCCGGTTGGTCGCGCCGATCACGAGCACGTGCTCGCGCGCCGAGAAGCCGTCCATCTCGACCAGGAGCTGGTTGAGGGTACGGTCGTCCTCGTTGTGGCTCTGGTTGCGGCCCCGCCGCCCGCCGATGGCGTCGAGCTCGTCGATGAAGATGACGCCGCCGCGCTTCCGAGCCTGACGGAAGAGCTTCTTGATACGCGCGACCCCCAGCCCGATGAGGAACCCGGTGACCTCGCTTCCGCTGATGACGAAGAACGGCACCCCCGCCTCGCCGGCGACCGCCCTGGCCATGAGGGTCTTGCCGGTGCCGGGAGGGCCGAACATGAGGACGCCCTTCGGCGTGCGCGCACCGACCGCGCGGAAGGCGTCGGGCGCCCTGAGGAACTCGACCAGCTCGCGCAGCTCGGCCACGGTGCCCTCGTGCCCGCCCACGTCGCCGAACGTGGTGCGGCTCTTCCTCGCGGCTCCAATCCCGCCCATCTCGGATCCGCCGCCCATCTGGCGCCGGAGCACCAGCCCGATGACGAGCAGCGCCACCCCGACGAACAGGACCTCCCGCCAGAAGCCCGCGTCGAAGCTGCTGCGGGCCTCGAGGGTGACAGGGGTGCCGGCACGCTCCGCCCGCTCCAGCACCGGCGTCACCTCGAAGGTCGGGTAGTCCACCCGGAAGGAGGCGCCCGCCGGCGCGTCGGCGACCGGGCGCGCCCAGACGCCCCGCACTTCGGAGCCGGGAATGACGGTGACCGAGCGGACCGCATGCTGGTCGAGCCGCTCGAGGAACGTGGAGTAGGTGACGGTGGGCGGAGTGGCCGGCTGGGCCCGCCACCAGCGGAAGCCCAGAGCGGCGGCGGCGATGACCCCGACGGCGGCGAGCGGCCAGATCCAGGCGGCGGGGGTGGCGCGCCAGCGTGCGATCCGCCGGCGGAGATTGTCGATCATGCAGGTTTCCCGTTGGTCGAGCGCCAGAACACGGCGGCAGAAATGTCTAGGTCAAGCTAGCCCCCTCCAGCCGCTCGCGCACGATCCGGACGATGGCATCGGGCCCGAAGGGCTTCTGGATGAACGCGGCCTCGGGGTCCAGCAGGCCGCGGCGCACGATCTCACCGTCGGTGTAGCCGGACGTGAACAGCACCGGAGTCCCGGGACGCAGCTCGACGATGCGGTCGGCGAGGTCCCGGCCGCTCATCCCCGGCATGACGACGTCGGTGAGCACCAGGCCGATCCGCCCGCTGGTGGACGTCAGCAGCGCGAGCGCATCCAGGCCGTTGGCCGCCTCGAGCACGCGGTAGCCACCCTCCTCCAGCGCCCGCCTGGTCATGCGTCTCACTCCGTCGTCGTCCTCGACCAGGAGCACCGACTCGCCCCTGCCGGGCCGGACCGGAGCCGGGTCGGGTGCGGCCGTGCCCGGGGCGTCCTTCTTCCCGGTGAGGGGCAGGTAGATCTTGAAGGTGCTGCCCCGCCCCGGCTCGCTGTAGGCCCACACATAGCCGTCCGACTGCTTCACGATGCCGTAGACGGTGGAGAGGCCGAGTCCGGTGCCGTGCCCCACGCCCTTGGTGGTGAAGAACGGCTCGAACACGTGGCCCAGGGTGTCGCGATCCATGCCGTGGCCCGTATCGCTCACCGCCAGCACCGCGTAATACCCCGCGCGCATGGCCACCCCCGCATGGCGCCTGGCGTACTCGGTCGTGAGCTCCGCGACGAAGGTCTCGACCGTGAGGGTGCCGCCCCGCGGCATCGCATCCCGCGCGTTGAGCGCCAGGTTCAGCAGCACCTGCTCCAGCTGGCCGGGATCGGCCTGGATGGCGCCCACGCCGTCGCCGGGGCGCAACAGCACGGTGCAGTCCTCACCCATGATGCGTCGGAGCACGCCGTCCCAGCTCTTCACCAGCCCGTTCAGCTCGAGCGGTATCGGGCGGAGGATCTGGCGCCGACTGAAGGCGAGCAGCTGCGCCGTCACGCTCGACGTCCGCTCCGCCGCCTTGCGGATGTGCTCCACGTCGGCGCGGACGGCTTCGGGGATGTCCGACCGGCCCAGGACGAAGGACGCGGCGCCAAGCACCACGCTCATCTGGTTGTTGGTCTCGTGGGCCACGCCGCCGGCCAGCCGGCCGACCGACTCCATGCGGTGGGACTGGCGGAGCCGCTCCTCGGAGGAGCGCCGCTCGGTCACGTCCATGCAGACGCCGGTGAGATAGACGGGCTTTCCCCGGGCGTCGCGGCCGACCCTTCCCTGGTCGGCGATCCAGCGCACCCGGCCATCGGGCAGCAGGATGCGGAACTCGTAATCGAGGGCCTCGCCCTTCAGGAGCGCCCGCTCCACCGACCGTCCGACGTACTGCCGGTCGTCGGGGTGCACCCGGCCGATGAACTGCTCGTAGTCGGCGACCACGTCGTCGGGGGCGAGGCCGTACAGCGCGCGGAGGTTGTCGTCCCAGGTGAGGGCGTTGTGCTCCACCGACCAGTACCAGATGCCCATCCGCGCCGAGTCGAGGGCCAGCCTCAGCCGCTCCTCGCTCTGCTGCAGCGCCCGCGTCGCGCGCTCCCGCTCGGACCACACCGCGGACGCGACCACCAGCCCGGTGATCGATAGAACCAGGAGGTAGCAGGCGACGGCCAGAAGCGTGCCCCCCACGGAACCGACCAGGAAGGGACCCCCGCCCCGGGCCGTGTGCCATACCGCCACCATGGACACGACCAGGGTGATCAGCGACGCGCCTCGTGGACCGAACCGTACGCCGGCCCACACCACGAAGGGGAAGAGGAGGTAGGCGTATTCCACCTCCTCCAGCGCCGGCAGCCGGAAGCTCTGAAGCAGACCCAGATCGGCCGCGGCCGCCGTGCCCACCACCAGGGCCACCACCTCGAGCAGCCGGCGGGTATCGCGGAACCGGGGCCGGGCCGCCCAGCTGAACGCGACCGGCGCGACGACCAGCATGCCGAGCGCGTCCCCGCCCCACCACATGATCAGCGCCTGCGTGGCGGCGCCCGGCGCGAGCTCCCCGACGGCCACCAGGGTACCGACCCCGATGAGCGCCGCGGCGAGCGCAGCCACCGGTACGGCAACGAGAACGAGCGTGCGAGCGTGAAGGGGATCTTCGAGCTGGGGCCGGGGTCCGGCCACGCGGCGAAGGAAGTAGGCGGCGAGCAGCGCCTCGACTGTATTGCCGACCGAGATCCCCAGGACGGCCGCGAGCGGGGCCGGTGTCGTGACGTTCGCGAGGAAGGCGCCCAGCAGGACACCCGGCCAGTATCGCCCGCCCAGCAGAACCAGCGCGGCGAACGCGATGCCCGCGGACGGCCACACCAGCGAGACGTTGTGCCCGATGGTGACGTACCGCAGGCCGATCCATCCCGCCGTGGCATAGAGCGCCGCCAGCAGGACGACCAGAGCGGTGTACCGCAGGGCTGAGCGAGCGGAGAAGGGCATGCGCGTGGAGTCCGGACGCCTCAATGTACGTCGGCGCCGAACCCCGCGCGCCGGGAACCCGCCGCTACTTCGTGGTCCGCTCGAACAGCGGCAGGTAACGGCCGTATCCTTCCGCCTCCAGCCGGTCCACCGGAACGAACCGCAGGGCCGCGGAATTCATGCAGTACCGCAGACCGGCCGGCGCCGGACCGTCGTCGAACAGATGCCCCAGATGCGAGTCCGCCTCGCGAGAGCGAACCTCGGTGCGACTCGCCGGCAGGGACCGGTCCTCCCGCTCCACGACGTGCTCGGGCTCGATCGGCCGGGTGAAGCTGGGCCAGCCGGTGCCCGAGTCGAACTTGTCGAGCGAGCTGAACAGCGGCTCACCCGAGACCACGTCCACGTAGATCCCCGGCTCCTTGTTGTCCCAGTACTCGTTGCGGAAGGGAGGCTCGGTGCCCTCATGCCGGGTGACCTGGTACTGCAGCGGGGTGAGCTTTCGCTTGAGCTGCTCGTCGTCGGGTTTCTTCTCTTCTGCCATGCTGCCTCCCGTTCTCAGGCCATCCGATCCAGCAGCCGGAGTGTGCCTTCGGTGACGGTACCGAATGTGAGATGACCGACCAGGCCGCGGGCGTGGGTCTGCCAGGGAAACGAGGTGGCCCCGGGCGTGAGGCCCAGCGCCGGCACCAGCCCCTCGTCCATGAAGGCCCAGAAGCCGGTGCCGAACGCGGTCCCGGCCGCGCTGCCGAGCCGGTGGAAGCGGCGGCGAAGCACGGCATAGGTCGCCCCGGCCCCGATGCCGAGGGCCCAGTGAATGGCCGAGCCTGCCCGGGCCCGCTGCTCCCGGTCGAGCGAGGTTCCCGCGGCCGCAGCGGCCTTCTCCGCGGCGATCTCGTAGGCGCTGCGGTCGCCCCGCGCGTCCTCCTCCTCCCGGCGGGCCTGGCGGTCCTCGTGCTCGTACATGTAGCCGGTGACCCGGCCCATCACGAAGGTCGCCACCGCTCCGGCCACCGCCCCCTTGAGGAGATCCCTGCCCACCCCGCCACGGGTGCGTATCCGTCTCGCCATGTTGCCTCCTTGCGTGCCGCACGGTCGAAGGAGCACGGCTCCGGCGCTCTGATCCGGCCGTGTCGCTCCCACAAAGGTATCAGTCCACCCGGCGCCCGCTCTCCCGATCGAAGAAATGCAGCCGCCCGCGGTCGAACCGGAGCCCTACCACCTGGTCGGGGGCGATCTCGAGATCGGGCGGGGTGATCACCCGGATCTCGGGCCCATCGCCGGTGGGTCCCAGCCGAAGATACACGAGGAGCTCGCTGCCTCGCGGCTCGACCACGTCCACCAGGGCGTCGAGATCGGCGGATCCCGGAGCTCCCACGGCGATGTCGTGCGGTCTCACGCCGAGGGTGACGCCCGCCGCGGCCGCCGTCCCGGGCCGCGCACCCGGCAGCAGATCGGCCGGGAGGAGGTTCATGGCGGGAGATCCCACGAACGTCGCCACGAAGATGGTGGCGGGCCGGCGGTAGACCTCGAGCGGGGGACCCACCTGCTCCACCTGCCCCTCGTGCATCACGGCCACCCGGCTCCCCAGGGTCAGCGCCTCCTCCTGATCGTGGGTGACGTAGACCATCGTCGCGGCGAGCCGGCGGTGCAGCCGCGCCAGCTCCGCGCGGGTCTCCAGCCGGAGCTTGGCATCCAGGTTCGAAAGGGGCTCGTCGAAGAGGAAGACCAGCGGCTCCCGCACGATCGCCCGGCCGAGTGCGACGCGCTGGCGCTGCCCTCCCGACAGCTGCCCCGGCTTCCGGTCGAGCACGGCCTCGAGGCCGAGCGCCTTGGCGGCGGCCGCCACCCGGTCGGCGATCACCGCGGGCGCCGCACCGCGCATGCGGAGCCCGAACGCCAGGTTCTCGCGGACCGTCATATGGGGATAGAGCGCATAGCTCTGGAAGACCATCGCGATGTCCCGCTCCTGAGGCGGGAGGCCGGTGACGTCGCGGCCGCCGATCAGCACCCGGCCGGCGCTCGGCGTCTCGAGCCCGGCGATCATGCGCAGGGCCGTGCTCTTCCCGCAGCCCGAGGGGCCGACCAGCACCATGAACTCGCCGTCGGCGATGTCGAGCTCCACGCCCCGGGCGGCGACGTGCCCGTTGGGGTAGGTCTTCCACACCTTGTCGAGGTGGACGGAGGCCATGGGTCAGCCCTTTACGGCGCCGGCGGTGAGTCCCTGCACGATCCGGCGCTGGAAGGCCAGCACCAGAGCGGCCACCGGAGCGGTCGCGACGATCGCCGCCGCGAGCACCTGGCCCCAGGGGACCTGGTACTGGCCGCGGAAGAGCGCGATCGCCACCGGCACGGTCTGCCGCTCGGGACCGAGCGTGAAGGAGAGCGCGAAGAGAAACTCGTTCCAGCTGTACACGAAGGTGAGTATCGCCGTGGCCGCGATGCCGGGAAGCGCCAGGGGAACGATCACATCGCGGAAGGCCCGGAGCCGGCTGGCGCCATCCACCATCGCCGCCTCCTCCAGCTCGGCCGGGAGCTGGCGGAAATAGCCCACCAGGAGCCAGACCGCGAGCGGCATCGCGAAGGTCATGTAGGGCAGAATGAGTCCCGGATAGGTGTCTATCAGACGGACGCTCCGGAGGAGGAGAAAGAGCGGGGACACGATGGCGATCTGGGGGAACATGCTGACCGCCAGAATGACGCCCAGCAGCAGGGCCTTGCCGCGGAACCTGAGCCGGGCCAGCGCGTAGGCGCAGAGCGACCCGATCGTCACGCAGAAGAGCGTGGTCGCGCCGGCCACCACGAGCGAGTTGCGGATCGGCAGCCAGAAGTCGCGCTCGGTGAAGAGCGCGCGGTAGTGATCGAACACCGCCGGACGGGGCCACAGCGGCGCGCCCTCGAAGAGCTGCGCCTCGGTGGTGAGCGAGCCGGCCACCGCCCGATAGAACGGGAATGCGGCGCCGAGCACCAGCGCCACGATCACGAGAGCGGCCCACCGGTCGCGCCCTCTCATCGGACGTCCGTGAGGCCGCGGCCCAGCAGCCGGATGTACCCGAGCGCCAGCGCGAAGGTGACGAGGAAGACGAGCACCGAGAGCGCGGAGCCGTATCCGAACCGCAGGTTGTGCATCAGGGTGTTGAAGGTGTAGAGCGCGATCGGCTCGGTCGCCGTGCCCGGGCCGCCGCCGGTCAGGACGTAGATCAGGTCGAAGACGCGAAAGGCGTCCAGGGTCCGGAAGATCAGCGCCACCATGATCGCGGGAGCCAGCAGCGGGAGCGTGATGTAGCGGAACTGCCGCCAGGGCGACGCGCCGTCGATCCGCGCCGCCTCGTACAGCGAGGCATCGATCCCCTGCAGGCCCGCCAGCAGCAGGAGCGCCACGAAGGGCGTGGTCTTCCAGACGTCGGAGAGAATCACCGGCACCCAGGCCCGAACGTCGTCGGTGAGCCAGCCTTCGTAGCCCTCGAACATGAACCGCCAGACCAGCGCGGCCACGACGGTGGGAATGGCCCACGGGATCAGGATGGAGGCGCGCACCAGCGCCCGCCCGCGGAAGGTGCGGTTCATCGCCAGGGCCAGCACGCACCCGAGCACCAGCTCCAGGCTCACAGTGGCGACCGCGAACCAGAGGGTGTGCCCCATCGCCCCCCAGAACCGGCGGTCGCGGAGCACCTCGGCGTAGTTCTCCAGGCCCACGAACGGCTGGCCCAGCCAGGGCATGCGGAGGTCGTGCAGATGCAGCGACTCCCAGACGGTCCAGGTGAGCGGGAACAGGGCGACCAGGAGAATCGTGGCCACGGCAGGAGCCACCATCGCGTAGGCCAGACGGGCCTCGCGATGCTCGGCGCCGCGCGGCTCAGCGGCCGGCAACGTCGCCCCTGCCGAGGCCGGCGCGGTCCAGCAGCGCCTGCATCTCGGCCGCGGCCCGGATCAGCGCGTCACGGGGCTCGGCCTGCAGGCTGAGGGCGCGATGAAGCTGGATCTGGAGGATCTCCGACAGCTGGGTGTAGACCGGGGTCACCGGCCGGGGCACGGCGGCCTCGACGATCTCGCGGGCCTGGGCCGGGGGAATCGCCAGGGCGTCGGCGAGGGCCGGATCGTCGTAGACGGCTGTCCGGGTCGGAAACTGCCCCACGACGCTCGCCCGCTCGAGCATCTGTTCGGGCCGCGTGAGGTAGTCGATGACCAGCCACGCGGCGTCCGCCTCCGGACTGAAGGCGTTGATGGCCAGCTGCGCGCCCCCGAAGGCAGCCGTGTGCCGGCCGCCCGGAGCCGCCGGCATCGGGGCCACGGCGAACCGGCCGGCCACCCGCGACTGGGCGCTGTCCTGCATCGGCGCCACGGCGTAGGGCCAGTTCCGCATGAGCGCCGCCTCGCCGTTCTGAAAAGCGAAGCGCGGCTCCTCCTCGTGCCAGGTCAGCACCCGGACGGGCACCACACCCTTGCGGTGGATCTGATCGCGCATGGTAGTGAGCGCGAGAACCCCGGGCGGCTCCTGCACCGTGACCCGGCCGCCGTCGAGGATCTTGCCCCCGAACCCGCCCAGGTACTCGAGGAACACGGTGACCAGGCCCTCGTAGCGCGCCCCCTGCCATACCAGACCGTAGCGGACGGAGCCCCGGGACACGAGCGGAGCCACCGCGCGCTCCAGCGCCTCCCAGGTCCCGGGCGGTTGGGCGAAGAGATCGGTGCGCCAATAGAGCATGCCGACGTCCACGAACCAGGGCAGCGCGAACAGCTCTCCCTGCCAGCGGTTCGCCTCGATGGTGACGGGAAAGAACGCGGCGGCATCCGGAGCGAACCGGTCCAGGGGAAGGATCCAGCCGGCGGCGGCGAATTCCGGCGTCCAGATCGCGTCCACCTGGAGAATGTCGGGATCGGTGGCCCTTGCGTTGAGCCACTGCACGTAGAGCTGATGGCGGAGATCCGCCGCGTCCGGGGTGGGGCGCATCTCGACGCGGATGGCGGCATTCTCGCGGTCGAAACGCTCCAGCTGCCGGCGAAGAATCTGCCCTTCCGCGCCCAGCACGCTGCCGGACACGGTCACGGTGGTCGGCCCGCCGGGGCGCTCGGCAGCGCAGCCCAGTGCGCAAAGCAGAGCCAGCCAGGGAGCCACGCCCGGCCGGAATCCGCGATCCACGCCGGTTTCTCTCACCACGCCACGCTAACCTCTCCCGGAAGGACACGCCAGCGGCTCCCGACGTGACCCATGCCACGGCCCTGCTCCCCGGATTGAGGCAGCATAGGTCATGAAGCCTGGCCATGCCGGCGCGCTCCGGGTGTTTCTGCTCTCCCCGGCGCATTGCGGCGGGAAACGGGCGGCGCTGCTGTTGCGGCGTGAGGCGTCGTTTCCCCTGGCCGTACGACTCCGAAGCGAGGGGGGAATCACCCTGGGCGAGGCCTTCAGCTTCCTGAGCGGCCTCTATTTCCGGGGAAAGCTGGCCTATGCCGAGCGGTTCGCCCGGGCACCGACGGGGATCGGGGGTGTCCAGGTGATCACCACCAACCGCGGCCTCGTGGCCGCGGACACCCGGATGAGCGCGGAGGACCTGGAGGCGTTCGGCTCGGTGAGCATCCGACCGGACGATCCCCGCTATCGCGCCCCGCTGGCGCAGGACATCGCCCGGCTCGCGGCGGATCCCTCCACCGAGCTGGTCCTGCTCGGCAGCGTGGCGACGGGAAAGTACGTGGACGTGCTGCTCGACGTCGTGGGCGAGCGGCTCCTCTTTCCAACCGACTTCGCGGGCCGCGGCGACATGAGCCGCGGGGCGCTGCTCCTGCGGGCGGCACGCGATGGTCGCGAGCTGGCTTACGAGCCGGTGGCGGGCGCGCTTCCGCGCCTGAGGCCGAAAAGCAGAGGAGCGGCAAATGCCCGCGACGAGAAGCGCCGCGACAGCCCCGCGGATTCCGAAGGGCAAGAGTGAGGTGGACTTCCGCGCGGGGCGCAGAACCGTGCGGCTCAGCAATCTCGACAAGGTCTTCTGGCCGCGGTCCGGGCTCACCAAGCGCGACCTCCTCCAGTACTACGCCGACGTCTCCCCGGTGCTGCTGCCCCATGTTCGCGACCGGGCGATGGTCATGAAGCGCTACCCCAACGGCATCCGGGGCAAGTGGTTCTTCATGAAGCGCGCGCCCTCGCCGCGCCCGGAGTGGATCGAGACCTGCGAGATCATGCACAAATCGAAGAACCTGATCGCGTTTCCCATGGTTCAGGACCTCGCATCCCTGCTCTGGGTGGTGAACCTCGGCTGCATCGACCTGAACCCCTGGTACGGGCGCTGCGATGAGCCGAGCCGCCCCGACTACCTCAACTTCGACCTGGATCCCGCAGCCGGTGCGGCCTTCGAGCAGGTGTTGGAGACCGCGCTCGTGGTGCGGCGCGCGCTGGAGGAGCTTGGCATGCGGCCGCTGGTGAAGACCAGCGGCTCGGAAGGGCTCCACCTCTACGTTCCCATCGTGCGGGCACCGACGCAGAAGGCGGTCTGGGGATTCGCGAAGCGGCTCGCCAAGCAGCTGGAGGAACGGCACCCCCGGCTCATCACCACCGAGTTCCTGGTGGCCGATCGGCCGCGGGGCCGTGTGCTGGTGGACTACAACCAGAACGCGTGGGGCCGGACCCTGGCCTCGGTCTACTCGGTCCGTCCCAACGAATTCGCCGGCGCGTCGGCGCCGGTGACCTGGGACGAGGTGGAGCGCGGCTTCGAGATCGCCGACTTCCGGCTCGACAATCTGCCCACCCGCGTCCGGCGCCGCGGCGACCTCTGGAAGGGCCTGCTGTCCACCCGAGGGCGCTTCAGGCTCGAGGAGGTGTTATGAGCCTGCCTCTCCGAGAACCCTACCCTCCGATGGAAGCGGAGACCGCCGATGCGCTTCCGAAGGGCCGGGGCTGGCTTTACGAGCCGAAATGGGATGGGTTCCGCAGCCTGGTGTTCCGTGACGGCGATTCGGTGCGCATCCAGTCGAAAGCCGGTAAGCCGCTGGAGCGCTACTTCCCCGACCTGGTCGAGTCGGTACGCGGCGTGGCCGCCAGACGCTTCGTCCTCGACGGCGAGATCGTGATCCCGGTGGACGGACGCCTCTCGTTCGACGAGCTGCTCCTGCGGGTGCACCCGGCGGAGAGCCGGGTCCGGATGCTGGCCGAAGCCCATCCGGCCCGGCTCATGGTGTTCGATCTGCTGGTGGACGAACGGGGGCGGGCGCTGGTGGACCTGCCGCTGGCCGAGCGCCGGCGGAGGCTGGAAACCTTCGCCAGGAAGTACCTCGGTCACGGAGGCGCGGTCACGCTGTCCAAAGCCACCGCGAGCCGGGCGACCGCCGAACGGTGGCTCGCCGGGGGCGGCGACGGCGACCTGGACGGCGTGGTGGCCAAGCGACTGGACCTGCCGTACCGCTCCGGCGAGCGCGACGGCATGATCAAGGTGAAGCGGCGGAAGACGGCGGACTGCGTGGTGGGTGGGTTTCGCTACGCGTCGCGCGGCAAGGTGGTGGGGTCACTCCTCCTCGGGCTCTACGACCGCGAAGGCCTGCTGCACCACGTCGGCTTCACGTCCAGCATCCCGGCTCGGCTTCGGCCCGCCCTGACCGACAAGCTCGAGCGGCTGATCGAGCCCCCCGGATTCACCGGCCGCGCCCCCGGGGGTCCGAGCCGCTGGAGCACCGAGCGCTCCGCCGAGTGGGTGCCGCTTCGGCCGGTGCTCGTGGTCGAGGTGGAGTACGATCACGTGTCCGGCGGCCGGTTCCGGCATGGTACCAGGTTTCTGCGCTGGCGGCCCGACAAGCGGCCCGAGCAGTGCACTCTGGATCAGATCCATCGCGACGCAAGGCCGCCGACCCGGGCTGCCGCGGGTGCCGGGCGGTGACGAGGGTCACGATCCATGTTGCCGTTAACAGTTAGCATGCTGGTGGTGCAGGAGTTACCACTGACTACGCACTGGAGGCTAGAATGGCGTTCGACAACACCTGGGATCAAGAGGACATCTGGTGGCGCGAGAACTACGGTGCTCGCCCCTACGCCACCGGCCGCACCTACGAGGAGTTCCGCCCGGCCTATCAGTACGGCTTCGAGTCGGGCCGCCACCATATGGGCCGCAGCTGGGACGACGTCGAATCCGACCTCCGGACCGGTTGGGATCGCCATGAAGGCAGAGGCGGGGCGGAGAGCACCTGGGAGAAGGTGAAGGAGGCCGTACGGGACGCCTGGAACCGGGTGACCGGCCACGGCGATCTCGACGCGAACCGGATGAGCGAGAGCGAAGTCAACCGGATGTCGCAGGGGGGCAAGCCACGGACGTAGACGATCCGACGCAGCCGTCGCGGCGAGGCCGGTCTCGTTACCGGCCTCCCCCGACCTGCTCGAAGTAGGTGGCCCCTCCACCGGCACCGCCGACGATGAGATCGAGATCTCCGTCGCCGTCGACGTCGCCGGCCGAGGGAGCGGCGAGGATGGGGGCCTCCACGCTGAAGGCTGAGTCGGGAGCCAGTCGCGGAGCCGTGCGGGTGCCGCCGTTCCTGAACAGCGCGAGTCCGTTGCTCTCCGATCCGACCAGCAGGTCCAGGTCGCCGTCCTGATCGAGATCCGCGAGCAGGGGCGCGCTCCGCCGCCCCAGGTGGATGCCCTCGAACTCGTCGCTCACCAGCGCGAACGCCGGGCGCGAGGGCCCACCATCGTTGCGATAGTAGTTGAGCCATCCCGACGATTCACCGACGATCAGGTCCAGGTCACCGTCGCCGTCCAGGTCGCCGAGGGTCGGCACCGTATTGCTGCCGCGGGTGATGGTGATCAGCGCGGTATCGACCGCCGCGTAGCCCTCCGGAGTGCCCCGGTACCATGCGAGACGCGGCCCCCACTGCCCCATCACGAGGTCCAGCCGCCCGTCGCCGTCCAGGTCGCCGAACGCCGGCGCCGCGTGGAATCTCTTGCCCAGATCGAGCGGCGCCCGGATCCGGAACTCGCGCCGCGCCGTGCTCCCGACGTTCTCCAGCCGGTAGACGAGCGACCGCTGCAGATCCGAAGGATCGAGCTTGTTGGCGAGCAGCAGGTCGAGA
>CAMPKP010000073.1 GCA_946887295.1 uncultured Gemmatimonadota bacterium | reverse complement strand
GCCCCCGCCACCAGCGCCACCCTGTCAGGCATGCAAGCGCGCCGTGGAGTGACCCCGCGCGGCGGCGCGCCGAATCACGCTGGCACTGGTGAGCTCCCTCAGAGCGTCCTTCCCCACCCAGCGCGCCACCGGCTGCGGCGAGTCGGCCAGGCGCCGGGCCACCTGCACCGCGGCGACGTTGAGCGCGGTATTGCGCTTCCCGATCGCACGCAGCGCCATGTTCACGGCCTTCTTCACGAAGTGCCGCTCGTCGGTGGAGGCGCGCTCGATGAAGCCGAGGCCGCCGACGAACCGCTCGTTGCCGGCGTGCTTGTCATGTACGGTGAGACCCCACAGCAACGCGAAGGCCGCCCGCCTGACGAATTCCTCGCGCCGGTCGTGCCACTGCTCGACCTTCTGCCAGGCGTACGGCGTGCGGTCGAACAGGTGAAAGCACACGGTGTCGCAGATCCCCCAGTTGTCGAAGTCGCGGCACCAGCGGTCCATCTGCGCCGCCGTGACGCGAGCCGGCTCATCCACGAAGGAGGTCAGCATGCGGGCCTCGTACCAGCCGCTTCGCCAGAGCGCGGCGGCCAGCTCGTGATTCCGTCCGAGCCGCTTGGCCAGCACCTTCATGTCGGCCATCGTGACGCCGAATGCGTTGTCCGAGGGGATTCCGTACCGCGCCATGTCGTCGCGGGTGCGCTTGGTCCCGTAGCGCTCCAGCCACGCGAGCACGGACTGGACATCGTTGTCCAGCGATTGCGGAGCATGCTTCCTGGCGGGTTCGACGGGGGGCCGCTTCATCTTGGGGGCCATGCGTGTTCTCCGTGGATGCCTGCACCGAAAGCCGCTCCCGAGCACGCCAGCGAACACGATCACCGCTCCAACGACCAGACCATCGGCGCCTCGTCGAGGCAGCCATGAGCCACGAGGATCGCCGATGGCGCTCGCCGTACAAACTTACGCTCCGGAGCCCGGTCCAGAAGGGCCCCGCCGGATCAATGCGCCGGGCAGGCCCCACTCCGTGACCCGGCGTAGGCCGGCCGCCGGTCCCATCGGGCGACCAGGGCGCAGACCGCGGACATGGTGGCCCGGCCATCGACTTCGGCTCCGGCGGCTTCGAGTGCGGCGTCGGGGTCGGTGGCCGTCAGCGGGCCGGTCGTCGGTGTCCAGAGGGTGGCGCGTACGAAGCCCCCGACTACCAGGTTGGTACTGCCGGCGATCTGACCGAACTCGTTCACGCCCCAGGCGTCGCCGAAGTCGCCCCCGAGCGTAGGCAGCCGTCGAATACCGTCTTCGGGGGTCCAGAGGAATGGAAGCTGACGCCTGTCGTTCGCGACGAGGCTGGCGCCGACGACCCGGCGGTGGGTGTTGATGTAGTGCGCTTCGGCAAAGCTACCGCCCAGACTGCCCAGACTTCGCATGCCACCCCCCCTGGTCCAGATGAAGGCCTCCACCGTACCCGAGGCGGTCTCACTGCTGCCGATGACCACCCCGGTCTGGCTGATGCCCACACCCATACTGTTGAGTCCGCCGAGAGTGCCGAGATCCTCCATCCCGCGCCGCTCGGTCCACAGGAACGCCCGGAACGCACCCGACCCCGGCCGCACTTCACTGGTTCCGACGACTTGCGTCGCATCGTTGATGTCGCTGGTGAGGCTGTTCGCCCCACCCAGGGTTCCCAGGCTCCGCATCCCGCGTCCCGGACTCCACAGGAACGCCTCGAAATTCCCGTTGGGCAGGTCGGCGTTCCCGGTCACCTCTCTGCGATTGTTGATGGAGCCGGCGAAGCTGTTCCGCCCGCCGAGCGTGCCCAGGCTGCGCATGCCGCCGGCCTTGGTCCACAGGAACGCCTTGCTCACGGTGGAGCCACGCCGGACCTCGCTCGCGCCGACCACGTCCCCCTGATCGTTGATGTAACCGCCGAAACTGTTCGAGCCGCCGAGAGTGCCGAGGCTCCGCATGCCCCGGCTCGGAGTCCAGAGGAAGGCGCGCTGCTTGCCGGACGGGAGGTCGGCGAAGCCGACTACCTCGCCGCGCTCGTTGATGGTGAATGCGACGCTGAAGGATCCCCCGAGCGTACCGAGGTTGGTGACCTCGAAGCCTCCCCTCGTGAGTGTGGCAAGGGCGGTCGGCGTGACACTGGGAGCGGTGGGTTGGGTCGGATGATCGCAAGCGAGCACGCCCGTGATGGCCAGGGCGCAGAGTACCGTCCGTTTCATGGCGGACCTCCGGTAGGTAGGGATCACCCATCGGCGTCGTGGCGGTCGTGGGTCCTTCGGGGCGTCCTGAGGGCGTCGGGAGGGAGGCGAGAGCTGCGCGGCAGAATGTGCCGGTGTGACCGGCGTGGGCCCTTGTCGATGGGTGGGCCCACGCTATGTAGCGGGACAGCGGCTGTCAATACTGCGCCGATCTCCGGCACTGGGTCGACCCAGTGCCCGATCTCTCGGCTCAGCCCATGCACACCGTCAGCAGCATCTCGCTTTCGGCGAGGGCCTCCACCGAGTGCGGCACGTCCGGCTCCAGCACGAGCGCCTCCCCGCCGCCCAGCGTATGTCGGGCTGCGCCTGCCTCGACCGCCAGTTCTCCCCGCAGACAGTGAATCACCACCTGGCCGGGGGCCCGATGCTCGACCAGGCGGCCGCCGGGCTCGAAGGTGAAGAGCAGGAGGCGCAGCGGGCCGCGGTGAATCAGCCCTACCTGCCGGTGGCCGTCCTTCGCCGGGTGCGGCTCGGCGTGCAGGGCGCGGGCGAGGTCCGGAAGATCGAGGGCCACCACCGGACCCGCCAATCGAGTGGCGGGATGCGGCCGGAGCCGCTCGTCGGGCTGATTCACGTTCGTCTCTCCTGAAACTTGTGCGGGGGGCGGGTTCACAGCACCCAGAGAGGCCAGGGGGATCACACTCTCGAACGGCTCGTAGACGAACGTCAGACTTTCCGGCGTCAGGAGCCAGGGCTGCGACACGAGCCCACGCAGAGCCCGTCGGGCCGCCTCGCGCATTGTCGGCTCGAGGTCCAGGACCTCGATGCGGGCATCGAGCTCCGCAAGAAGCGGCTCGAAGGCTTCCCGGTCGCCTGCTGGCGCGTTCCCCAACGCTGCCTGGACATTGGTCCAGGCGCTCAGATAGGGATCTCGGTCGAGGATGGGAGGAACGGCCTGCCGCAGCTCTACCGGGTCCAGCTCCGACAGGCGCTGCACGAACTGACGCGCGACTCCTGCACCGGCCCACACAGCTTCCCAACTCACTTCGCCTCCTCTGTCGTGCCGCCGCCGCTCGGGGACGGCTCGTGAAGACCACAGCCGTAACGCACCCCGAAGGTTAGCCGATTCGAAGCTGCCGAGCCGCTTCAGGCGCGGGCGGTCATGCACCCAATATCGGCGGGGGGCTGGGGACCTCGCGACGCAAGCGGCCGCTTGCCACGGTGCAGATCACGCGGCTCGTTCGAATGTCCACCTTCGAGACACCACGTGGTTGCCTGCGCCGGACCGGTTTCCAATATTGCGCAGGCACCATTCACGAGAGCAGGAGGCCATCATGGCAAAGAAGGCGCAGGCGATTCCGAGGGGGTATCACACCGTCACACCCAGTCTGGTCGTCGCCGGGGCGGCGGAGGCCATCGACTTCTACAAGAAAGCATTAGGAGCCGAAGAAATCATGCGGTTCCCGGCACCCGACGGGACGATCATGCACGCGGAGCTGCGGATCGGCGACTCGGTCATCATGCTGGGCGAAGAGATGCCGGAGCAGGGCGGCAGAAGTCCGAAGTCGTATGGCGGCACCCCGGTCAGCTTCTTCGTCTATCAGGAGAACGTGGATGCCGCCTGGACGCGGGCCGTCGACGCCGGGGCCAAGCCGATCATGCCGCTCGCCGACCAGTTCTGGGGCGATCGTAGCGGCTGCGTCGAGGATCCGTTCGGCCACCAGTGGTGGCTCGCCCAGCATATAGAGGACCTGACACCCGAGGAGATGCAGAAGCGCGCCGAGGCCTTCTTTTCGCAGATGCAATCGGCGTCGTAGCACCGATCGACCCAGGCGCGTCGTCAGGCGAGCTCACCGAGACCAACGGGGAGCTCGCTTTCCGCCGGCGGCCGGCTCGGCTCCGGCGGCATTCGAAGGGAGTCCACCCTGGCTCGTCGCACGGGCGAAGAGTCTCAGAGTGCGCGGCGCCCTTCCCGGATCGCGTCCAGGATCTCGTCGCGACCGAGCCGGGCGGGGATCGCCGGCACGTCCAGGGGTGAGCCCGCCGATTTCTCGGGTCGGAGCACGAATACCTGCCCGTCCTTGCGCCGAATGCGAACCGCGCCCTCGCGACGGGCGCGCTCGAGCAGGGCGGCCAGCCGCTGCCGCGCCTCCGAGTAGGTGAACTCCTTCATGAGACCTCCACGACCTGCACGCCGGCCTCCGCCGCCGAGCGCGCCAGCCTCGCGTCGAGCGTCAGGAGGGGAGCGCGCTGCCGCCGCGCGCACGCCATGAGGTAGGCATCGTAGGCGTACAAGCCGAGCCGATCGGCGAGCTCGAGAGCGGCCGCGAGCTCGACCTCGACCAGCCGGATCGGAATCTGGGCATACGCGGTGAGCGCGGCCTGAACGTCGTGCAGCTTGAGTCGCCGGCGCTTGAGGAGCGCCGAGAAGGCGTTTCCGACTTCCCAGTGAACCGAGCCGGGCGCGAGGAGCTCCGCGCCCTGTGCGCGGGCGATGAGCCGCTCGCGCGCCGGCTCCCCCGTCAGCACGGCGACGAGCACCGAGGTATCCACGACGAGCTCCACGGCGGCTCCGATTGTGGGGCGTCTAGCTAGGTGACTCCGCGGCCAGCCCGCCGAGCTGGACGAGAGGACCGGTGCCGGTGAACTGCACGACGGTGGTCTCCGGAGACCGGCTGTCGAACAGTGTCGTGCTCACCCGCGCCGTGCCCCGCTGCCCCGTGTCGAAGGTCAGGGCCAGCCGCTCGTTCGGCAGGATGCCGTCCGCGCTGCGCGACACGAACTCTCCGCTCCAGGACTGCCGCCCCGAGCTCAGGTCAGTCGTGGTGACCGTTACCTCCACGTTCGTGATGTCCTTCCGATTGGAGCGCTCGATCAGAGCCTTGTAGGCTGCCATACCACGACCTGCTTTCTGGGCGACGAGAGGGGCTGCACCGGGGAATGCGGAGGTGGATCGGAGTCCGGTCCTCGAATGGTACTCCCATTGGTCGGATGGCGCTGAGCGAGCCCAAGGAGCGCCCCTGGACGCCCTAGCACTCCACAGGGTACTCCAGGGGCGCCTCCCCGCGGCTGCGTCCCGCAGCGCGGGCGCTGTAACGCAGAAGCCCGCTCCCGAAGACGATCATCCACAGGGGCAACAGATAGTTGTTCACGGCGGCGATGGGAGCAACCACGCCGGTGACGTTGCGGAACATGCCGACCAGACCCGCGACGGCGGTGCCGACGCCGAGATAGCCCATCCAGCGGGGAAACCCGGCTTCTCGTTTCAGCATGCCCAGCGCGGAGAGAAGGAAGAACAGGCTGACGCTGAGCTCACCGAGAAACTCGCCGATGTAGTTGCCGAGATAGCTGTTGAGTCCGGTGAACACCGCACCGAGTGCCAGTTGCTCGGGCCTGTCGGCCCGGACGTACTCCTCCGCCAGCTTCCAGTGAATGCTGGGCCATCGCAGGAGGCCGAGCATCATGCTGAGCGCGGCAATAACCGCGAAGAGCATGCCGATGCGTGCGCTCCCCCCGCTCACCGGCCGGAGAGCATGAAAGGCCGCGACGCCCGCCGGGACCCAGAGGATCGGCAGCAGGCCGTAAATGGCCCACACTGCCCTGCCGGTGGCGCCGGTGGCGAGCAGCTTGGGGAGCACTTCCGCCGCGTTGCCGTCCAGGACGGCAGGATAGTCGAATCGTGCAGCAAGAAAGGCAAAGACGCCGAGAAAGGCCGCAGCCCCCACGATCAGCGCGAGGCCCCCGGCACGGATGGTCCTGTGTCCCCGCATGCGCCCTCCGAGCGATCTGGGTTCAGCCAATCACGTATTCGCTTTGGACCAGCCCACTGGGATAGGACCTGGTGGCGACGTGCTGGAGTCGCACGTCGTGCGACAGTGGCCCGAAGAGGGGGATTCCGCTTCCGAGGAGAACCGGGATTCGCGTGATGATCATCCGCTGAATCCGGCCTGCCTCCATGAAACCCTGGATTGTGACGCCCCCATCGACATAGACATGCTTCACGCCCCGTGCGCGGAGATGCCGCACGACCTCCTCCGGAGGACCGGCCATGAACTCGCACACCGCGCCGTCGGGCGCCTTCAGGGCCGTCGGCGTGGTGCTGAGGACCGTCACCTGCATCGCTCCATAAGGCCACGTGTCGAAGGTCAGGACCGTTTCGAACGTCTTGCGGCCGATTACGATGGCATCTACCGTGGCGATGAACTCATCGTAGCCGTGAGGCTCGCTGGTGTCGTGCGGCAGCCAGTCCAGAGCACCGTCCTGCCGAGCGATGAAGCCGTCGAGGCTCGTCGCGATGAACACCGAGCATGTCATGGCGCCCTCGGGCGGGCTGCCGCCTGACCGCTCTCGCATCGACCGCACCTCCTGAGCACGAGGGATCGCGCACCGGCGCCCGATGGCAGCCGCCATCAGGCGCCGGCATATCTGCACCAGCTCCGGGGGCGGGCGCGCCTCGCCCCCGTCCCGCTCAGCGGGCGGCGATCGCCGCGGCCGGCGTCACGCCCGGCACGTCCACCCGCAGGATCTCACCCGGCTGCGGCGGGCCGAACCCCTTGTTCGAGATGTAGAGCCGACCGTCGGGACCGAACCGCATCGCCGTCGGCAGGAAGAGCCGGTTCACGATGACGTCGCGGGTCCCGTCGGAGTTGAGCCGCACCACCCGGCCGGTGCCCGGCGTGGGGAACCCCGCGCCGTGCGTGGTCTCCAGCACATACATCCGGCCCTGGGGATCGAAGTCGAGCCCGAGGACTGTCGTGAGCCCGCGCGCCTCGACGGCGACGGTGCCGTCACGGCTCACCCGGAGGACCTTCTCCGCGCGCGGGGTCACGGGAAACGTTCCCAGGTTGCCGAGGAAGAGCGTCCCGTGGCGCACTCCCAGCGCGGTGGGCACCACATGGCCCTGGGCGGCCGAGATGTCGGCGACGCGACTCACGCGCCCGGTCGCGGGGAGCACCCGCAGCACCTGGCCGTGGTTGGCCTCGGCCACGAACAGCTTGCCTCCCACGGCGAGCATCGAGTACCAGGAGCCGTCGGGCTCGACGTCGGGCCCCAGCTGAGCTACAGGATGGGTGGCTACGAAGGCGCTCAGGTCGGCCACGATCGTCCAGTCGCCCGAGGGCGAGACGCTCGCGATCCCGGCCGGGGTCCTGCGGATGCCGTGCGAGCATCCGCCGCCCCCGACGAGGGCGTAGAGCTGCTGGCCGATGAAGGCGACGTCCGCGACCCCCGCTACATCCCCCATGGCGTTCACCGCCGAAGGGAAGCCGCGGGCGAACGTGGTGCGACGGCCCCGGGTGTCGATCCTGGAGATGCGCGCCGAGCTGCCGTTGGCGTAGGGGCCGACCGGTGGGGCCACCTGGTCGCACTGGGACGCCGTGGTCGTGTGGTCGCCGCCGCTTCCGGCCTCGGCGACGTACAGCGACCCGTCGGGGCCGAAGGTGAATCCACGAGGGAACCGCAGGCCGGTTGCGAACACGGTAGGAGTGGCCTGCGCTGCCGCCAGCGGAATCTCCTCCGGAGCGACGGCGCCAGGCGGCCCCGGCTCATCGGGCATGGAAGAATCGCAGGCCGCGACGCTGCCGGCGGCTGCCAGTATGGAGAGCAGGAGGAAAGGGCGCGAGGGGATGGGACCTGCGCGGAGGGAGATCGTCATACGGACCTCCTAGTAGAAAGCGGGCACGAGCAATCGAACGGGGTACGGTCCAGCCCGTCCAATGTTGCCCCCGGTACCCGGCCCCGCAACGAGGAGTGCGCCCCGGGCGACTCTCACCGAGGGCGCGCTAGGCGGCTCGGCCGGCGTGTTCGGCGATGGTGGTCCCCAGGTGAGTCGCGGCCTGCTGCAGCTCGAGCCATTCCGGGTGGTCCGCGGCCACATTGCCCCCGGCAAGATCCTGGGTCAGCGCGCGGCAGAACTCGGCCGCCCGGCGCAGCCGAAAGCGCTCCGCCGTCGCGCGCGGGGCCTCCGCTCCGGCGGCGGTGAGCAGCCCCCAGACGCGGAGCCTGATCTCGTCCACGGTGCTCTTGAATTCCGGCAGGCCGTCAGACGGAACCTCCCCGGCCTCGAGGCGGCTCTCCAGGTCGTGGAGGATGATGCGCATGCGCGCGAGCTCGTCCTGCACACTACTGCCAGACATGGGCAAGCCTCCTCGGAGGGGTCAACTCCCCGCGTCCTCGGTCTCGGGTATGAGCAGCCAGAGCAGGATGTAAACCAGGATTCCCGGAAACGCGGCCGACACGATCGAGCCCACGACATAGATCACGCGCAGCAAGGTGGGGTCGATGCGAAGGTACTCGGCTAGTCCGCCTATGACCCCGGCGATCTGTCGGTTGGTCCTCGAGCGTCGCAATGGGCGCGAGACGTCGGGCATAAGCCCTCCGGTAGAGACAAGGACGCTGCTGCCGCGCTGAAGCGAGGCCGTGCTGCTCTCGGTGCGGCAGGCGCAGGGCGTGCATCAGAGATTGTAGAACGCCAGGGTGTCGACGATGCTGCCGACGGTGCTGGAAAGCTTCGGATGGGAGACCTCGAGCTCCCTCACCCGGTCGGCGAGACGGTCGCGCAAGGAGGGTTCCGCCGGTCGAGTCTCCGCCGGCGGGCCCTGGAGCACGGCCTCGACCTCACGAGCCAGGCCGTGCAGCTCGTCTCGGGCCTTCGCGTCGAGATCGTGGGCCCGTGCAAGCTCCGAGCGGAGACCTGCCACCAGCACCCTGAGAGACTCTTCCGACATGCTTTCCCCCTCGAATGATCCCCGTGAATATGGCATCGGGATGAATCGCCGGCGACCTCCACACCGGGAGCGCCGGGGAGGTCCGCCACCGCTCTCGCCGGCCGGCCGGATCCACTGCCGCCTCGATCTCGAGCAACCGGTCGGGCGGTGGCAGTGATGAACTTCGGCCCACTGGCCTGAGCCTGTACCGCCGGCGTGGACATGCAGAGCGGAGTGATTCAGAGCCGGGCCGGCGCCGAGCACCGGGCAGCGAGTCCGGCTAGGTCCGGCACAGCCCGACAGGCTCCCAATCGGTCGCGAGCATCGAGCGGGGCTGTGTCGCGTCCTGCAGGATGAGTACGAGGGATCGGCGCACGCCCTTGCCCGTGCCCGTGAGAATCATCGGCACGCCGCCGGGGACCAACACCCCGGGCCCGCCTGCCCGCTGCTCGAGCTTGCCTTGCGGGGTCTCCAGGCACTGCTCGCCCTGGAGCGTGTACCAGGCCTCCACTCCGGGGTGGCGATGCACGGGAGACTGCATCCCCGGCCGGAACACACCTTCCATGTAGACCGCCGCGTAGGCGTCCGCGCCGACAAGGGGCAGCGGCCCCACGGTGGTGATTCGCTCGCCGGCGGAGGGTCGCCATCCCTCCTCGGCGATGGTAAAGAGCCAGATCCGGCCAAGGGAATGAACCACGATGCTGCGCTGAGCCCCGGCCGCTTTCGCCCCGGCGTCGGTCGTGAAGGCATCGATGTGCCAGTAGAGTGCCGAGTCCTTCGGCAATGCTCCCAGCTCGTCGCGGGCGGTGATGAAGCAGCCGAGCTCCCTGCCACCGCGCTGCTCGATCGGCTCACAGCCTGAGGTCTGCGCCATGCCCCCCGTCGCCTGCAGAGATGCGATGACGGCGGCCGTCGCGAATACGCGAGCCAGGGTCCAGCGGGCGGCGCACCTCATTGGCGATCGTCTCCGGGTGGGGCGTACGGGATTCCGGGCGGGCTGCACCGCCGGCGCGGGGCCAACGAGGCCGATGGGAATCTATCGTACCGGTGCGGCACCTGGACTGATCATCAGGCCCGAACCTCCGCAGTCTCGAATCCCTCCATCAGTTCTACCTGTTCGGGCTCAGTTGCTACCTGTGCGGGCTCTCGCCTTCCGGGCCCACACGGCGGGACTCCAGTCCCTGGGCCAGCAGCCGCTCCGCGAAGTCCACGCGCTCCTGAGTCTCGCTCAACTCCCGGTGCAGGTTGGTGACCTCGAATTCGAGCGCCTCCAGGCCGGCCTGGAGCTCGCCACCGCCCGGACGCTGCCGCAGCCGCTGAGCCCACAGCCCGAACGCTAGCGCGAGCGCGGTATGGAGCGTGGCGTGCCACGGCTCGGCTGCTCCGGCCGCAAACCCGACCGCGACCAGGTTGATGCCGCTCAGCACGACGGCGATCGGCTGCCAGAGCGAAGGCTTGAAGGTCATGGCGAGATCCTGTCGAGTCTGCCTAAGGAAAGCGCATTGGCTGCTGGCCCTCAACTGCCGGGCCCCCACCATACCCTCGCCGAGCCTGGAAGGTTTCGACGCGACGCACAGAGACCGGACAGGTGCCGCTGGCCGACGATCCCCTTGGTCGCCGATCAGGCGACTGGCCGCCAGGCGACTGGCCGCGACTCCCTGACGCCGCCTAGTAGATGGGCTGTGCGTTCTCGATGAGGATGGCGAGCGCCACACCGGCGACGATCAGCGCTCCCCCGATCGCAGCTCCGGTACGCCCCAGGCTGAAGTGGCCGGTCCTGAGCTCGGTGACTTGCCTGAGCCGGATGCCGACCGGGCGGGCCGGGACATCATACCCCCGTCGTCCAACCAGGGAGTCACCCTGGATTGCAGGCGCATGCACCCAGTAACGCCGGCCGGATTGTTCCGTGACCCGGAGGTTCGCCGCCGGGTGCTCGGCCAAATACGTGGACAACGAAGGAGCGTCGATCGCGACCGGTACCGGCCTGGTGACCGAGCAGGCGCACACCAGCCACAGGAGCCCGGCGGAGCCAGATACCTGGTGACTCATCGTCATGATTATTTGCCCCTGACCCGGCGGTCGGCGGAACAGTTCAGCAGAAGCCCACTCACCGCGCCGGCCAACGAAAACGCCACGAGCGAGCCGGACCTCGCCCCTAGAGGCAGGCGGAGCTCGCCCTCACGACTCGCAAGGTGCTTCCCGAGCCGACGAAGTGGAACACGATCGGCGACTCATTGCACGCATTCCCGGAGGGATACACGAACACTTCGGTGGTGTCTCCCCTCCGTTCACCGGTCCAGGCTTCGACCCGGCTGGCCCACAGGGCCAGGGTGTCCGGGTGTCTGCGAGCCGCTCGGAGCGCCCATCGCACCGCCGGAAGGGAGGTCGACTGCCGAAGCAGGGCGACCGAGTCCTGACGCAACGCCGCGCGGACGTATCGTTGGGCCGGCTTGGCGTAGATTGTCCCCGGCCAATCAGCCGAGTAGGGCTGGAAGAGCAGGAACGCCGCTACGAACAGGCCCATCAGGAGCAGCGTCGCATAGATCGGTGTCTTGCCGTCCACCATGGGACCTCCTGGTTCCAGGGGACTGGCCTACGGCGAATCCGACCGGAACGCCGCCAGGGCAGCCTCGCTGAGAGGGCGGACCTTGAGAACGACCTCTTTTCTGATGGTCACGGTCC
This sequence comes from uncultured Gemmatimonadota bacterium, assembly GCA_946887295.1. The sequence continues at coordinate 4,018 of CAMPKP010000073.1, read as the reverse complement.
CCGGCTTTGCGCCACGCGGCTTGGAGACGTGCCGCGCCTCGGTACAGGAGACCCCCACCGTGCCCCCCTCCCGAGCCTTGCTGTGATAGGCGGCGATCGCCGCGGCCAGCTCTCGAGTCGTACGGTCCGGCGACTCGCCCGGCGACACCCGCAGCACCACATGGCTCCCCGGCATGCCCCGAACGTGAAACCACAGGTCATCGGGACGGGCAAGCTTCAGGCTAAGGTAGTCGTTTGCCGCGCCGGTGCGCCCCGCCAGGACCTGCCAATCACCCGGCAGGACGTATTCGACGATCCCGGCCGGATGCTGACCTCGACGGCGGGTGGGCTCGGTTCTCTCCTCGGCCATCGGCCTAGGGCTCCCTCAGGCGGCGCCCGACAGCCCGCGCACCACCTTCAAGGTCGTGATGACCTGGCCAACGTGCCGCGAGGTGTGCTCCGCGGCATGAAAAAGCAGCCCGAGCACCGTACTCGGCAATCTGGCGCGCCCCACCTCGCGTGCTGCTCCCAGGCTCTCGGCCGGAGTGAGTCGGAGCTGCTCCAGTGCCCGATCGATCTGTGCCAGCACCGCCTGGACGAGCTCCGGGTTTGGCGTCCCTGGTGTGCCCTCCCGCGCAAGCGCCGCGCGCTGTGCCTCGCTGAGCGGCTCGCCACGCGCGTACGTAAGCAGGCGGTCGAGACTGCCGGCGAGGTGCTGCAGGTGGTATCCCGCGGTCGCTGCATCACCGGGACGGCGCCACAGCTCTTCCGTGGTCGCCGGCGCTGCGACTCGTTCCACGTCTTCACGGGCCTGGAGGAGTGCCTGCGCCACGGGTATCAGCACCGGCGTATACCCGGGCAACGGTCCGCGCAGCCAGACTTCGGGGACACTACTGGTAGCCATCAGTGATCCTCCTGGAGTCGAACGCGCCCCAAGGGAGGCTCCGTGCGCGGCCTCCGGCGGCGATTCGATCGAGAGTGCGGTCCCAGCTTGGAGTCATTGGCCTGACCTGCGGCGATCAAGCCTGCGCCCGCACCAGCGGCGGCCCGTGCCACCCGGCCGCATCAGGCGCCCTCCGCGATCCGCCGCTTCCGGAGCACACCCAGGCACTGGCGTCGTGCCGCGTCGGTAAACACGAGGTAGACGGCATCCGGGAACGCTATGCCGTGTACGACGAGCTCTCCCTCAGGGCTCGCCCTCAGGGCCGCGAGTAGCGCCGGATAGCCTTCCGTCCGCACCGCGGGCCGGTCCCCCTTTGCCGCCTTGCGCTGATAGATCTCCAAGGCGGCTCGCGTGGAGAAGGGCCGCGTCGTGGTCGCGCGTGGCGGCGGGGCGTCTGCCCGTCGCAAGCGAGCCGACAGGTCGACGGCGAGGGGATCGACGCTCGCTCGAATGGCGGGCTCCATGACGCTCACCTCTATCCGGGCCATCGCTTCTCGATGTGTTGCGGCTCTCGATGTGTTGCGGCCGAGCCGCCCGCGCGACGGCCCGTACTCACGTGAGGAACCTGGCTCGTTGGTCCGGGCTCGGCACCAGGCATTGCTGACCACCGCGAGTCAACCGGTGCCGATGCCGGGCGACCAGGCGGTAGAGGGAGTCCCGGAAGAATCGAGGCATCAGCCCTGCCACCGTGGCGAGACGCCAGGCACCACCGAGGTACCGGGCCACTCGCAGTGCGGCCGCCGATCGGGTGAGGAGTCGTTCGCTCGCCCCTCCATGCGCCGGCTCGTACCACACCATCGAATCCACCGCTGCGATTTCGGGGTGTCGCGCGAGCACCGCACGACCGAAACTGCTGTCGAGGGCGGCGAACTGGAGGGCCCCCCGGCGATCGTGGCGGAGGACGAGCTGGACACTCTCGGCACAGAATCCGCAGGTGCCGTCGTAGAGCAGGACGGGTCTCGGTGACTCCACACGGTCCCCGTTACGAGAGGGCACCTCGGCGATCCAGCGGCCGTCTCCTTCCTGCTCGGGCTCGATCTGGAATGTCATCCGTCTCCTGGAAGATAGGCGGAGCGGCCGGCGCCAGGCACATGGAACTGCCGCCGCCTGTCACCATGGTGAAAACACCTGTCACCCATCACCTGAGACGTTCAGCTGCTCGCAATGGTGCCTTGTATGAATCGTCTGCAGCCGCACGAAATCGCCAAGCGGCAGGCGTCCGAAGAACGGGTGTTCCATCGTGGTGCTCCCTCGTGCCGCCGCATCCGTTTCGAATGCGGTTGTGGCAGCCGCCAGCCGTTTCAGCAGCGACTCAGGCGGGGCCGGTACGGGGCCCGGGCGCAGTGCGCGTGGCGATTTGCTCCCCTGGATGAAGCGACCGTGCCGCAGCACCGGCCCCAGCAGGAAACGGCGAATTACGGGCCGGATCCATCGAGGAGCAGCCATGGGAGGTGAGTGGCCGTGTAGCACGCCACGATTGACTTCATAGGCCAGCGTGACGTGTTCGACGACTTGCCCCGGCGACCATTTGCCGGGGGCGCGGGCCTGGCCCCACCGTGACGCCGGTACCCGGCGAGCCGTGCCGAGGAAGGCCTCGACCGCCTGCCGATGAGCGTTGAGCTCCGTCTGGAAATCGGACATCGGGTGCTTCCAATGATGGTGCTGCCGTCCTGGGTTCCCCGGTGCGCTCGAGGAGCCTGCCGTCCGAGCGGAGGCCTGTCCCCGACCGGCGTGTCGGCTGCATGCGCGGGTTCAGGGAGCTTCTCGCGCAACCTCATAGGTCAGCAGCATGATGCCGGTGGGGTAGCGCCGCGTGTCCGTCAGGCGCAGCGCTACCCGTGTAGCGAGGCCTGCCAGGAATGGCACACCCCGGCCCAGCAGCATGGGGACCAGGCCTACTTCCACCAGGTCGACGTACCCGCGGTCGAGCAGGCTTCGAAACAGGTCGCCGCCACCGAACAACCAGATCTCCTTGCCATCACGGCGGCGAAGCTCCTCTATCGTCGGCTCGAGGTCGGTACCCACGATGGTCACCCCGGGATGGTCCTCCGGCCGCAGCGTGCTCGAGAAGACGTAGGTAGCCATGCCAGGCAGGACGCTGCCGCCGGGCGCTGCCAAAGCTGCCTCGTAGGACCGACGTCCCATGAGCACGGTGTCGAAGCGGGCCATGAACGCTCCCCAGTCGATCTCGGGCTCATCGGGGATCCAGTCGTACTCCCCCTGGGGACCGGCGATGAAGCCGTCGAGGCTCATCGCGACACTGTACCGGATGCGACGCATTGCTACCCTGGGTACGTGGTGGCTGTGAGGCCGCCTGACGACATGCGCACCAGCTGCGGGCGATCATGCCGGTGCCCGCGCGGCCTCCTTGAAGGATACGACCGAGTACCGGGCCGCGCGGATGGGCAAGGACCTGCAGACGGCAGCGATCGCAAGAACTATAGCCAGCGACGGACCGCGGCCCTATAGGACGAGTACTCGGAGGGAAACCGTGCTTCCAGATAACGCTCTTCCCTGGGGATGACCACGAGCGCCATGAGCGCGACGGCCGGAATGAGCGTGATCAGCAGGCCCACACTGTTGACCCAGACGGCGAGCCCGAGCTGGAAAAGCGAGAAGGCGAGATAGATGGGATTCCGGCTGAAGCGGTAGGGCCCCGTGCGGACGATCCCCGTCGTGGGCTGGTTGCCTGGAATCGGCGTGCCGGCTGCTCGGAAGGTCCGGACTGCAGCAACGAAAAGGCCGACGGACAGGAGGGTAAGCATGGCGCCGAGCGGCTTGTTGACCGAGGGTGGGACGAGCCGCACCGGCCAAGCGTAATGGACCACCAAGCCGAGTGCGATCGAGGCCAAGTACACGAACGGGGGACGGACAAGGCCGAGGTTTGCGGCCTCCGCCACGCCGGTTGCGGGCCGCTGGCTAGTGCGTGAATCGTCTACCATATGGTGTCTCCGTGCGCCTGCCTGGCGACATGCGCTTTTCGGCCCGGCGGCAGCATGCGCGGGTCAGGCTGCCGGATGGTCCAGTCTATATACAGAGGTACACTTAAGTCGCAGGCCATGGGTGACACTACGGCCGGGTTTCGGGTTCCTCAAG
>CAMPKP010000072.1 GCA_946887295.1 uncultured Gemmatimonadota bacterium | reverse complement strand
AGCTCGGGGTCGTAGGAGTACCAGCCCCAGGTGGTGCCGCCGCCCCGCTTCCACTCGTCGCCTTCCCAGGTCGACACGCCGAGGTCCTTGCCCTTGTGGGAAGGATAGTTGGCGTTGGCGTCACCCTGGATCATGACCTCGCTGTCCGGACCGGTCGAGTACGCCGTCCACATGTGCTTGCCGTCGTTGACGTTGAACGCCGAGACGCGGCCGCGGACGCCGAACTCACCGCCCGAGATGCCGGCGATGACGATGTCCTTGATCACGATCGGGGCGTTGGTCATCGTGGCGCCCTGCTTGTAGCCGGTGGCCTCGGTGCCGGCGCCGGACTTGTCCGGATGCCGCACCTTCCACAGCTCCTTGCCGGTCTTCGCGTCGAGCGCGAGCAGCTCACCCTGGAGCAGCTGGATGAAGACCTTCCCGCTCGGGTGATAGGCCAGGCCCCGGTTCACCAGGTCGCAGCACGCGATGGGAATCGCGTCGGGCGACTGGTTCGGCACGTGCTTCCAGATCTGCGGCGCGCCGGGCTTGGAGAGGTCGAGGGCGTAGACGATGTTCGGGAAGCTGGTGTGGATGTACAGCACGTTGCCGATGACGAGGGCGTTGCCCTCGTGGCCGCGCAGCGTTCCGGTCGAGAACGACCAGACCGGCCGCAGCTCGGCGACGTTCGAGGTCGTGATCTGCTTCAGCGGGCTGAAGCGCTGCAAGCCGTAATCACGACCCGTCATGTGCCATTCACCCTCGGGAGCGTTCAGGGTCCATGCCCCCGAGCGCGCCGCCTGGGCGTTGGCAGAGGCCACGACGGCCAACGACAGGCCCGCCGCGATCCCGCCAGACAGCACCTTCTGCGTGAAACTGTTCATAACTGACCTCAGGATGAAGGGTGATTCTACTGCTCTACTGCATTCGGGTGCCACCTGTTGCGAACACGAGGACTGCGGGAGCGGCAACTGGGCTCGAGTGCCGCATGCATGCCGCTGATGCGCCGGCACACGGGAGGTGGCAGACGGCGGCCCGCGCTCGGCGAGCGGGCCGACCGTACCATCAGGCGTACGAACGGTTGGGGCTCGCCGGATGTACCGCCCGGCTCGCTGGATGCGAGCCGGGCGGGCGGGGCGCCGGGTGAGGGCATGTGATCAGTGGTACCTGCAACGGAGCGAAACGGAGAGTGTACTGGGGCGGAGATACGGCGAGGCGTCGTCGACAGGTGGGAGCGCCAGACCTCGTCGGTCCATCCGTTATCGCTCCATCCATCCACCGGCGTGCACGGAGTGCCGCTGCCGGAGGACAGAGGATTCGAAAACAAATTCATGGTGTCCGCCAACGGGAATACGCCCATCATATTCCTCAGCGACGCCGCTGTACCACGATGTATCAGAATGGACTCAAGGTCGGGGGAGGCGGCTCCCTCTAAGATACCACTGGAGCTGCTTCCGGTTCCTGTCACTCCTGCATGGCGCGATTCAACTCGCGCCAACCCGCGATCGGAACCGGCCAAGTCGCCGAATACGGGAGGCTTAGGTGGGCCAGTATACAGCCTGAAAAATGAACTGTCAATCAGCCCCGGCCGGGGGTGCACCCCACCGCACCCGGGCTCCACTCCGGGCGAATCCGGACTCGAACACCAACCCTTTTCCGCCCAGGAAGTCCCGGCACCGGTCGGCCAGCGCCAGCGCCCCGCGGTGGTCCCCCACGATGCCATAGACCGCGGGTCCCCACGAGCTCTGTCCCACGCCGGCCGCGCCCCACTCCGCCATCAGTCGGATGAGGGCCTCCCCGGGGCCGGGAGCGAATACTCCCCCCTGTTGCGGCGCGAACCAGGCGCCGGTGATGCGCTGCACCGTGGACAGCGCTGCGCCGAAGTCGGCGAGATCGCCCTGGACCAGCGAGGGAAGCAGTTGCATCAACACGAGATGCGAGACCCGCTCGACCTCCTGGGATGGGGGTGGCGGCAGCCGCTCGAAGGCCGCCGCCTCCGCGTCGCCGCTGAGCCCGGGACTGCCCGGCGGCACGACGACAACCACGCGCCACCGGTCGGGCACCTCGAACCTCCCGATCAGGGGCGCCACTTCCGACTCGCCCGGGCGCCGGCCGCCTTCCACCAGGAATCCGCCGAGTGCGAATGCCCACGTCCCGATCGCCGAGCGCTGCCCACGCGACACCGCCCGCGCCAGCTCGGCCGGCGCGACCGGCAGGCCGTGCAGCTCGGCCAGGGCCCGGGCCACCGACAGACCCAGCTGGGTGCCGGAGCCCAGTCCGCTGTGCGCCGGAATCCGCTGATGTACGACCAGCCGCGCCCCGCCGCCCAGGCCGTGAAAGGCCAGGAAGCGGCGCGCGAACTCAGCGGCGCGCTCCGCGTCGGGACCCTCCGCCACCACCCCGTCGCCGGCGCGGGCGACCTCCAGCAGCAGGGAAGGAGAGGGGATCGCCGCGCCGAGCCCCCCGAATCTCCGCCCCAGCGTGCCGCGGAGATCCAGCACGCCGAAGTGGAGTCGGGCGCCGGCCTGCACGAAGAGGCTAGCGGCCGCGGACATGCTCGGTGAGCAGGGCCATCGCCTCCTGTTCGCGGGGGCCGGCCGTCTTGTCCACGATGGTCTGGAGCTTGGCGAATTCTTCCCGGATCTGATCGGCCGGGATCAGATGGGTGCGGGTGGCCAGGATCGCCGCCTCCAGCACGGCATGGCGGGCGCGGTTGAAGCCGAGAAACTCGCGCCGCCGCCCGCGGTGGACCACCCGAGTCTCGATCCGGGAGCGGGGCGGGGTGTCGTCCACCCGCACGACCTCCAGCTCGCGCCATGAGCACACCGCCTCCAGCACCACGCCGCGCACCACGTCCGCCGGGAACGAGGGGAACTGCGGGCTGGAGATCGCCGCCAGGGCGAAGAGCATGACGTCGTCCGTGAGATTGACCACCGCGACGCCGCTGCCGCTCACGTTCCGGAACGTGGTCGTCTCCAGGAAGGGCTTGAGCACGAGCGCGTCCTCGCTCCACTCCACGCCCATCGGCGCGAAGTTGATCGCACCGTCCGGGGCCATTGACGTGACGATGCTCTCGATGATCACCGGACCAGATCCACCGGCGGGGGCTCGGCCGCGAGCGAGGCGCTCTCCCGCCGCCGCGCCGCGAGGGCGTGATCGGCGGCCGGAGGCAGCTCGCGAGGTGCGGACGGCACGCCGTGCAGGAAGTGATCCAGCATCCGGTAGCCGTGCTCGGTGAGCACCGATTCGGGATGGAACTGGACGCCGTACACCGGGTGCGTCGCATGCTTCACCGCCATGATCTCGCCGTCCTCCGACGTGGCGGTGACCTCCAGCTCCGGCGGCACCGAGGCCGGTGAGATCACCAGCGAGTGATAGCGGGAGGCGAGAAAGGGGTTCGGCAGGCCGGTGAAGAGGTCGCTGCCGCGGTGGTGGATGCGGGAAGTCTTGCCGTGCATGGGACGGCCGGCCCGCACGATCTCGCCGCCGTACGCGGCGCCGATGCACTGGTGCCCGAGGCAGACGCCGAGCACCGGGATGGTCCGCCCGATGCGCCGTACCACGTCGGTCGAGATGCCGGCCTCCGCCGGGGAGCAGGGCCCCGGCGAGATGATCACGTGCGACGGCGCGAGCGCGAGGATCTCGTCCACCGACAGCGCGTCGTTCCGCCGCACCAGCGGGGTCTCGCCGAGCTCCCGGACGTAGCGCGCGAGGTTGTAGACGAAGGAGTCGTAGTTGTCGATCAGGAGGATCATGTGGCCGCCAGCGTCTCGATCAGCCCCTGCGCCTTGTCCAGCGTCTCCCGGTACTCGAGCTCGGGATCGGAGTCCGCCACGACGCCGCCGCCGGCCTGGAAGTATAGTCCGCCGCCGGCGGCCACGAACGTGCGGATCACGATACTCGTGTCCATCGCGCCGGTGGCGCCGATGTACCCGATCGAGCCGCAGTAGACCCCCCGCCGCGTCGGCTCCAGCTCGGCGATGATCTCCATCGCCCGCACCTTGGGCGCGCCGGTGATCGAGCCGCCCGGAAACGTCGCCCGCACCAGGTCCACGGCGTCCGCCCCGGGCTCCAGCTCGCCCACTACCGTCGAGACCAGGTGGTGGACCGTGGGATGCTGCTCCAGGGCGAACAGCTCGGGGACCCTGACCGTCCCCGGCAGGCACACCCGGCTCAGGTCGTTGCGCAGCAGGTCCACGATCATCACGTTCTCGGCGCGGTCCTTCTCGCTCTCGGCGAGGGCGCGACCGAGCGCGGCGTCGTGCATCGGGCCGAGCCCCCGCGGACGGGTGCCCTTGATCGGCCGGGTCTCCACCTGCCGGTCGTGGTCGAGCCGGAGGAAGCGCTCGGGCGAGGCGCTCAGGACCGTCACCTCGCCGAAGCCGAGGTAGGCGGCGAACGGCGCCGGGTTGCGCCGCCGCAGCCGACGATACAGCTCGAACGGCGGCTCCCGCAGCGGCGCCTGGAACCGCTGGGAGAGATTGGCCTGGAAGATGTCGCCCGCGACGATGTACTCCCGCACCTTCGCGACCGCGTCGAGGTATCCGCGGTGGGTGAAGGTGGAGCGAAGCCCGATGGCCAGAGCCGCGTCGGTCGTGGTGACAGGGTAGGACGGCGCCGGCTCGACGCGGGACGACCGTGCCGGAGACGGGTCTGCCGGCCGAGCGGTCGGCCGAGCCGGGGGCCCGGCCAGACGGTCCTCCACCATTGCGAGCCGCTCCTCCGCTCTTCGCTCCCGCTCCAGTCCGCAGCCCGGCAGCCCCAGCGAGACGACCCACGCCGCCCCGCTCTGGTGGTCCCAGGCGATCACCCAGTCGTACAGCCCGAGGATCACGTCGGGGAGCCCGAGGTCGTCGTACCTGGTGGGCGGGATCCGCTCCAGCACGGCGCCGTAGTCGTACCCGATGTATCCCGCCGCCCCGCCCTGGAACGGCGGCAGTCCCGGCACCGGCGCGACGCCGGCGTCGGCCAGCATGGCGCGCACCACTCCGAGCGCGTCCCCCTCCGCGGGCCGCCAGGTGCCGTCCTGCAGGACCTCTGTGGTGCTGCCCTTGCTGCGCACGACGATCGCGGGATCGGCCGCGAGGAAGGAGAAGCGTCCCAGCATCCGCGTCTCGCCGAGGCCGCCGCCGGCGGCGCTGTCGAGGAGGAGGAGATAGGGAAGATCGACGAACCGCGCCGCCACGTCGGCCGGGTCGCCGATCCCGTCGACCGATTGTACCAGCGGCAGGCTCCCGCTCATGCCTCGCCGCCGGGCGGGACGGCGCGGCGGCCCCGCTTCCTCGCGGTCAGCTTGACGTGCGGCGACTTCACGTCGTCCGGCGGCGTGAGGTAGCCCCAGGCGAGCGCGCCCTCCTGGCGGTACGTCTTCCCCAGCGTGATGGCGAGCTTCGCCTTCATCAGCTCGCGGCCGAGATAGAAGGCGTGGGTCGCCTCGTCCACGCCCAGCCGCGAGAAGATCTCCTGGATGTCGTCGCCGCGAACGAAGATGGAATCGTTGAACACCGTGATGGTGTGTCGGTCGGTGAAGATCCGGAAGTTGGGATCGGTGACCGCCTCGTGGAGCCGGCGCAGCTCGGCCTCGTCCCACTCCAGGATCGCGGGGTCCTTCACCGTCACGAGGCGGTCGTCCACGCCCTTGGGAAGCGTGCGGTGGCTGATGGCGTGATGCATCAGCCGGCGGGCTATGTCGATCTCCTTCACCGCGCCGCGGGCCCAGGGGATGACCTCGGTGGTGAGCACCGCGCGCACTCCCAGCTCCTCGCAGATCGCGATCAGCACGGCGTTGACGCCGGTGCTGTCCGCGCTCGTCAGCTCGGTGATGTTGCCGATTCCCATGAGCTGTCCCGCTCCGGGATAGCGCCGGCTGACTTCGGCGTACCGCTCGAGCGAGGCCATGAAGCCGAACCCGATGGGCTCGATGATCGGGTCCACCAGATAGGGGACGCCCCACCCCTCGAGGGCCTCGATGCTCGGGTCCAGGGTCTCCAGTCCTTCGCCAAGGTCGGGAAGCACCACCGCCGTGGCTCCGCTGCCCCTCAGCTCTCGCCCCACCTCGAGGTTGGAGCGGTTGAGGCTGAGCACCATCTCGGCGCCGGCCTCGACGGCGGTGAGGATCTCGGAGGGATCGAAGCTGTCGATGCTGACCCTGAGGTCGGCGCTGCGGAGCGCCCGCACGACGTCGCCCAGCTCCGGAAAGGGAAGGCCGGGCGTGCAGCCGATGTCGATGAGGTCGGCGCCGCTGGAGCGGAAATAGTCGGCGGCCGCGAGGATCTCCCGGCGCGACAGCCTGGGAGCGTTGTTGATCTCGGCCAGGATCTCGATCCGGTAGGCGCCGTAGTCGGCTGCGGCCGCGGCCTGCCCGAAGTAGCGGGGGATCTCGCGCAGGTCCTTGGGGCCCTTCTCCACCCGCACGCCGAAACGCTCCTGGAGGATCTCGACGTCGCCCTCGCAGAGGCCGGGAAGGAGCACCAGATCGGTGCCGGGCGGCACTTCCAGGAAGCGCGCGATCCACGGCGTCGTCATGAGGGCCGCGACCGTGATCTTCATGACCGCGACGTGCGCCTCGAACGGCGGGCGCATCTCCTCCAGCACCCGCCGCAGCGCTGGCTCCGCGAGCTTGCCGGTGACGAAAAGGACGCGGCGGCCGCTTTCGGGCCGCCGTTCCGCCGTTTCGCCGCTCTGTGCTATCGTGGGTCCCCCGACCGGACCCACTTGTTCGGCGTGCCCTCCAGGGCGCCGCCCTGTGGCCGCCAGAGAACCACCTCCTCGATCTTGCGGGCCAGCTCGAAATCCTTGTCGGTGATTCCGCCGGCGGCGTGGTTCTGCAGCTTCACCGTGATCCGGCCCCAGGTCACCGTGAGATCGGGATGGTGGTACGCCGCCTCGGCGAGGTAGCCCACCGCGTTCACCAGCATCAGCGTCGTCGGCCAGCCGTCGGTCTTGTAGACCCGGCGGATCCAGCCGTCCTCGTAGTACCAGCCCGGAAGATCCTTCAGCTTCTCCGCGATCTCCGTGTCGTTGTAGGTCCGCTCTTTGGTCGCAGGCATGTCGTCTCCTTTGTATGTCACACCACTCCGCCGTTCACCATGATCATCTGCCCCGTGATGAACTTCGCCTCGTCCGAGGCCAGAAACAGCGCCGCCGAGGCGATGTCGTCGGGCGTTCCCCACCGCTGGAGCGGAGTGAGCTTCACCACCTCGTCCCGGAAGCGGGGGTCTGCCTCCTCGCCGAACGCCGTCTCGATGAACCCCGGGGCCAGGATGTTCACCCGGATGTCGGGGGCCACCTCGCGCGCGAACGACTTGCTGAAGCTCATGACCGCGCCTTTGGCGGCCGAGTAGAGCACCGGATTCTCGCCCGCCATGCCGAGCAGGACGTGGTCCCACGACATGTTGAGGATCACGCCGGGACCCCCTTGCTCTCGCATCAGCCTGGCCGCCGCCCACGACGCGAGTACGGTGCCCCGCACGTCGACCGCGAGCAGGAGGTCGAGCTTCTCACGCGGCGTGAGACGGCCGCCCTCGCCGGTCAGGATGTCCGCGCCGGCGTTGTTGATCCAGACGTCCACCCGTCCGAACCGGGCGCGGGCCTCCCGCGCCAGCGCGGCGATGTCCTCCTCGCGCGCGATGTCGGCCTGGAGCACCTCGACCCTGTGCCCGGCGGCGGCGATCTCCCCGGCCGCGTCGTCGGCGCCCTGGCGGTTCCGGCGATAGGTGATGAGGACATCGGCCCCCGCGCCGGCGCATCGCCGCGCGATGGCGCGGCCGATCCCGCTGGATCCGCCCGTCACCACCACATACCTGCCTTCCAGGTTCACACCGCCTCCCCACCGCAGCGAGCCGTGACTAACTTCATAAATCCTAACATATCAGAGCGTTAGCATCTCACAAGGGAGTCGCCGTGCAGCTGCTCGTGAGCGTGCGTTCGGAAGCCGAGGTCGCGGCGGCGCTGGCAGGAGGCGCCGACCTCATAGACGCCAAGGAGCCGGCGCTCGGATCGCTCGGCCCCGTCGGGGGCGCCGAGCTTCTGGCGATCGCGGCGCGGGTCCCCGAGACGGTACCGCTCAGCGCCGCCCTGGGAGACTTCCGCTCGCCCGGCGCGGTCCGGTTGGCCGTAGCGGGCGTGAGCCTGCGCCCCAGGCGGGCCGCAAGCTATGTGAAGCTGGGCTTCGCGGGCGAGCGGTCCGAAGCGCAGGTGGCCTCGCTGATCGCAGCGGCGCTCGAAGCCGCGGCGTCGGTGCCCGCGGCACCGGTCGTGGTGCCGGTCGCGTATGCCGACCACGAACGAGCGGGCTCGCTCGCACCCGAATCGGTGCTGCGGGGTGCGCTCGCCGCCGGATCGCGAGCCATCCTGATCGACACCTGCACCAAGGACGGGAAGTCCTTGCTCCACTGGATCGATCTCGGCCGGCTCCGCGCACTCGCGGCCGAGGTCAGGTCCGCCGGGCTGCTGCTGGCGCTGGCCGGGAGTCTGGACCTCGCCGCGCTCGATCTGGTGGCCGGGCTGGCGGATGTGATCGGGGTGCGAGGCGCGGCGTGCCGCGGCGGGAGGGAAGGGGCGGTGGATCCCGACCTGGTCCGGCTGCTCCGGGTCCGGCTGCAGGACCGGCTCCCATCTGCTGTATGAGAGGCCGCTCACACGCCGGAGCCCATCGGCCGCCGATTGGCAGAACGCGAGGCCGGCCGGCGTGGCGGCCCCCGCCCGAGGCTCCCAAGCGCCAGCAGCCAGAGGAGCTAGGAACCCCGCCACAAGGGGCATAAGTATTGCCTCGGCAACCGGCTACGACCTCGGGACGCCACCGCGTCCGCACCCAGGACACATCGGCCCAGCCGGGACATCGATCCCACGGACATGAATCTGTCGCGCCACTACGGGCCCCTGAGAAGCAGATTCGGCCGGCGCCTCCTCCTCCTCTTCGTCGGATGCGCCGTCGTGCCCACGGCCGTGGTGGCGACGGTTTCCTACCGGCACGTCACCCGGTACCTCGTCGGCCAGAGCGAGACCAGACTCCACCAGGCGAGCAAGACATTCGGCGCGGCGATCTTCGAGCGTCTGCTCCTGCTCGACGCCATGCTCAAGAGCATCTCCCCGGAGGCCATTCGGCGTGCTCCGGCAGGGGGGGACCCGAGTGCGGCCGCGGCTTCCGGGATCGGTCCGGCTGCAGCGAAGCGCTTCGCGGCGCTCGAGTTCGTGGGGAGCGACAGCACCCGGATTAGGCTGGCCGGCCGTCGCGCCGAGCTGCCGCGGCTCAGCCCGCGCCAGATGGCCGATCTCGCGGAGGGCCTGCCGCTGATCGTGGCGAAGCTCGCGGACGCAGGGCCCGCGCGGACCTACATGGTCCGGCGCATCGGCGGCCCCAGGGAGCGGGTCGCCGGCCTGCTGGTCGGTGAGATCGATGCCGACTACCTGTGGGCCACCTTCGATCAGAGCCTGATCGCCTCCGGCACGATCCTCACGGTGACCGACGACAGCGGCCACGTCCTCATGAGCTCGGTGGCGGGCGTCCACTCCTCCTTCCAGACGCTGGGCCTCGATGCCCGGCCGGACGCCGATTCCCTGGCGCGGCTCGACCGCCAGCCGTACGTCTCCTCCCGCTGGCCGATCCTGCTCGACGAGGTCTTTTCCGCTCCTACGTGGAGCCTGACGCTGAGCCACTCGAAGAAGGAGGTCCTCGGGCCGGTCGTCCGGTTCGCGAACACCCTGTTCGTGATCGTGCTGGTGTCCACCGGACTGGTGCTGCTGCTGAGCGTGCACCGCATCCGCCGAAGCCTGATTCCGCTGCGGGAGCTGCAGGAGGGCACCCGGCGCATCGCCGAGCGGGATTTCGGAAGCCGCGTCTCCATCAGGAGCCGGGACGAGTTCGAGGAGCTCGGCGCATCGTTCAACGCCATGGCGGCCCGGCTGGACCGGCAGTTCCAGGCGCTGGCCACCGCGGCCGAGATCGATCGGGCGGTGCTGTCCGCCACGAGCGCGGCGGAGATCGTGGCCACGCTGCTCGCCCGGCTGCCCGACGTATATCCCTGCGGCGCCGTGTGCGTGACGCTGATGGCACCGGACGGCACCAAGTCGCTCCCGAGCCTGGTCCACGATTTCGCCACCGGCGAGCGGGCGCATGTCCGGGTGGATCTCCGCTCGGAGCACGTCCAGGCGCTGCTCGAAGGCCCGGACGCCGCCGGCCTCGCGCCGATGACGGGCGAGCGCCTCCCGCCATACCTCGCGCCACTCGCGGAGCTGGGCGGCGAGTCCTTCTTCGTGCTCCCCCTCCGCTTCCAGAGCCATCTGGTGGGAGTCATCGCGCTGGCGGCCCGCCCCGAAGAGACGGCGGACAGCGATGCCCGGCTCCAGGTTCGGCGGCTCGCCGACCAGGCGGCGGTGGCGCTGGCGAATGCCCGGATGCTCGAGCAGGTGCGCAGCCTGGCCTACTACGACAGCCTCACCGGCCTCCCCAACCGGCTCTCGTACAAGGAGCGCCTGGCCCGCGCGCTGGACCTGGCCAATCGGACGGAGAGTCTGGTCGCCGCCTTCTTCATCGACCTCGACCACTTCAGCCGCATCAACGACACCCTGGGCCACGAGGCGGGGGACCACCTGCTGCAGCAGGTCGCGGCGAGGCTCCGCGCCTCCTGCCGGGACCGGGCCGACGAAGTCGGTCCGGCGAGCGATGCGGTCGATGCCGAGGTGGCCCGGCTCGGCGGAGACGAGTTCACCGTCATCATGCCGGGGCTGGCCGATCCGGAGGACGCCGGAAAGCTCGCCCGCCGCATCCTGTCGAGCCTCGCGCATCCGTTCCGGATCGAGGGCCACGAGATCTTCGTGAACGCCAGCATCGGGATCGCGATCTATCCCTTCGACGGGAACGACCTCGAGACGCTGCTGATGCACGCCGACACCGCGATGTACAAGGCGAAGGAGCAGGGGGGCAACAGCTACCAGGCCTACTCGCGCTCCATGAACGCGACGGCGCTCCAGCGGCTCACCCTGGAGAACTCGCTCCGCCGCGCGCTGGAGCGGGAGGAGTTCGAGGTGCATTACCAGCCGATCGTGGAGGCCGGCAGCGGGATCACGGTCGCCGCGGAGGCGCTGGTCCGCTGGCGCCACCCGGATCTGGGGCTCCTGCTGCCCTCGGAGTTCATCGCGTTGGCGGAGGAGAACGGCCTCATCGTGCCGCTGGGCGAATGGGTGATGCGCACCGCCTGCGCCCAGAACCTCGCGTGGCAGCGCATGGGCCTGGCACCGATCCGGGTCGTGGTGAACCTCTCCAGCCGGCAGCTCACCCGGGGCATGACCGACACGGTCGACCGGATCCTCCACGCGACGGGGCTGGAGTCCCGCTATCTGGGACTGGAGCTGACCGAGACGGTGCTGGTGAATCACCAGAAGGAAGGGGCCGACACGCTGCACGCCCTGCGCGCCATGGGTCTCCACCTCTCGGTGGACGACTTCGGCACGGGATACTCGTCCTTCAGCTACCTCAAGCACTTCCCGCTCGACACTCTCAAGATCGACCGGGCCTTCATCCGCGAGATCACCAGCGATCCCGACGACGCGGCGATCTCCACCGCCATCATCGCGCTGGGCCACGCCCTGGGCCTCACGGTCACCGCCGAAGGCGTCGAGACGGAAGCACACGTGAGACTGTTGCGGGAGCAGGGGTGTGACGACATGCAGGGCTATTTCTTCAGCCGTCCGGTCACCGCCGAGCGCTTGGCCGAGGTGCTCGCGGCGAGGCGGACCGGCGCCAAGCCGGCGCTCCGGCGCGCGCGCTCAGCGGGGGCGGCGTGACCGCCTAGCCCGCCGACTCCGCGAAGCGATCCCAGGCCTCGACGCGGACCTCGAGCCCTGCCGGCACCACCGCCGCGAAGCACCGGTCCACTCCCTCCTCCCCGACGTTCGCCGGCTTCACCAGTACCAGGCGGCGCGCATCGAGCGCACCCGCGACGAACGCGGCCACGCTGTCGCTGGTGGCGTCCCAGCTGTGCGGCAGCGGGTCCGCGGCGCGAAGCCAGCGGGATGGCGCCAGCACCGCGGCCCGGCCGGCGGCCAGGGCGTCCATGACCGCGCCGGACTCCTCGACCAGGATCGAGCCCTCGATGCGCTCGGCCAGCAGGTGGGCGTATTGGTCCATGGCGAGAATCGCCATCCAGTGGGCCGCGTCGGCCGACAGGGAGAGGTCGCGGTCGAGCTCCCGAACCAGGTCCGCGAAGAGACCGCCGCCCGGTACCACGACGACCGCCTCCCGCTCCGCCATCGCGGCGACCCTCGCGCAGACCGCCTCCAGCGCGCCGGGCACGCCGAGCAGCCCGCCGCCGATCTTGACGACGACCGGGGTCATGCCGTGGCGGCCGCCTCGACCAGCAGCCAGGCGACCGCCGCCGCCGGGGCCGCCCGGGCAGCATCGCCGATCCGGTCGGCCAGCGGTATGACGTCGAGCCCGAGGCGGGCGCCGGCTTCCGCCGCGATGAAGTCGCCGAGTCCCGCCACCACGACCGCACCGAGACCAGGATGCCGCGCGCGCACCCGCCGCATCGCGTCGGCCACCGACGAGACCTGCGCCTCGGCCAGCGCGCGCGCGATGGTCCCGACCGCGTCCTCGTCCAGCATCTCCGCGTCGGCGCAGACCGCCCGGGCCAGCCGCTCGCCGGCGAACTCGCGGGTCGCCGGCCGGGCGTCCGGCGTCGGCACGGTGTAATCCCGGGCGTCCAGCGCGCCGAGCCAGAGGTACACGTCGCCCATCAGCGCGAACCCCTCGGCGGCGAGCGGACAGTGGCCGCCCCAGAGCGGCACCGTGCGCGAGACCGTCTCGACCGGGGTGCGAAGGGCGCCGGAGTACACCAGCTCCCCGCTCAGCAGGCGCTCGGGGTCGCTGCGGCCGGCCGCGGCGGGCTCGCCGGCCACGATGGGAATGACGTCGGTGGAAGTGGTTCCGATGTCGACCAGGAGGCAGTCGGAGATCTGCCGCCCCACGAATCGGGCGGTCGCCGCCCAGTTCGCCGCGCCGACGTCGAGCGGGCGATGCCGGGCCTCGGTCGTGTCGAGGAAGCGGCCGTCCACACCGTAGACCCGCACGCGGCTCGCCGGGAACGCCGTGTCGAGCGCATCGAGCACGAATCCGACGCCCTCCCGCTTGGTGCGGAAGGTCCGGGAGAGCTCGGCCGTCATCGTCACCGCATGGGTGACAGCCCCATCCCCGAGCCGCTCCGCGAGCCGCTGGAGCGTCGGCACCAGCGTCGCCGAGTCTCGCGCCATCTCCAGCGGCGCCGACACCGCGCCCGCGACCGACGGCAGCCCGTGGTCGACGACGACCAGTGCGGCCTTGGTGTTCGCTCCGCCGATGTCCCAGCCGAGCACTGCCGTGCGGCTCGGGCTGGTCGCCGGCGGACCGGCATGGATAGAATGGGTCATGCAGCTCATCCCGGTGCTCGATCTGGCGCGCGGCATCGCCGTCCAGGCCAGGGCGGGGGACCGCGCGAGGTACCGGCCGGGGCCGTCGGTGCTCACCTCAGGTGTCCCCGGCAACCCTCTGGCCCTGGTCCAAGCCTACCGCGATCTCCTGGGCGCCTGCGAATGCTACGTGGCCGACCTGGACGCCATCCAGGGCGGCGCGGTCCAGCGCGAGGTCCTCAGGGACCTGGCGGGCGCGGCGGCGCCCTGCGTGCTGTCGCTGGACGCCGGCATCCATGACGCGCAGGGCGCCCTCGATCTGCTCTCGCTCGGCGCCGCCCGGGTGATCGTCGGACTGGAGACGCTCCGCGGCTTCGGTGATCTGTCCGCCATCGTCTCCACGGCGGGCGCGGAGCGTGTCGCGTTCAGCCTCGACCTGCGGAACGGCCGCCCGGTGCTCCACCCTGATCACGCAGGGATACTCGCCGGGGCCGACCCCGTGATGCTGGCGGACCGTGCGGTGCAATCCGGAGTGCGGTCGCTGGTCGTGCTGGACGTGGGGCGGGTGGGAACCGGCGGCGGCGCGGACCTGTCGCTGCTGGCGGAGCTTCGGCGGCGCTTTCCGTCCGAGCGGCTCCTGGCGGGCGGGGGTGTCGGCACCCGGCACCATCTCGACCTCATCCGCGACACCGGCTGCGACGGAGTGCTGGTCGCGACGGCCCTCCACACCGGGCGGATCGGCGCCGCCGACGCGGCGGCGCTGGCCGCCCCGTCTGCCCCACCTCAGTCCGAGGCCAGTACCTCGCTGTAGGTCGCCGACTGCCCGTAGTTCTCCTCCACCTCGACCTCCAGCCGGGTGAGGTGCCGATAGCCGCCCCGGCTCAGCTCGTCGCGCACCCGGGTGCCCAGGTATTGAGCGAGCATCTCCGCGGTGCTGTTGGGGATCGGGAGAAGAGCGCAGTCGGTGCGGGGGAATACGTACGTCGGCTCGCCGAAGTAGTCCACGGCGAGACGGTTTCCGTCCTCGCGGTAGGAGAGCTTGGGGTTCAGCTTCGGCAGGAGCACCTTGTGATCGATCTCGTCCACCAGGCGGCGGGTGATCTGCTTGAGCACGCTGAAGTCGAGGACGAACAGGGTCTCGGCGTCCACCGAGCCTTCGACCGCGACGCCGACGCGGTAGTTGTGCCCGTGCAGCGTCTCACACTGGTGGCCGCGGAAGGTGATGAAGTGCGCGGAGGCGAAGACCAGGTAGTCCTTGCTCACCTGCACGCGAAAGCTGCTCGACACGGCGATCCTCTCGTCAGCGGTCCCAGCCACCCTCAATAATAACGACGAACAAGGAGGCGCAGGTCAGATCCGCCGTGGCCCCGGGGTTCCGCGTGTTGCGGGGATCGCGGAGCTCCGCGTCGAGCGCCGCGAGGGCGGCCCTCCCCTCGGGGGTGGCGATGCCGCCCGCCGCCACGATCTCGCGCGCCCAGCCGGTCACCCGCTCCGCCTCCCGGCGCCCCAGCTTGCGCCCGATGTGGGTGTCGGGCACGCCCGCGAGCAGCGCGAGGAAGCACTCCACCGTGGCCTCGGACCAGGTCAGGCCCCGGCTCCTCGCGCGGCTCAGCGCCGGCGCGCCGACCTCGAAGGTGAGCGCGAACCGGGTGGTGTACTCCCGCGCGATCGCGTCGCGGTCGGCGGCGAGTGCCATCGCGTCGCGCAGCGTCACGCTCGGTGCCGCGGCGACGTCCTCGGCGGTCGCGGCGCCCAGGCCGCCCGGCCGCGCCCGCCGGATCGCGGCGTACGTCTCCTCCGCGTCCGCGACGGTGGTCTCATGGAGGACCGCGGCGAGCCGCTCCCGGAGGGCGCCGCCCTCGCGGGCGGCCGCGCGCGCCAGCGGCGCCAGCAGCAGCACGATGCCGAGGTTGGTGTTCGATCGGGTCCAGCGCGAAGTCGCGTCGACCGCGGCGCGAATGGTGGTGCCGAGGGGCCGCTCACCGGCGGCGGCGAGCGCGGGGCCGATGGCGACCGCGCTCGCCAGGAAATCCTCGTAGCGGGTGTCGTGAAAGTGGCGGTCGGGCGAGACGTTGCCCGGCTTCGGCGCGCTGACCTCGAGCAGGCAGGCGAGCTGCCCGGCGGCGGCGATTTCCTCCCCGGTCACGGCCCCCGCCGGGCGAGGTGGTCCACCAGCGCCCCGGCGACGTCGAGCCCGGTGGCCTCCTGGAGTCCCCGCCAGCCGGGGATCCCGTTCACCTCGAGCACATAGGTCGTGCCGTCCCTCGACGGGAGCAGGTCGACGCCGGCGTACTCCGCGCCGACCGCCGCGGCCGCCCGGACGGCCAGCGAGGCCCACCCGTCGGTCAGCCTGGCGGGCAGCGCCTGGCCACCCCGCGAGATGTTGGTGCGCCACCCGTCGGACCGCCGCTCGATGGCTCCGAGCAGCCCCCCCCCCCCCCCCCCCCCCCCCGAGACGCGCCCCCCCGGGTCCAACGGGGGCGCGTGTGATAAATAACCCCCCGAAGGGACCAAGGGAACGGAAACCCC
>CAMPKP010000071.1 GCA_946887295.1 uncultured Gemmatimonadota bacterium | reverse complement strand
ACCCCACCCCGGCCTCGACGCGGATCAGGCGCATGAGCCACTCGACGGCGATGCCGGCCACGGGGCGGATTCCGTCGGTGCCCTCCCACGGAAGCCCCTGCAGCGGCCTGCCGGTCCAGCCCGCCGCCGCAAACGGCGCAATGGTGAGACGCCGGCCGGTGCTGGCGAAGGATCCGAGGGGAATGGCCGGAAACGGAACCTCGAACCGCCACTCCACGTGAGCCAGGGCGGCGGCTCTCCCCCCGTAGGCCCGACAAGGCTCGCCCAGCAGCGTGCCCCGGCCGCCCAGGACGAAGCTGCGAGAGGCAGGACGGCGATCGGTGCCGACGCCCACGTAGGCCCGGGAGAGGAGCTGCCCGGAACCCGCGGCTCGCAGCCACCGCCCCTCCGCGGAGGCCCGCAGGTACTCCCCGGCACCCTCGCCCGCTTCGATCGCGAGCCGCCCCTGGAGATCCTGCCGCACGGCGATTCCGCCGCTGGCCCGCTCCACCGCAGCCCGCACGACGCGGAAGGTGCCGGCCCCCAGCGGCGGATTGGGCCGGTAGCGGCCGGTAGCGGGGGTCGACGCCACCGCGGCCGACTCGCTCTCCTCCAGCCCGATCTGCAGCGAGAGCGATGTCCGGCCGCTCACCCGGTGCCGGATGCCGGCAGCGAGCCCGTTGACGAGGACGTAATCGCCGTAGTCGTCGCCCGCCTCCTGGGAGAGCAGCGAGTTGAGCGCCGGCGAGATCACCGGCAGGTCGGCGAAGTCGCGGATCCGCCGCTCGGCGGAGAGGGAGAGCTGGGTTGCGCCCGACCCGGCGAGGACCGCCAGCCCGCCCGTGATCCGGTGATCCGATGTCCCGTAGCCGATCTGCGGCCGCAGCTGCACGCGGCTGCCGGGAAGACCGAGCACGCCGCCGAACCCGAGCGCGAGACCCTGGACCCGGTTGACGTGGGCGAGATCGCTGAGGGAGCCGGTCGCCAGACGGCTGGATGGGAGGCCGCCCAGAGCCCTGGATCCGGCGATGCGCTCGACCTCCACACGCAGGGCGTCCATGTCCTGCCGGTTGACCGGGGGCGCCTCGCCCGCGATGGCCTGCGACAGCGGCGCGCCCCAGGTGGAGTCGTCCGGCCGGGGCTTCCGGAGACCTCCGATCGCGGGCCCCGCCAGCACCGCCGGCGGGATGGGGACGTTGAGGTCGTAGTCGGTGATCTCCCAGCGCCCCCTGATGATGCCGCGCGCCGGAAAGTCGAGGAAGCTGGCGCGCCGGCGGATCTCGATCTCCTGCCGGTAGGGAAGCCACCACCGGTTCTCGAAGCGCCCGTTCTCCAGCACGATCGTGATGTCCTCGACCTGGCGGTCGAGGTAGGCGGCGGGCGTGAAGCTGAACCGGAAGCGCACCAGCTCCGCGGACCCGGCGTCGATGTACAGCGTGCCGACCACGAGCGGCAGGGCGAAGGAGCGGGGCCGCACCTGCACCTCGCGCACCGTCACCTCTCCACCGCCGGTGCGGATCGTGAGCGAATCGCGCAGCGCATACTGGTAGGCGGCCGGCCCCGCGCGGGAGAGCGGATGGATGGCGTCCCGGACCTCGTCGCCCTCGCCGATCCGGATCACGTCTCCGAAGTTGTTGGTGACGATGCCGAGGTGGTCGCGGTGATACTCGATGTCGGTCGGCAGGAACGCCCCGTCGCGCCATCCGAGCACCACCTGCTTGCTGCGGTTGGGTGCCTGCCAATACACTTCCACGTCCAGCTCGTCGGCCTTGACCAGCCGGGGCGGCTCGGTGAGGCCCTCGCCGACCTGCGCGAGGAAGAAGACGAACCCATGGGCCCGGGTTCGGTAGCTCCGGAGCCCCGAGTCGGCCTCCACGGCGGCGCGCCGGTCCACCGCCCGGCGAACCAGCGCGAGCGCATCCGGCGCGTCCCAGCTCTGCGCCGACAGCGGCGCCACGCCGGCGGCGAGGAGCAGTCCGATCGTCCAGCAGGGGCACCGCACGCGTCTCACCGTGAACCTCTCACTGCCAAGGGGTCGATGGCCGGAATATTCCGGAGGCTCTGGGGACGAGCAAGCTGGCTCTGTCTCGCGGCGGCCGCCTGCGGCGGCTCGCGCCCGCCCGCCAGTGGCGGCGGGACCGCCGCGCCTCCGGGCGTCCGGGTGCTCCCGCTGGCGGAGGCGATCGTGCTGGAGACCGCGGGCTCGCCCCCGCCCGACACCACGGTGACCTTCATCGCGGGCGAGCCTCGCATCATCGTCCTGCGACACGGTCCACCGGACTACATCGTCTTCGCGGAGCTCAGCTTCCCGGCCCCGGCGTTCGCCGAGCGGGGGCGCGAGGTGCGGGTGGACGTGCACCCCCGGCCGGGCGTCTACGGCCTCGAGATCGCCGCCAGCCTGCCGATCCGCGACAGCGCCTCGGTGACCTTCAAGTACCCCCGGTACTTCGCCGCGTCCGCCAGGGCGCGGGCGATCTACGGCTCGGACGTCGCCTACGAGCGCGCGCTCAGCGTGGGCCGGGTCGTGCCCGGCGGCATGCTGGCGCTGCTCCCATCCACCCGCCCGGCTCCCGATCTGCTCCAGGCGCCGATGCCGGCCCCCGGCGCCTACCTCGTGGCCGCCCCGCAATGACGTCGAGCTTCGACCGGTTCGCCGAGCAGGCGAGGCTCGGTGGCGGCATCGTGCCGGTGACTCGCGAGGTGGTGCTCGACGGCGAGACGCCGGTCACGGCCTTCGCCAAGCTGCACCGGGGCCGCTGGGGATTCCTGCTGGAGTCCCTCGAGGGCGGGGAGCGGTGGGCCCGCTACACCTTCCTCGCCACCGAGCCCCGCGAGGTGTTCCGCTATCGCGGCCGCGAATGCGCCCGGTGGCGCCCGGACGAGGACTGGGTGGTCGTCGAGACCGACCTGGCGCCGCTCGAGCATCTCGGCCGGACCATGCGGCGCCATCCGCCGGTCGTCGTGCCGGGACTGCCGCGCTTCACCGGCGGCGCGGTGGGCTTCTGGGGATACGACGTCGTGCGGACCATCGAGTCGCTGCCCGACTCCCCGCCGGACGACCGCGGCCTTCCCGATGCCATCGTGATGGTGGCGGATACCCTGCTGGTGCTGGACAACCTCTTCAACCGCGCCACGGTCATCGCGAGCGTCGAGGTGCCCGACGGCGCGGGGGCCGGCGAGCTCCACCGCCTCTACGCCGACGCGGATGCCCGGATCGAGCGCTGGCTCGATCGGCTCTCGGCTCCGGGCACGATGCGGCCGCTCGCGATCGAGGTCCTCCCGGAGCTGCCCCCGGCCACGTCGCCCTACCCCGACGCACGATTCCGCGAGGACGTCCGCCGGATCAAGGAGTACATCGCCGCGGGTGACACGTTCCAGACGGTCCTGAGCCGCCGGATCGACCTCCCCGCCCCCGATCCCTTCCTCGGCTACCGCTACCTGCGCGCGCTCAATCCGGCGCCGTACCTCTATTACCTCCACTGCGACGACATCCACGTGATCGGCAGCTCACCCGAGATCCTGGTCCGGGTGGAGGACGGCGAGGTGACGGTGCGGCCGATCGCGGGCACCCGTCCGCGCGGTCCCGACCCGGCTCACGACGCCGCGCTCGCGGAGGAGCTGTCCGCCGATCCCAAGGAGCGGGCCGAGCACCTCATGCTGGTGGACCTGGGCCGGAACGATGTCGGCCGGGTGGCGGAGTTCGGCTCGGTGAGGCTCACGGCCTTCATGACGATCGAGCGCTACTCGCACGTGATGCACCTCGTGAGCGAGGTGCGGGGCCGCCTCCGCCCGGAGCTCGACGCGGTGGCCGCGCTCGCTGCCTGCTTCCCCGCCGGCACTGTCTCGGGGGCGCCGAAGGTGCGCGCCATGCAGATCATCGACGAGCTGGAGCCGGTGCGCCGGGGCCCGTACGCCGGAGCGGTCGGCTACGTGGGATGGGGCGCACGGACCCTGGATACCGCCATCGCGATCCGCACCTGCGTCATCCGCGGCGACCGCGCCTGGGTCCAGGCCGGCGCCGGAATCGTCGCCGATTCCGACCCCGACGGCGAGTGGCGGGAGACCGAGGCGAAGGCCCGCGCCGTGCTGCTGGCGCTCGCCCTGGCAGGGGCGCCGGCCGTCCGGCCGGGGTGACGCCCGGGAGCCCGCCTCCGGCCGGGCCGGCCCCCTCCCCCTGCGCCACCCGCTATTTTCTCACCATGCCTTCTTTCCGCCTCGTCAGCCCCTCCGGCGACCAGAGCTTCGAGCTCCCGCCCGGCCGAAGCGTGGTCGTCGGCCGCGGGGTGGCGACGGACATCGCGATCTACGATCCGACGATCTCCCGCCGCCACGCGGAGCTGACCGCTCGTGGCGACGCCATCGAGGTGAAGGACCTCGGTAGCTCCAACGGCACCTGCATCAACGGCAGCCGGGTCGCCACCGGGCGGCTCATGGTCAACGATTCGGTCACCTTCGGGAAGGTCACCTACAAGGTGAAGGAGATCAGGCCCGCCGGCGCCGAGCCGCTGCCGCTGCCCGAGACCCCCGCGCCGAGCGGCATGATCGTCCGCAAGCTCATGGTGAGCGGAGGGACCGCGACCGGGATCACCAGCCGTGACGGGCCGCTCAACCGCGGCCAGCTCCGGGTCGCCGCCGCGACGGCCGAGGAGCGCCAGGCCAAGAAGCTCTCGCTCCTTCTCGAGGCGGCCCAGAAGCTCACCGGCGAGCTGGAGCTCGATCGCCTGCTTCGCGCGGTGGTGGACATGACCTTCCAGGTCATGGAGGTGGACCGCGTGACCATCCTCCTCCGCAACGAGACCACGGGCGAGATGGTGCCCACCCTCTCGAAGAGCCGGCTGGGCGATACCCAGGTGCAGCAGGTGCCCCGCTCGATCGTGGACAAGGTGGTCGAGGAGCGCGTGGCGGTGGTCTCCCACAACGCCGCGGCCGATTCCCGCTTCAAGGGGCGATCCATCGTCACCCAGAGCGTCCGCAGCGCCATGTGCTCGCCCCTGCTCGACGCCCGCGACCAGATCCTGGGCCTCCTCTACGTGGACAACCTGAGCGCTCCGGGGAGCTTCAGCGACGAGGACCTCCAGTTTCTCGTCGCCTTCAGCGGCCTCGCCGCACTGGGCATCAAGAACAGCCGCTTCGCGGAGCAGAGCCGCCGGGACGCGCTGGTCCGCTCGAACTTCGAGCGCTACTTCGCGCCCAACATCGCCGCCGACATCGCCCAGCAGGACGGCGCGATCCGCCTGGGCGGCGAGCGCCGCGCCATCACCGTCCTCTTCAGCGACATCCGCGGCTTCACCGCGATGGCCGAGGCGATGGGGCCCGACGCCGTGGCGCGGTTCCTGAGCGAGTACCTCAGCGAGATGGTCGAGGTGATCTTCGAGCACGGCGGCACGCTGGACAAGTTCATCGGCGACGCGGTCATGGCGCTCTGGGGCGCGCCGATCGCCCACTCCGATGACCCCGACCGCGCGCTCGCCGCGGCAATCGCCATGCAGGCCTCGATCGAGGAGCTCAACCGGGGCTGGGCGGCCTCCGGCCGGCCCGAGATCGGGGTGGGAATCGGGATCAGCCACGGGGAGGTGTTCGCCGGCAACATCGGCAGCCATCGGCGGCTCGAGTACACCGTGCTGGGCGATGCCGTGAACGTCGCGGCGCGCCTCTGCGCCGAGGCCGGCCCCGGCGAGATCCTGGTGAGCGAGGCGCTGCTCCACGTGGTCCGCGCCCCGGTGGAGTACGAGTACCTGCCCGAGCTGGGACTGAAGGGAAAGACGCAGGTGGTGCAGGTCTACCGGCTGAAGAGCGGCGGAGCGGGAAGGCCCCGCGCGAGCTAGGCCTGCGGGACCGTCTCCTCGGCGTCCATCGCCCGCCCGAACTCGTACTTCTCTCCGACCTCCTCCAGCAGCTGCAGCACCAGCCGGATCGGCAGCCCCATCACGCCGAAGAAGTCTCCCTCGATGCGCTCGACCAGCGCGGCGCCGTAGCCCTGGATCCCGTAGGCGCCGGCCTTGTCCATCGGCTCCCCGGTGGCGACGTACGCGCGGAGGTAGTCCTCGCTCATGCGCCGGAAGGCGACGTTGGTGACGTCGGTCGCCTGGTGAACCCGCTCGCGCGAGACCAGCGCCACCGAAGTCACGACCTGATGGGTGCGGCCCTGGAGCTTGAGGAGCATCCGCAGCGCGTCGGCCTCGTCCACCGGCTTCTCGAGGACCTCGTCCCGCACGATCACCGTGGTGTCGGCGCCCAGCACCAGCCGCCCGCGCACGCCCAGCGCCTTCTCCCGCGCCAGCCGCTCGACGTAGTCGAGCGGCGTCTCCAGCGCGCGCCGGACCTCGGCCACGTTGGAGGGCACCACCCGCACCGGGATGCCGAGCATCTCGAGCAGCTGGCGGCGGCGGGGCGAGCCGGAGGCGAGGGTGAGGGGCTCCTGCGTCATGCGTTCCGCTCCAGAATCAGAGTGACCGGGCCGTCGTTGTGGATCTCGACCTGCATGTCGGCGCCGAACTCCCCGGTGGCGACCTCGAGGCCGCGGGCGCGCAGGGCCGCCACGAAGCGCTCGTAGAGGGGGATCGCCGTGTCGGGCCGCGCGGCGTCGATGAAGGAGGGGCGCCGCCCCTTCGAGGCGTCTCCGTAGAGCGTGAACTGCGAGATCACCAGCACCGACCCACCCACGTCCCCGAGCCCCAGGTTCATCTTCCCTTCGCTGTCGGCGAAGAGACGCAGGCCGGCCACCTTCTCGGCCATCCAATCTACCGTCGCCTCGGTGTCGCCGTGGGTCAGCCCGACCAGCAGGCAGAATCCCCGCCCGACGGCGCCGGCGGTCCGGCCATGGATCGAGACGGAAGCGCTGGAGACCCGCTGAAGCACGACGCGCATGAAGGGCTTAGAATTCCTTCCGTGTCATACATCGTCCTGGCGCCCGCATGCTGAAGATAAGCCGGGTCCCCGCCGCGCCCCATCGTCCCCAGCCGCACTCCTGGACCGACGACCGGCTGACCGCCTCGTGGCTCGGCCACGCCAGCGTTCTGCTCAACCTCCTCGGCACCTGGATCGTGACCGACCCGGCGCTCGAGCACCGGGTGGGAATCGGGCGCGGCCTGGCGAAGCTCGGGCCGCGCCGGCTGGTGCGACCGGCTCTCCATCCGGGGGAGCTGCCGCCGCTGGATCTCGTGCTCCTGTCGCACGCTCACATGGATCACACCGACATCGGCACGCTGGGCTCGATTCACCGGGACGTGCCGGTGGTCGTGCAGCAGGGCAATCGGGATCTGGTGCGGCGATTCCGACGGGTGGAGGAGCTGGCCTGGGGCGAGTCCACCGCGGTCGCGGGAGTCGGCGTCGAGTCACTCGAGGTGCGTCACTGGGGCGCCCGGATGGTGACCGACCGGCATCGCGGGTACGGCGGCTATCTGCTCACCAAGGGCGGCCGGAGCGTCCTCTTCGCCGGCGACACGGCCTACACCGACGCGTTCGCGAGGATCGGCGAGCGGGGCGGCGTGGATCTCGCCATCCTCCCGATCGGCGCCTACGACCCGTGGATAGCCAATCATGCGTCGCCCGAACAGGCCTGGCGCATGTTCAAGGATGCCGGCGCCGAGTACCTGCTGCCGGTCCACCATTCGACGTTCCGGCTCAGCCGGGAGCCGGTGGACGAGCCGATGCGCAGGCTGCTGGCCGCGGCGGGCCGGGAGCGCTGGCGAGTGGTGGCCCCCGAGGTCGGTGCCACCTGGACCCTGTAGCGCCCCGCCCTCCCGCAAAAGACCGGGCCCTCGAGTTGTTCGAGGGCCCGGTCCGTGGAGATGCCAAGTGCGATGCGGGGAGGCGGCGTTATCGTTTCGCCGGCTACTCCACCGTCACCGACTTGGCGAGGTTTCGCGGCTGGTCCACATTGCACCCGCGGGCCACCGCGACGTAGTACGACAGCAGCTGCAGCGGAATGCTGGTCAGGATCGGCGTCAGCAGGTCGAGCGTCACCGGGATGGTGAACGTGGCATCGGCCAGCCGCTCGATCTCGGTGTCGCCCTCGTTGATCAGCGCGATCACCTTGCCCCCCCGTGCCTTCACCTCTTCGATATTGGACACGATCTTCGAGTGCACCGCGTCCTTCGGCGCGATGAACACCACCGGCATGTTCTCGTCGATCAGGGCGATCGGTCCGTGCTTCATCTCCGCCGCCGGATAGCCTTCGGCGTGGATGTAGGAGATCTCCTTCAGCTTGAGCGCGCCCTCGAGGGCCACGGGGAAGTTCACCCCGCGTCCGAGATACAGCGCGTTGGTGGCGGTATCGAGGAACCGGTCGGCCAGCTGCTCCAGCTCGGCGGAGCGCTCCAGAATCTGGGCGATCTGGTCGGGCAGCCGGCGCAGGCCCTGGATGAACTCGCGGCCCTGCAGGATGCTCAGGTTCCGCAGCCGGGCGATGCGGAGCGTCACCAGCGCGAGGGCGGCCACCTGGCTGGTGAAGGCCTTGGTGCTCGCCACTCCCACCTCGGGTCCCGCGTGCAGGTAGATGCCGCCGTCCACCTCGCGCGCGATGGTCGAGCCCACCACGTTCACCAGGCCGACCGTCCGCGCCCCGCGCCGCTTGGCCTCACGGATGGCGGCCAGGGTATCGGCCGTCTCGCCCGACTGGGAGATGCCGATCACCAGCGTCCGGTGGTCCACCACCGGGTTCCGGTAGCGGAACTCCGAGGCGTACTCGACCTCGACCGGGATCCGCGCCATCTCCTCCAGCATGTACTCGCCGATGAGGGCGGAGTGCCAGGAGGTGCCGCAGGCGGTGATGACGATCCGCTCGACCTGC
Organism: uncultured Gemmatimonadota bacterium; assembly: GCA_946887295.1. The sequence continues at coordinate 7,216 of CAMPKP010000071.1, read as the reverse complement.
TTGAGCTGCTCGTCGCTGAGGTTCAGGCCGGTGACCCGCGCCGTGCCCTCCTCCTCCAGCAGGTGGCCGCGGAGCGTGTTGCAGAGGCTCTCGGGCTGCTCGCAGATCTCCTTCAGCATGAAGTGGGGATAGCCGTTGCGCTCCACCATGGCCAGATCCCACTCGATCTGGTTCACCGGCTTGCTGATCCGGGTGGTCTCCAGGTTGCGGACCCGGTAGCCGTCGCGGGAGAGCACCACCATCTCCCCGTCGTCGAGGTAGACCACCGACCGGGTGTATTGCAGCAGCGGCGAGGCATCCGACGCGACGAACCACTCGTTCTCACCCACCCCGACCAGGAGCGGCGAGCCCTTGCGGGCCGCGACCAGGATGCCCGGCTCGTCGGCGGAGACGAACGCCAGCCCGTACGCGCCGTCCACCTCCCGCAGCGCCGCGGCGACCGCCTCCTCGAGGTCCCCGCCGTAGTACTCGCCCACCAGGTGCGCGAGCACCTCGGTGTCGGTCTCGGACTTGAAGGAGTGACCGCGGCGCTCGAGCGTCTTCCGGATCGCCGAAGAGTTCTCGATGATGCCGTTGTGGATGACCGCGATCCGGCCCGACTGGTCGGTGTGGGGATGGGCGTTCGGTGTGGTCGGCGCGCCGTGGGTGGCCCAGCGGGTGTGCCCGATGCCCAGCGTGCCGGAGGGCATCTTCCCCTCCAGCTCCTGCTCCAGCATGGTCAGCTTGCCCGCGGCCTTGGTGATCTCGAGCCCGCCGCCGTTCACGACGGCGATGCCGGCCGAGTCGTAGCCCCGGTATTCCATTCGGCGCAGACCCTCGAGCAGAAGGCCGGCCGCCTGCCTGGGTCCGATGTAGCCTACGATACCGCACATCGCGCCATGTCCCTCACTGCAAGAGTTCTCGGCCTGCGGCCACCAGCGCTTCCGCTTCGGACGGCGTGGGGGCTTCGGCGATCAGTCGGACGATGGGTTCGGTGCCTGAGGGCCGGATGTGCAGCCAGCGATCGGCCCACGCGAGCCGGAGCCCGTCTCGGTCATCCGGGGTCGCGTCGGCGAAGCGCCGGCGCAACCGGTCGTACAGTGGTCCCAGCTCGGGGCCGCGCGGCCCCTTGGCTTTCACGATGGTGTATCGGGGCGAGCCGGCAACCAGCTCGGCGATCGTTACCCCAGTCGTGGCAAGGAGATGCAAGATCAAGGCCACCCCCAGGGGGGCGTCGCGACCGATGTGGAGCGCGGGGTACATGACACCCCCGTTCCCCTCCCCGCCGATGACCGCGCCCTGATCCCGAATGGCGCGCGCCACATTGGCTTCCCCGACGGGTGCGCGAAACACGGCGGCCCCGGCCGCACGGGCGGCATCCTCCACCACCAGGCTGGTGGAGAGATTTATCACGACCGTGGGGTTTTTTGCCGAATTGCTGCGTCGATCCAACACGGCCCGGACGGCGAATGCCAGCGTGTAGTCCTCTCCGATCGCCCGCCCGGTCTCGTCCACCACGGCCAGGCGATCCACGTCGGGATCGACCGCCAACCCGAGCGCGGCCCCGCTCTCCCGCACCAGCCGGCCCAGGGCGCCGAGGTTCTCAGGCACGGGCTCCGGGGCGCGAGGAAACCGGCCGTCGGGCTCCAGATCGATCCCGCTGACCCGGCAGCCCAGCCGCTCGAGCAGCGGGAGCATGGCGACGGCACCGGCGCCCCGTACGCAGTCCAGTGCAACATGGAAGCGGCAACCCCGGATGGCGGTAACGTCTATCACGGGGAGCGCCAGCACGGCGTCCAGATGCCGCGCGACCGCTCCGGGGTCGTTCCGTACCTCGCCCAGTCCATCCCAGCCGCTCCTGGTCGGACCCGCGTCCGCCAGCGCCCGGACTCGCGCCCCGTCGTCCGCGTCGAGAAAGATGCCGTCCGGCCCCACGAACTTGAGGGCGTTCCACTCTATGGGATTGTGGCTCGCCGTCAGGATGAGTCCCCCGCCCGCGCCGTGGTGCTCGACCGCCATCTGGACCGTCGGGGTCGGCACCATGCCGAGATCCACGACATCCACCCCCACGGACATGAGCCCCGAGGCGGCCGCGCGCGCGAACATCGGCCCGCTGGTCCGCGAGTCGCGGCCGAGGACCACGGAGGGCCGCCCCTCGCCGGCGCGGGGCCGTGCCGCGGATCGCACCCAGGCGCCGAGCGCCGCCGCGTGACGGGCCACCAGCTCCGGCGTCAGGTCGGTGCCCACATGGCCCCGCATCCCGGAGACGCTGATCATGAGCGTGTCGGACATGGGAGGTGGCTCGCCGCTCAGCGGGCGATGGGGAGCGCGGTGAGATCCCCGAACGCATCCACGAAGGCGTCCACGACTTCCGGGTCGAAGTGGGTGCCGGTGCAGCGGCGCAGCTCGGCGACGGCGTCGTAGGGAGAGCGGGAGGGGCGGTACGCGCGGCTGGTGGTCATCGCGTCGAACGCGTCCACCACCGAGACGATGCGGGCCTCGCGAGGGATGAGCTCGCCGTGGAGAGCGTCGGGGAACCCCGCGCCGTCCATTCGCTCGTGATGCGACCGCACGATGCGAAGCGCCATGGCCGATTCGCTGAGGAAGGGGGCCAGGATCTTCTCGCCCAGCAGGGTGTGCTCCTTGATATGCTCGAACTCCTGCGGCGTCAGGGGCCCCGGCTTGTTCAGGATCGCCTCCCGGGTGCCGATCTTCCCGATGTCGTGCAGCTCGGCACCGAGGCGGATGTGCTCCAGCAGGTCGCCTACGTACCCGAGCTGGATGGCGGTCTTCACGGCGTAGCGGCTGACCCGGGAGGAATGCCCGCTGGTGTAGGCGTCCTTCGCCTCCAGCGCGTGCACCAGGGTCTGGACGCCGTTGATCAGCGATTCCTTGTTGCGGCGGTCCAGCTCCCTGACCCGGGTCTCGAGATTCTTCTGGTAGAAGCGGTTCTGCAGCACCAGCTGGCGCTTCTCCAGCGCCTTGTCCACCCGGGCGCGAACCTCGTCCATCACCACCGGCTTCGAGATGTAATCCAGCGCGCCCAGCTTCAGGCACTCGACGGCGGTGGTGACGTCGGCCACCCCGGTCAGCATGATGATCGCCATGTCCGGGAAGAGCTGAAGCGCCTCGCGGAGGAAGGTGACGCCGTCCATCTCCGCCATGTGCACGTCGGAGATGCAGACCGGGATCTCGCCGTCGCGATGGAGGATCGCGAGCGCTTCGGCCCCCGAAGCCGCCTGCATGGTCGCGAGCCCATGGCCCTCGATGGCCCTGGCCAGCGCATGACGCACCGCGGCGTCGTCGTCCACTACCAGGCAGCGGGCGGCCGTTCCAATGGACCCGGATTGATTCACGTCCCGAAAGTAATCGTGTCCCGGGCACGGCTTCAACCGAATGGACAACTTGCCGCCTCCGGTCGCAGGCCGTTACGCTTCTCCACTCCCCTCTCGAGCCGGCATCGATGACCAGGATCCTCCCCCACGACGACGAGCACGGATTCGCCACCCGGTCGGTGCACGCCGGGCAGATCGTCGAGCCACTGGCCGGCGCGGTGATGACGCCGATCTACCAGACCTCGACCTACGTGCAGCAGGGGCTCGGCCGGCACCGGGGGTACGAATACGCCAGAACCCAGAATCCGACGCGGGAGGCGCTGGAGCGCAACGTCGCCAGCCTCGAGGGGGGAACGCACGGACTCGCCTTCGCCTCCGGGCTGGCGGCCCTGGACGCGGTGCTCAAGCTGCTGCGGTCGGGCGATCACGTGGTGTGCGGCGACAACGTCTATGGCGGCACTCAGCGGCTCATGGAGCAGGTGTACGTGGGGCTGGGCCTCCGATTCACTTTCGTGGACATGCGCGACCTGCGGAACGTCGAAGGCGCCCTCACCCCCGCGACCCGCATGATCTACTGCGAGACTCCCACCAATCCCATGATGAACCTGGTGGACCTCGCCGCGCTGGGAGACCTCACCCAGGCCCACGGCTACCTCTTCGTGGTGGACAACACCTTCGCCACACCGTACTTCCAGCGGCCGCTGGAGCATGGCGCCGACATCGTGCTCCACTCCACGACCAAGTACCTCAACGGGCACAGCGACATGGTGGGCGGGATGCTGGTGATGGCGCGAGACGACCTGGCCGAGCGGCTCGCCTTCATCCAGAACGCCGCGGGCGGAGTCCCGGGGCCGATGGACAGCTGGCTCGCGCTCAGAGGGCTCAAGACCCTTCCGCTCCGGATGCGGCAGCATGACGCCAACGGCCGGCGCATCGCCGAGTGGCTCGCCGGCCGCAAGGACGTGCCCCGGGTCTACTACCCCGGGCTTCCCTCCCACCCACAGCACGAGCTCGCGTGCCGCCAGATGACGGGCTTCGGCGGGATGATCTCGATCGATCTCGGCGACCCGGCGCGGGCCCGCCGGGTGGTGGAGAGCACCAGGATCTTCGCCCTCGCCGAGTCGCTCGGCGGGGTCGAGAGCCTGATCGGTCATCCGGCCACGATGACGCACGCGGCGGTGCCCGTGGCAATGCGCCAGGCCATGGGCTTGACCGACAGCCTGGTCCGATTGAGCTGCGGGATAGAGGATGCGGAAGACCTGATCCAGGATCTGGACCGGGCCTTGGCTGTCGCAATGTGAAACATGTGCCACCCAGTCCCGTACGTGCAGCATCCCCAACACCGAGCAGCCGATGAACACGTCGCTTCCCGCCCCACGTCCCCGCCGATCCTTCCCTGAGATCTCGGCCGTCTCCTGGGAGCATCCCGCCGACCGCGCGGCGCTCCAGGCCCTCCGGTCGGTGCCTGGCGTGGACGAGGTGATCCGGAAGGTGCTGGCGCTGCTCGGCGGCGAGCGCGGCGTCCGCCTCCTCTTCCAGGGCAACGCCATCCGGGTCGGCCCCACCCAGTTCCCCCGGCTCTGGCAGCTCCATACCGAGGTCACCACCACGTTCGACTGGGCCGAGGTGCCCGAGCTCTACGTCTCCCAGACGCCGTTCTTCAACGCCGGAGCCTATGGGATCGACAAGCCGTTCATCGTGATCCACTCGGCGGCGATCGAGCTGCTGGACGACGACGAGCTGCGGGTGCTCCTGTCCCACGAGCTGGGCCACGTGCTGAGCGGCCACGCCCTGTACCGCACCATCGCCGCGGTCCTGGCCCTCATCAGCCTGGGCGCGCTGCCCGTGCTCGCCAGCCTCGTGGTCCTGCCGGTGCGGCTCGCCTTCCTGGAGTGGTCCCGCAAAGCGGAGCTCTCCGCCGACCGGGCGGGGCTGCTCGGCGCCCAGGACATCGTCGTCGCGCAGCGCCTGGACATGAAGATGGCCGGCGGGGGCCGGGGCGAGGCGTTCGCTGGCCAGCTCGACGTCGAGGCCTTCATGCAGCAGGCCCACGAGTACGCCGCCGGCGGCGAAGGGCTCGATGTCGTCTACAAGACGCTGAGCACGCTGGCGCTCACCCACCCCATGCACACCGTCCGGGCGGCCGAGCTGCAGCGCTGGGTCGGGTCGGGTGAGTACGACCGCATCCTGCGCGGCGAGTACGTGCGGCGGGGCACCGAGACGACCGACCGCCCCATCCGTGAGGACTTCGCCGCCGCGGGCAGCTACTACGCGGGTGAGGCGAGAGGGGTCGCCACGCAGGTGGCGGAGGCGGCGCGCCGGGCGGCCGACCGCGCCCTCGAGGCCTTCAGGAACGCCCAGAAGCCGTGAGATTGCTCGTCGTCGGATCCGGCGGCAGGGAGCATGCGCTCTGCTGGGCGCTTCGCCGGGAGAACCCCGGCGCGGACATCTACTGCGCGCCCGGGAACCCGGGCACGGAGGAGATCGCGACCAATCTCCCGATCGCGGCGGATGATCTCGACCGCCTCGCCGACGCGGCCGACATGCAGGGGATCGATCTCACCATCGTCGGGCCCGAAGTCCCCCTCGCCCGCGGCCTGGCCGACCGCCTTCGGGCCGAGGGTCGCGCCGTCTTCGGACCCGGCGCCGCCGCCGCGCAGCTCGAGTCGTCGAAGGCGTTCGCCAAGGAGGTGATGGCCGCCGCGGGAATTCCGACGGCGTCGAGCCGCACCTTCCACGAGCTCGGGCCCGCGCTCCAGTACGTGGCCGGTCATGCCGAGCCGCTGGTGATCAAGGCGTCGGGGCTCGCGGCGGGCAAGGGAGCGGTCGTCTGCGAGACGAGGCCGGAGGCCGCCGCCACCGTGCGCGCGATGCTCGGCGAGGGAGCCTTCGGCGAGGCTGGCCGGATCGTGGTGATCGAGTCCTTCCTGAGGGGCGAGGAGGTCTCGGTGCTCGCGATCACCGATGGCCGCGAGGTCGAGCTGCTCCCCGTCTCGCAGGACCACAAGCGGCTGCTGGAAGGCGACGCCGGTCCCAATACCGGCGGGATGGGCGCCTACAGCCCGGTGTCCGTCGCGACGCCGGAGCTGCTGGAGCGGGCGCGGCGGGAGGTACTGCTGCCCGCGCTCGCCGAGATGCGGCGGCGCGGCACTCCGTTCGCCGGGCTGCTCTACGCCGGTCTCATGGTCGATGACGACGCCACCCCGTGGGTGGTCGAGTTCAACTGCCGGTTCGGAGACCCCGAGACGCAGGTGGTGCTGCCGCTCGTCTCCGGTGGACTGACGCGCTCCCTCTGGGCCGTGGCTCGAAGCGAGCCGCCGACGCCGCTCGAGCCGCTCACCGGCTCGGCGTCGGTCACCACCGTGCTCGCCTCCCGGGGGTACCCCGACGCTCCGGAGAAAGGCGCCGCGATCTCGCTTCCCGCTCGCCTGCCGGAGGGCGTCACGATCTTTCATGCGGGCACGTCCCGGGACGCGGACGGGGTTCTGCGTGTCGGTGGCGGCCGGGTGCTGAGCGTCACGGCCGTCGCACCCGGCTTCGCGGAGGCGCAGCGGCTGAGCCGCGAGATCGCGGAGTCCATCGAGTACGAGGGCAAGATCTTCCGCCGCGACATCGGCTGGCGCGAGGCCGCGAGGCTCGCCGGAGCCCCGCGCTAGGAGCCGCACCGGCGGTTACATTCCGGGCGCAATGCCCGAGCTCCCCGAAGTCGAAACCATCGTCCGCGACATCCGTCCCGCCCTGCTCGGCCGCCGACTCGACCGGGTCTCCCTGAGTCACGACGACGTCCTGCGCGGCGTCTCGCGCCGCCGCCTGCTCCAGGGGCTCAGAGGCTCGACCGTGCGCGACGTGTTCCGCCGCGCCAAGCACGCCGTCATCGATCTGGGCGAGCGGCGGCTGGTGGT
>CAMPKP010000070.1 GCA_946887295.1 uncultured Gemmatimonadota bacterium | reverse complement strand
CACCGAGAGCGCCAGGAACCACACCCCCATCGTGAGGCCCACGATGCGCGCCGGCGCCAGCCGGGTCATGGCGCTGAGACCCACCGGACTCAGGCACAGCTCGCCGAAGGTGTGCAGCAGGTAGGTGGCGACCAGCCAGAGCGGGCTGGCCTTGATCCCCAGCTCCGCTGCCTGGCCCGGAATCACCAGGATCGCGAAGCTCAGCGACACGCAGACCAGGCCGACGGTGAACTTGGTGGGGCTGGACGGATCGCGCTTCCCCAGCCGGTGCCAGATCCACGCGAAGACCGGTGAGAACACGACCAGCGAGAACGGCGCGACCGACTGGAGCCAGCTCGCCGGGAACGAGATGCCGAAGGCCTCCGTCCGGGTGTCGCGCTGGGCGAACAGGTTCAGCGTGGAGCCGGCCTGCTCGAACACCGACCAGAAGATGATCGCGGCGACGAAGAGGACCAGCACGACCACCAGCCGCTTCCGCTCCTCCGGCGTCCACTTGGCCGCGAGAAACATCCAGCTGAAGAACGCCACCGTCACCAGCACCAGCACCACGCCCAGGGCGTTGCTCACCCCCTGCGCGGTGATCTCCAGCGCCCCGATGCGTGAGAGCAGCCAGAGCAGCGCGCCGGCCAGCACCACCGCGGACAGGCCCAGCCGCAGGAGCCGTCGGTTCGAGGCCGCCGCCTCGGGGGATCCCGCCGCCGCGGGGTACATGCCGGCGCTCCCCAGGTGCTTCCACCCCACCATGTACTGCACCAGGCCCAGGAACATCCCGACCGCGGCCATGGCGAAGCCCCAGTGCCAGGCGCTCTCGGGTGCGATGCCCGCGGAGCGCAGCATCCCCCGGAACTGCTCGCTCTGGGCGAACCAGCCGCAGACCAGGGGCGCGATGAAGGCGCCGGTGTTGATGCCCATGTAATAGAGCGAGAAGCCGGCGTCCCGCCGCTCGTCCTCCGGCGTATACAGCGCGCCCACCATCGTGCTGATGTTCGGCTTGAGCAGTCCGGTCCCGAGCGTCACCAGGCCGAGTCCGCTGTAGAACGTGGTCATGGAGGGGAAGGCGAGGCAGATGTGACCCAGCATGATCAGCACGCCACCATACAGCGTGGCCCGTCGCTGACCCAGGAATCGGTCGGCCATCCACCCGCCGGGGAGCGACGTGATATAGACCAGCGAGACGTAGGTCCCGTAGATGGCCCCGGCCTTCGCCGTGTCGAAGCCCAGTCCGCCCGCGGCGAGCGGCGCGGTCATGAAGAGGATCAGCAGCGCCCGCATCCCGTAGTAGCTGAAGCGCTCCCACATCTCGGTGAAGAAGAGGGTCGACAGCCCGCGCGGGTGGCCGAAGAACCTGGTGTCGCGCGGCGCCTCGGGCGACGCGGAGGGACGAACGGCGGTGGCCAAGACCTACCCCTTTCTCTTGCTCAGGATGTCCTGCAGCACCACCCGGTCGATCCGTCCGTCCATCCGGACCCGGACGTCGTAGTTCTCCCAGTACATGAAGTTCCGCAGCGCCTCGAGGAACTCACGATCGGCCCTGCCCTGCTTCCGGCTCAGCCACTTCTGAGGCTGCCCCGCGGGCTCGGCCAGAAGGATCGGCTCCAGCTGAGCGACGATCGCCGGGGTGATCGGGATCAGATCCCGCGGCATGCTGGGGAAGAAATGGAGCTTGTGCAGGGCCAGCAGGCGCTCGAGCTCGGCGATGGGATCGGGAGCATCGTACACCCGAATGTCGATGAAGCGGTCGTTGGCGCCGAGATACCCGCCATTCTTGCGCACGACGAGGAGCGCCGCCGATTGCATGCCCCGCTTATCGCCGCCGCCCGCCTGCCCCGCCTTGAGGGCCGCCATCAGTCGGTCGGCCAGCCCGCCGGTGCTGCGCTCGAAGGTCTCCGCCAGGTTCTTCACGGTCTGGTCGGAGACCATGATGTTGGCCTGCGCGCTGAAGCCCCGTCCGGTCAGGACCTGCCCCTTCCCGCCGGCGATGCTCCCCTTCCCCCCGGGTGCTCCGACCCGACCCCCGCTCCAGTCGAACGTGGTTGTTCCGCTGAAGCTCGCGGCGTTGCCGCGCGCGTCCACGATCCCGACCTGTCGGTCCTGCAGCATCGTGTCGGTGCGCATCACCGCGCGGAGCGCCTCTTCGGCCGTGGCGCCGCCGGCGAGCAGCTCCAGCCCGCGCTCCCCGTAGGCGGTATTGCTCAGACTCTGGGTCGCCACCGCACCGACCCCGGCCCGCGCCCACGGGACGAGCCCGCCCACATTGGGGAACTTGGACTGGACCACCACGCCGAGGTCACCGGTCGCGGAGTCCCAGGCGACGAGGCTGTAGGTGTGGGCCAGCTTGCGCAGATGCGGTGGAGCCGTGGTGGGCGACTGGGCGGTCAGGCGCGGCGTGAGGAGGGTTACCAAGGATGCGGCGAGGCACAGGAAGGCCGCGCGGCGCGGCCGGCGGGTTCGGTTCACGGCTTGTCTCTCCCCATCTTCTTCTTCAGGTAGGCCAGCTGCGCCTCGACCGCCTCGTCCCGCCTCCGGCGGTCGAGCTCTGCCGCCGTGCGGTCCGACTCCTCGGTGCTTCGGGAGCCGCCCGCCGCCTCCAGGTCGCGCCACGCGGCGTCGAGCGACTCCGACCGCTGCCCCGGCTGCGAGGCCGAGCGCCACTGCACGGTCATCTCCCGTACCTCGCGCTCGGCCAGCGCCAGCTCGTCCGCCTGCACCACCACCTTCCGCTCCAGCACCAGGATGCGCTCGCGATGCCGCGCCGCGAATCGCTCGGCCACCGCGACCGTCTCGGCGTCGGGGACGGCGGCGGCGAGCCGGCCCCGGCGCTCCGTGTCGGCGAGCTGCCTCCGCTCCGCCTCGAGCTCGGCTTCCGTCGCGGCGAGCGCGCGGCGCATCTCGGTGATGCCGAGCCGCGCCTCCACCAGCGCCTCGCGAAGGCTCGCGGCGTAGGCGCGCGGGTCCGCGCCGCGATCGCGCAGCAGTCTGTCCAGCCGGGCTTTCAAGCCGTCGAACACGACCGGCGGCCACCTCTCATGAACCTCGGGGGGAACGGGCGCCGGGCCCGGCGTCCGTGTCTTGGGAGTCGAATGCTAGACCCGGCGCCGTGGAGCGTCAAGCGAGCGCGACCCGCTCGCACTTCCCCGCGGACCGGCCGACGGATAGCCTACGGTGGTACTTCACCGGAGGCTCCTGCCCGGCATGGCCACGTCCCCGTGCAGCATCTGCGAGCTGGTGGCCGGGCGAATCACCACGCCCGGCGGCCCCATCCATGACGACGGGCTCTGGCTGGTCACCCACCACACCGGGCCTCACACCGATCCCGGCGAGCTGATCGTTCAGCTCCGCCGGCACTGCGAGTCGCTGGGCGAGCTCACCGAGACCGAAGCGGCGGCACTCGGGCCGGTGCTGCGAGGCGCCGTGGCCGCGGTCGAGCGGGTGGTCCGCCCGGAGCGGACGTACGTGGCCAGCTATGGTGAGCGGGTGCGCCACGTCCATTTCTTCGTGCTTCCTCGCACCCGCGCGCTCCCGCCCGGCCACGTGGTCTCGGACCTCTACCGCAAGGCCCGGATGTGGCTTCGACGCGCCGGGCTGGCCCGCAATCCGACCGCGGCGGAGCGCGCCGCGGCGGCGTCCGGAATCCGGGAGGATCAGGCATGGAGACAGTCGAGCACCTGATCGTGGGAGCCGGCCCCGCGGGGCTGCGCGCGGCCCAGGTGCTCGCGGAGGCCGGCCGCGAGGTTCTGGTGGTCGAGAAGCATTCGGAGATCGGCCCGAAGACCTGTGCCGGCGGGCTGACGCCGAAATCGGTGGCGCTCCTCCGCGGCCTCGGGCTTCCCGAGACGGCGGGGCTCTCGCGGGTGGGACAGGTCGCGTTTGCGCCCGGACATCCGGTCGTCCTCGATCCCGACTCCACGACCGTCGTCACCCTCTCCCGCCGCGAGCTCGGGAGGTACCAGGCCGCGTGGACCCGCGCGGCGGGCGCGGAGGTGCGGGCGGGGTGTACGGCCCGGGACCTCGATGTGGCGGGCCGGACGGCGGTCGTGGGCGGCACTCGCATGGGCTGGCGGCATCTGATCGGCGCCGATGGATCCGACTCGGCGGTGCGTCGCACGCTCGGACTCCCTTCGCCCCGCGGCTATTTCGCTGCGGAGTACAACATCCCGGCGGTGCGCATCGAGCCGCTCCGTGTCGAGTGCGATCTGAGCCTCGGCGGAGGGTACTTCTGGGTATTTCCCCACGACGAGTACACGTCCGTGGGTGCGGTGGCGCCGAAGCACGTCCTCCGGCCCGCGGCGCTGCGGGCCTATCTGGACGCGCGGGTCGAGGGTCTGCGGCTCGCCGCGCACGGCCAACCGTTCGAGGCCGCGACGCTGGAGGTCGAATTCCGGGGTCTGCACTTCGCCGGAGGCGTCCACCTCGCCGGCGATGCGGCGGGCGCTCCCTCGGCGCTGACCGCGGAGGGCATCTATTCGGCCCTGGTCACCGGAGAAGCGGTGGGGCGCGGGATCCTCGACCCGTCCTGGCCGGCGCCCCGCCTGAGGCGATGGCTCCGGGTCAAGCGCCGTCACGACGGCTTCGCGGCCCTGCTGCGGCGATCCCGCGGGCGTGCCGTCGCGCTCCCCGTGCTGGATCGGCTGTCCGGATGGCGTCCCGCCCGGCGACCCATGGCGGACTGGTTCCTCGCGGGATGAGCGATGCCGGGCTGGTCGAGCGGTTCCGCACCCTCTGGGGGCGGATGGCTCCGGCAGGCGGAGGGCTCGAGGTCGGCGGCCGGGTGCTGGCGGCGTACGAGGAGCCGCACCGCCACTATCATGGCGTCGAGCATCTCCGCGACTGTCTCTCGCAGCTCGACGCTGCGCCGGCCACCCGGGCCGACCGGGACCTGGCGGAGACCGCCCTCTGGTTTCACGATGCGGTGTACGACCCCCGGGCTTCCGACAACGAGGCCCGGAGCGCGGAGTGGGCCGAGCGTGCCCTGTCGGACGCGGGCGCGCCCGAGCCCAGAGCCCGGGAGGTGGGGCGATTGATACGTCTCACGGATCATGCCCGGCCGCCTGGCGACCCTGCGGGGGCCCTGGTGTGCGACGTGGACCTGTCCGTTCTCGGCCGCCCGACTGCGGAGTTCGACGAGTACGAGCGGCGGGTCCGCGCCGAGTACGACTGGGTCCCGGAGCCGCTCTACCGCGAGGCCCGCGCGACGATCCTGACGCGGCTTCTGGCGCGGGGGCCGCTCTATGGGTCGGAGCACTTCAGGTCGCTGTACGAGAAGGCCGCGCGGCGAAACCTCGAACGCTCCCTGGGGAGGCTGCGGCCGGAGGGCAGGGCGGAGTGACGCAGATCACGTCGGGGAGCCCGGACCGGGCTTAGCGTTGCCGACAGGCAGTAGCGAAGCGCAGGAGTAGTGTGCCATACACTCAGCCCCGAGCGGTGCGCAGCACGTCGCCGCCCTCGAAAGGGAACATCCACATGAAGCGTACCTCCTGGATTCTCGGCTCCATGACGGCCTTCGCGCTGGCCGCGTGTGGAGGCGGTGCCAATCGCGACGCCGGCACGGCGGGCGGCGCCGGCACGGAAACGGGCAGCCCCGGCATGTCGTCCGATACCTCCCCGTCCACCGGCGCGATGGACACGGCCATGAGCGACACCAGCGCCATGACCGACACTACGTCACGGTAAGGCAAGCCGCGCGCGGTCGGACCCCATCAGGGCCGGCCGCCGCCTCGCGGCGACGCCGACGGCATACCATCCGAGCTCTGCTCCGCGAGCCTCAAGAGCTGCCGCACTTCCTCATCAGTGGTCTGAGTGAAGTCCTCGTACCACTCACCCACGGCATGGAAGGGCACCGGGGTGACGGCACAGACCACCTCGTCCACCACCGCCCGGAGCGAGTCGCAGGTCTCCTTCGGAGCCACCGGCACCGCCGCGACCAGCCGACTCGCTCCCTCGGCCCGAAGCGCCTCCGCCGCGGCGCGCATCGTAGAGCCGGTGGCGAGGCCGTCGTCGATCAGAATGACGGTCCGCCCGCGGACATCCGGGAACGGGCGATCCCCGCGGAACAGGCGCTCCCGGCGCTCGAGCTCCCGCTGCTCCTCCGCCGCCACGGCCTCGATGACGCGCGCTGGGATCTGGAGCATCCGCACGATCTCCTCGTTCAGGATCCTGACGCCGCCGGATGCGATCGCACCCATGGCGAGCTCTTCGTGTCCGGGTATGCCCAGCTTCCGGACCTGCATGACATCCAGGGGGACGCCGAGGGCGCGCGCCACCTCGTATCCTACGGGAACGCCGCCGCGTGGAAGGGCGAGGACCAGCACGTCCGGCCTGCCGGCGTACCGACGAAGCGCCGCCGCCAGATGCCGCCCCGCCTCATGACGATCTCGGAATCGCTGCGCCATGGTGACCTCGAGGAAGGACTCCATCATGCATAGAGCGGCGACCCGGACGGGGATGTGAGCCCACTCACCGGCGGAGCCGAACGTTGGACGGCGGCCCCCCGCAGCGTATGTTTGTGCATGCTCCAACGTGTCTGGCTGGCCTCGCTCCTCGCCGTCGCCATCGGGTGTGACCGCCCGGAAGGCGGCGTGCCTCCCACCTGTGGCATGGCCGCGGTCGCGGGGGCCACCTCGCTGCTCGAGCAGTTCACCATCCCCAACCAGACCCTGTCCGCGCCTCCCGGATCGCTGCCGGAGCGGACCGTCGTCCGGGTAGCGGCCGACGGCGCGTTCCCGGCGGTGATCGGCCGGACCGATTCCATGCTCGTGGTGGGTATGGAGGGCAGCCCCCCCGCCAGCACCAAGCCCGGGTTTGGCGTGCTGGTGGTGGACCCGCAGGAGAAGGTGCTCGGCGTCATGGTATACGAGGGCAGCCCCATTCCGGGTGCTCCCCGGCTTGGAGAGGTGTCCGTGGGGAATGCTTCGATTCCGCTCATCGGCGTTCAGGCCGATCCCGCGAAGTTCATGGACCCGAAGTGTCCCTCGCTGTTCCCGGACTCGATCATTCGGTGAGCGCTCCCCGCATCGCGCTGGGCGGAGTCGTGCGCACGTGGGACGGCGCCGACCGTACCGGGGTGAACTCCGCGTACGCGCGGTCCGTGAGCCTGGCCGGCGGGGTGCCGCTGGTGTTGAGCCCCCTGATCGGCGCGGCGTACGCTGCGCGAGCCTTGGACGGCATGGACGGGCTGGTGCTCACCGGCGGCGAAGACGTCGACCCCGCATGGTACGACGCGGCGAGGTCGCCTCTCACCGTGCAGGTGGACCGGGAGCGGGATCTCTTCGAGCTCGCGCTCTTCGCCGCCGCCCGCCAGCGGGAGCTTCCGATCCTCGCCATCTGCCGGGGCATCCAGGTGGTCAACGTCGCACTGGGCGGCACCCTCTATCAGGACCTCCCCACCGAGCGTCCGGGAGCGGTGAACCACAGCCCCATGGGCGCGCGCACCGACCGCACGCACGCGGTCCGGCTGGCGCCCGGGAGTCTCGCGGCGCAGGCACTTGGCGGGACGTCGCTGCGGGTGAACTCCTTCCACCATCAGGGGATCCGGGATCTGGCTCCGGCGCTGGTCGCGAGCGGGTGGAGCGAGGACGATCTGGTCGAGGCGGTGGAGGGAAGGGACGGCTCGTGGATTCTGGCGGTGCAGTGGCACCCGGAGGAGATGTACGCGGATGCCCGCGCGCCGGAGCGCGGTCTGTTCAGGGCCCTGGTGGGGCGGGCGCTCTCGTCCGCCGCCGCCTCAGTGAATTCCTAGGTCGCGGAGCGCGCGGTCGGTCGACTTCGCACCGGGGAAGAACACCCGGTCGCTCACGCCGTTGAGCGCGCTCCGCACCGATGGGAAGCGCTCCGCGGCGGTGCGGAGGACGGCCACCAGGCCGTACTCGTTCGCGAGCTGGTGATCCGAGGCCATCCCGAATCCCCGCCGACCCAGCGCATCGTAGTAGCTGACGTCCGGTCCGGCTTTGCGCAGGTGGCGGGCCGCGATATAATCGGGAAACAATCCCGCCAGCCACAGGGAGTAGTTGCCGAGGTGTACCATCACCCGGAACCGGCGGTCGCCCTCGGTAGCCTCGAGGTCCGTCAGAATGTCCACGAGATACTGGTGCCGCTGGTCGTCGTGCCAATCTATCCGCCACGCCCGGTCGCGCTGCCCGAAGTCGAGCAGCAGCGCGGCCAGATAATCGGCCAGATCGCGGTCGTCGATCCCGGCACGGCGCAGCGCGTGGCGCACCATCACATAGAAGAAGAGCGTTTCGGACGGGATCAGCATCGTGCGCACCGTGAGCAGCCGTTCGAGCAGCTCGGGCGCGTCGAGCAGCGGGTCCGGTCCCTCCGTGGCCAGGCGGCGCTCCAACGAGGTCCGCCGATGGGCAGAGCCGCGGCTCAACAGGAGAATCACCAGCTGGAGGTCCGCCGCGGTGAGGCGGCCCCGCGCATTGGGCCGGATCATGAATACCCCTCCTTCGATTGACGACCTGGCGATGCTGCGCCGCGTGATCGTGTTCGGCCAGGAGCTGGCCGGCACGTTGCGCCGCGCTTCGGTGGTGGACGCGCTCCTGCGTCACGTGCGGGAGAACCTCGCCCCCACCGAGATCGCGCTCTCTCTCTTTCATCACGACGTGGATGGCCGGGACAGCGTGCACGCCTGGCCGGCCAGGGGACCCAATCGGCAGCCGCTCCTGGAGCACGTCTCCCGAAGCGGGCCGCTGCTGCTCCCCGACGGACTCGAGCCGCTGCTGGGCGAAGGAGGACTCCCACCCCAGCCCGAGGCCGCCGGCGGCTGGGTCTTCGCGCCCCTCATCGCCAAAGGTAGAGTAACCGGGGTGATCGCGGTTCGCGGTGAGCCCGGTCGCTACGCCCCACCGGACCTCGTGCTGCTGGAGGGTCTGGTGAGCCAGGCCAGCATCGCGCTCGAGAGCGCCCGCCTCGTGGACCTGCACGACGACGGCCGGCGATCCTGGCAGGAGGTCGTGGACGCCATCTCACCGGCCCTGTGCATCGTGGATCGCGGCGGCCGGATCCGGCGCGCCAATCTGGCCTTCGCGGACCTGGTGAACGCCCCGCCGGCAAGCCTGATCGGCCGACCCTGGCAGGCGTTCGCCCCCCCGGAGTGGGCGACGGAGCTTCAGAGGGCCCTGGACCAGCAAGGAGCGGGCCGTGAGGTCGAGCTCCGCACCGGGGAGCGCACTTACGCGGTCAGCGCGGTGCCGATCAGCAGCACCGACCGCTCCGCCGTCATCCTGCTCTTCGACGACCAGACCGAGCGCCGCCGCCTGCAGGACCAGCTGATCCAGTCGGAGAAGATGTCGGCGATCGGCCAGCTCATCGCGGGCATCGCCCACGACCTCAACAATCCCCTCGCCTCGGTGGTCGGCTTCGCCGACTACCTCACCGAGGTGCCCAACGTGCCGCCGTCGCTCCGGGAGCCGCTCACGGTCATCCAGGAGGAAGCGGAGCGGGCCTCGAACATCGTGAAGAATCTCCTCAGCTTCGCGCGGAAGCAGGAGCACCAGCGCCGCCCGACCGCTCTCAAGCCGCTCCTCGACGCCACGTTCCTGCTGCTGCGGAACAATCTCATGGCCTACCGGGTGGAGGCCAGCCTCGAGATCGAGCCCGACCTGCCGATGCCGGACATCGACCCCAATCAGATCCAGCAGGTGTTCGTCAACCTCATCAACAACGCCGCGCAGGCGATCGCCAGTACCGGGCGGCCCGGCACGGTGGTGGTGCGGGCGCGGCGCTGGCTCGACGGAGTGGCGGTGGACGTGGTGGACGACGGCCCCGGCATGTCCGAAGCGCTGGCGGCGCAGGTGTTCGAGCCGTTCTTCACCACCAAGCCGGAGGGCGAAGGCACCGGCCTCGGCCTCTCCATCAGCCAGGGCATCGTGCGCGAGCACGGCGGCCGCATCATGCTCTCGACCGAGGAGGACAGGGGATCGGTGTTCACCGTCCAGCTGCCCCTGGCGACGCGGCCTCCCGCCCCGGTCCAGGACGCGGACCAGGGCGCGCCGATCAAGCGGCTCAGAGTGCTCGTGGTGGACGACGAGCCCCACATCCTCCACTACATGCGCGCGACCCTCGAGGCGTGGGGCCATATCCCGGTGGTGGCCAGCGACGGCGCCGAGGCGCTCGCGGTCGCGGCGGACGACACGTTCGACCTGGTGATCTCCGATCTGCGGATGCCGCGGCTCAGCGGCCGCGAGTTCTACGAGGAATTGGCGCGGCGGCGGCCGGCCCTCGCCGACCGGCTCGTCTTCAGCACGGGGGACACCGTCCGCGGCGACACCCTGGCATTCCTCGAAGCCCTCGACCGTCCCTACCTCCACAAGCCGTTCAGCCTTGCCGAGCTCCGGAGCCTCCTCGGAGAGATCGCCCGGCACAGCGGCTCCTACGCCCGCCGCCGCGACAGCGGCAGCCGACCGGTCGAAGCGCTTCCCGAGACGTGACCGCCGCCGCGACAGTCGTGCACGTCGCGTCCGGCCGCGAGTGGCGGGGCGGGCAGCGCCAGGTATGGCTGCTGGCCAGGGAGCTTCGGCGCGCCGGGCTCACCGACCAGGTCGCGGTGACCGGGGCGGGCACCGAGCTCGCCTTCCGGCTGAAGCACGAGGGGGTCCGGGTGCACGAGGCCAGATGGGACATGGGCCTCGATCCCCGGGTGATCCCGCCGATCGTGCGGGAGATCCGCGCCGGCGGAGCCCTCCTCCACGCACACGACGGACACGCGGTGACCCTGGCGGGACTCTGCTCCGCGGTCCTCCGGGTGCCCATGGTGGCCACCAGGCGGGTGGACTTCCACCTTCGCCGTCGCGGCTTCTGGGGGCGCGCCCGCCGGGTCATCGCGGTCTCGGCGGCGGTCGCGGACGTGCTGGTCGAGGACGGCGTGCCCTCCGACCGTGTGGTCGTGGTCCACTCGGGGATCGACCTCGACGCGGCGCGGCAGGCCGAGCCCCTCGGGCTCCGGGAGAGACTGGGCATTCCGGCGGAGGCCACGCTCGCCTGCACCATCGGCGCGCTGGTCCCGCACAAGGACCACGTGACCTTCCTGCACGCGGCCCGCCGCCTGGCACAGCAGTTCCCTGCCCTCCACTGGGTGATCGCCGGCGACGGCGAGCTGCGATCGGTGCTCGAGTGGCTTACCAGCGAGCTGGACCTGGTGGGCCGGGTGCACTTCCTGGGACAGGTGGCCCATCCGCTCCGTGTGATCGCCGACGCGGACCTCTACGTCATGAGCAGCCGCGAAGAAGGCCTGGGCACCTCCGTGCTCGACGCGATGGCGCGCGGCATTCCGGTTGCATCCACCTCGGCCGGAGGCCTCCCGGAGATCCTGCAACATGGGGCCGGACTCCTGGTTCCACCTCGCAATCCCGAGGCGCTGGCAGGGGCCATGCAGCGGATTCTCTCCGATGCCGGGCTGCGACGCAGCCTGGTGGAGCGGGCCTCCCGGGCGGTCGAGCGATTCAGCGCCGACCGCATGGCCGCCGAGGTCCGATCGGTGTATCGTTCGATCGCCCCAGCTATTGACGGATCATGATTTACGTCTGCATACCGAGTCACAACGAGGCCGCTACCATCGGCCTCCTCCTCTGGAAGGTTCGCCAGGTATTCGCGGGGTTTCCCCGGGAGTACCAGCTGCTCGTACTGGACGACGGCTCCACCGACGCCACCGGGGAGATCCTCGCGCCCTACGCGCGGGTGCTCCCGCTCACGGTCGTACGTCATTCCAGGCGACTCGGCTATGCCGCGTCGGTCCAGGAGCTGTTCCGGACCGCGATCGAGCTGACCGACCGACCCAAGCGCGACGCGGCGATCCTGATGCACGCCGATTTCACCCACAACCCGCAGGTGATACCCGATCTGGTGCGCCGGATCGAGAGCGGGGCCGATCTGGTCGTCGCCGAGGGCAAGCTCGAGGGCGAGCCGTCGTGGCAGCACCGGATGCTTCGCCGGTTCGCGCCGCAGCTGCTCCGGGGCGTGGTGACGGTTCCGGGTGTCCGGGACGTGGTCTCGGGCTTCGCCATTCTTCGCCTGGTGGCTCTCAGGAACGCGATGCGGAGCCACGGAGGCGGCCTCCTGGTCACGGACGGCTGGGCGGCGAACGCGGAGCTCTACTGGCGGGCGAGCCGCTACTCTCGCCGGGTGGAATCGGTGCCGTCGGTCGAGCGGCACGATCTGCGGCAGCGGCCCGGCAGGGTCAGGCCCCTGGAGGAGGCGTCGAGGCTCTGGCAGGCTCGGGTTCAACTGCGAGGTACCCCGATCGCGCCGCCCACCGAGCCCGCGGCGCGCGACCACGAGCGCCAAGCCGAGGTGGTTTCCTGATGCTGATCGGACCGCTGATAGGACCGCTGTTGCTGCTGACCGGCCTGCTGCAGGGGAGCACGCCCCCGCCTTCGGCAGCCCCGGCGGCCTACCCCTTCGCGGTGGGAGAGACCCTCACCTACAGCGCCAAGCTCGGCATGCTGACGCTCGGCTCGGGCACGCTCCAGGTGGCAGGCATCGATTCCGTGCGCGGGGTGGAGGCCTTCCGGCTGCGGTTCCGGCTCCAGGGGAAGACGGTCTTCTACTCCCTGGACGACGTGCTGGAATCCTGGGTGGCTACCGACGGCTTCGCCTCCCACCGCTTCGTCCAGGACTTCGTCGAGAACAACAAGGCGAAGCACCGGACCTACGAGATCTTCCCCGACTCCGGGTTCTACCGGGAGAAGGGCCGCGACACCACGTACTCGACCCCGGCCGAGCCCCTGGACGACGCGGCCTTCTTCTACTTCGTGCGGATCACGCCCCTCGAGGTCGGCAAGAAGTACACCTTCGACCGCTACTTCAGGAAGGAGAAGAACCCGGTCACGATCGAGGTGCTGAAGCGCGAGAAGATGGAGCTTCCCGACGGAAGCGAAGTACAGTGCCTCGTGCTCCATCCCGTGATCGACACCAAGGGCATGTTCTCCAAGCGCTCGGACACCCGCATCTGGCTCACCGACGACGAGCGCCGCCTGCCGGTGCAGATCCGCAGCAAGTTCCCCTTCGGCACCATCACGCTTCGGCTCAAGGACATGGTGGTGCCCGCCGGGGGCGCCGCCTCGACCTCCGGCAGCTGAGCGTGGCCTACCACGAGGCCGATCTCGGGCGCGTCCGGACCATCCCGGTCGCCGCCAGACCGAACAAGGTGGACCCCTCGCTCCTCGCCGCCCCGCCTGAGAGCGACTGGTCGTTCGAAGCCTTTCTCGACAGCCTGCCCGACGTGCTCGCCGCGCGCGACCTTCGCGCCGTCATCGCGGGAGTGGCGCATGCCGCGGTACAGCGGCGCGGCGTCGTGCTCCTCCTCGGTGGCCACGTCATCAAGGTAGGCCTCGGCCCACTGATTGCGGCCTGGCTGCGCCGCGGCATCGTGACTCACCTCGCGCTCAACGGCGCGGCCGCGATCCATGACTTCGAGCTGGCCGCGTTCGGAGGAACCAGCGAGGACGTCGAGAGCGGCCTGGCGGACGGCACCTTCGGGATGGCCGAGGAGACCGGCGCGGAGATGAACGCCGCCATCGCGCGCGCGGCATCCGCCGGCCATGGCATGGGGGAGGGGCTGGCGCGCGCGCTGTCCGAGCGGCCCGGCACCCCGGGCGCCGACAGCTCGGTCATGCTGGCCGCCCTGGAGCGGGACGTGCCGATCACCGTGCACGCGGCGATCGGCGCGGAGATCATCCACCAGCATCCCTCCGCCGACGGCGCCGCGCTCGGCGCCACAAGCCACCGGGACTTCCTGCGCCTGGCGGGCTCCCTGCCCCAGCTCGACCGGGGTGGGGCCGTGCTGAACCTGGGCAGCGCGGTGGTGTTGCCGGAGGTGTTTCTCAAGGCGCTGACCATCGCCCGGAATCTCAACGCGGGAGTGCCGACCCACTTCCTGGCCGCGGATCTGGACATGCAGCGGCACTACCGGCCGCGGGTGAACGTGGTGCAGCGGCCCACTCGCGGTGGGGGCGTGGGCTACATGCTCACGGGCCACCACGAGCTGATGATTCCACTGCTCGTCTGGGGGGTGCTGCAGGAGCTGCGCGGCGGGTGATCCGGCCGTCCTGAGCGCAGCGGGCCATACTCGCTGCGCTCCGCCGGATGACGGTTCCTAGTACCTCCCGGCCACCATCTCGCGCACCCGAGCCGCGGTCGCCGGTGCGAAGAGCTTCAGGATCAGATAGATCAGGAAGCCCACGAAGGCCAGCCAAAGCACGGTGCCGACCAGGCCGAGCACCAGTCCGAACAGTCCGAATACCACTTTGACCAGGAAGATCGAGATCACCGCGAAAACAGCGAACCCGAGAAGTTTCCTGAGCATGATAGCTTCCTCCGAAATTACGGGACTGCGCCTGTACGCCCCTACGTTCCAAATAGTTTCATAGGAATAATAAGTGAATGCTGCCTACGATGTTGTCGTGGTGGGTGGTGGACCGATCGGGGCCGCCTGTGCCCGGGAGCTGGCGCTTGCGGGGCGCCGGGTGCTGACCCTCGACCCGGAGGGGGAGAACGGCCAGGGATGGAAGGCGGCGGCCGGAATGCTGGCACCCCAGCTCGAGGCCGAGGCCGAGGACCCCCTGCTGGAGCTGGGCCTGGCGGCGCGGGAGCACTACGGGCCGCTGGCCGAAGCCCTTCGCGAGAGTATCGGCAGCGACATCGGACTCTGGCGGGAGGGAATCGCCTGGGTCGCCTCGGACGAGACCGAGGCCGGGCAGCTCCGGTCCAAGGTGGCGTGGCAGCGGCAGCAAGGTCACCTGGCCGACTGGCTCGACGAGGGCGAGGTGAAGAGTCGGTGGCCCTGGCTGGGACCGACCCATGGCGCACTCTGGGCTCCGCACGAGGGTGCGGTCGAGCCCGAGCGGCTGGTTTCCGCCCTGCGACAGGATGCCGCCAGGCTGGGCGTCGTGATGGAGCAGGATGGGGCCACCGCGATCGAGGCGCGGGGCGACCGGGTCGCCGCCGTGGTGGGCAGGCGGGGCCGCTACCCGGCGACCGACGTCGTGCTCGCCGCCGGAGCCTGGACCGGAACGATCACCGGGGTTCCGCGCCCGGTCGCGGTGGCTCCGGTGCGGGGACAGATGGCGGCGCTTCCCTGGCCCGCCGGCGCTCGCCGCGCGATCGTCTATGGCCGGGGCGGCTATCTCGTGGCCCGGGGCGACGAGGCGATCGCCGGCTCCACCATGGAGTACGCCGGGTTCGACTCCGAGGTCACCTCGGCGGGGCTGGCCCGGATCTTCGCCGCGGCGACGGCGCTCTGCCCCGCTCTGGCCGGCGCGAGGGTGCGTCGCACCTGGGCGGGACTGCGGCCGATGACACCGGACGGCCTCCCGATCATCGGGGCCGAGCCGCGTCTGCAAGGGCTGTGGTATGCCACGGGACATGGCCGCAACGGCATCCTTCTGGCCGGCCTGACAGGGCTGCTGGTCAAGCAGCTGATGGCGGAGGAGCCCATCGCCGAGGATCTGGCGCCGTTCTCGCCCACGCGGTTCTGGAAGTGGTGACGGTTCCAGCGTGACGTCGCTTCGCATCCCGGCAGCGGCTCTGGCGGCACTCGCCGGAATCGCCGTGCCGCTCCGTTCGCAGTCGGCTCCGCCCGACCTCGTGCAGGAGCGTGCGGCGCATGCCGAGTGGCTGGCATCGGCCCCGAACTCGCCCTTCGCGGCGGTCGCCCAGCAGCCGATCGGCCCGGGAATCCGACTCGGTCCGCCCGACGCCGAGGTTCCGCTGGAAGGTGTGGCCGAGCACCGCCTCGCAGAGCGCAACGGAGTGGTGACGCTGGACGGCCCTGGCGGCACGCGGGCCCTGCCGCCCGGCCGGCCCGTCGCGCTCGGCGCCTACTTTCTCGCCGCCGGCGGCGTGCCGGGGCGGCGGCTCGTCACCGTGTACGGGCCGGACCGTGACCGGGCGACCACCGAGTACTACCCGTACGATCCGAAGCTGGTCTTCGTCGGACCGCTGTCGCCGCCGGAACCACCGGGCAGGCTCCGGGTACTGGCCCTCGACGGGATCGAGACCGACGCGGTGGAAGCGGGGACGGTCGCGGTGCCGGTCGGCGGGAGCGTGGTGCGGCTGCGCGTGCGGCGGATTCCCACCGGCATCGAAGACGAGTCCGAGCTGGAGATCTTCTTCCGGGACGGGACCAACGGCGGAGGCACGTATCCGGCGGGGCGGTTCGTCTCGCTGACGCCGCTGGGCGGGGGACGATATCGCCTCGATTTCAATCGCGCACGCAACCCGTTCTGCGCCTACAGCTCGGCCTTTCCGTGCCCCGCGCCGTGGCGCGGCAACACCATCGGAGCGAGAATCGAGGCCGGAGAGCGGTACCGTGGTGGCGGGTTGAGCGCTCCTGCGGGC
>CAMPKP010000069.1 GCA_946887295.1 uncultured Gemmatimonadota bacterium | reverse complement strand
ATGCTGGTTGGTCGCCCCGAGATCGTCCGTAACCGCGAGAGTCACGGTGTAGATGCCCCCTCCCGCGTAGGTCCGGCTCGGGTTGCGCTCCGTCGAGGTCGCTCCGTCGCCGAAGCTCCAGCTCCAACCCACTACCGACCCGTCGGAGTCGCTGCTCCCGTCCGTGAAGCTGCAGCTGAGGCCGGTGCACGCGGAGCCGAACGCCGCCACGGGGTCCGCGTTCGAGCCGGGGAGCCGCACCGTCACCTGTTTGGTGACCGATCCACCCAGACCCGCATTGTCGGTCACGGTCAGCCCGACGGTGTAGGTGCCCTCGTCCGAATAAGCGTGCGACGGACTCTGCACGTCGGCCGTCGAGCCATCACCGAAGTCCCACGCCCAGCCGGCTACGCTCCCGTCGGGATCGGCGCTGCCGTCGGTGAACTCGCAATCGAGATCGGTGCAGCTCGACGTGAAGCCCGCGGCGGGCGGCCGGTTGGCCGGAGCTTCGGCCGCCACCTTCTTCGACGCCGATCCCTGCGACCCGATGTTGTCGGTCACGGTGAGCCTCACCGTGTATTCGCCGGCGGCGTCATAGGAATGTGAAGGATTTCGCTGGGTAGAGGACGATCCGTCCCCGAAGTCCCATTGCCAGCCCGAGATGGTTCCGTCGGAGTCGGTGCTCCCGTCCGCGAAGCGACAGGTGCTGGCCGTGCAGGTGGGAGTGAACGCGGCGTTTGGTGCCGCGTTGTCCGGCGCCGCCCCGCCGGAGAACTGCGCGGTGGCGGGATTGGAGCAGATGGCCGTTCCCGCCTCGCAGACCTTGAAGATGTAGGTCGCCGGACCCGAGAAGTTCTTGGATACCGCCTGCTTGCCGTCGTTCGGTGTGCTGTTCAGCACCAGGCCGTTTCGGTACAGGTAGAGGGTGGGCCCCTGCGCCCGCGTCCAGCTCAGGGTCACGATCTGTTTGTTGGTCTCGGTTCTGGTGGTCAGGCTCAGGCTGATCGGGAATTGCGGTCCGGGCACGGTCACCTGCTTCGACGCCGTTCCCGTCGCGCCCTCGCGGTCCCGCGCGGTCAGAGTCACGGTATAGGTGCCGCCGGCCTCGTATGCATGGCTCGGGTCGCGCGTCGTGGACAGGTCGCCGTCGCCGAAGTCCCACGTCCAGCCCGACAGATTGTCGTCCGGGTCGCTGCTCCGGTCCGCGAAGATGCAGTTGAGACCGCCGCAGCCGGCGAGGTACGCCGCGGCCGGTGCGGCGTTGGGGCCGGGCGTGGGCTCGGAGGTGGCCCCTACCTTGACGATCGAGCCGACCGAGGGAACGCCGTTCCGGTTGACGAGGAAGAGCATGTAGTGGCCCGGCGGCGCGCGAGTGCCGCTCACCGGTGCCGCGATGTTCAGCCCACCCGCCTGCGCCGTGAACCCCAGCCACAGGAGCCGCTGGTTCATGTCGAAGGCGTGCGTCACCGACCCCAGCCGGATCAGGCTCACCCTGGCGACGTCCGCTGCATCGGGGGTCTGCACGCTGAACGAGGTTCCGTACCCGACCAGCGACGGAGCGTCGGTGATCGTGGGTCGTGGGCCCTTGGAGAGATAGGGCGGCGAGAACAGCTCTGCGTTGCGCTCGTCCGGCATCTCGGCGCCTTCGCCGCTTCCGGTGTGTAGCACGCGGCCGTCGGGCAGCAGCAGGGAGGTGGAGTGATAGGTGCGCTTGATCGCGTTGCTCGCCAGCGTCGTCCAGACCCCCGTGGCCGGATTCCAGATCTCCGCGGCACGCACCGCCTGGGTCACGTTGTTGAAGGCGATGGCGCTGCTCCCGCCGGTCACCAGGACTTCGCCCGTAGGCAGCACCGTGGCGTTGAGATTCCGGCGAGGAAACGCCATCGAGCCGGTCCACCGCCAGGTGGGAGAGGCCGCGTTCAGATCGACGATCTCCGCGGTGTTGGTGCTGCGGCCGCCGCCGGCATAGAGAATCTTGCCGTCCTCGTACATCACCGCCGCGCCGTAGGAGCGGTTGCCGT
The DNA here is from genome assembly GCA_946887295.1 of uncultured Gemmatimonadota bacterium. Next base: position 14,347 of record CAMPKP010000069.1, on the reverse strand, counting down.
AGCGCCGCTCGCCGACGGTGGTCCACTTGCCCGTGCCGGACGTGCTCAGGTACCGGGTGGTCTGATCCTCCCCGGCATAGAAGACCTGGCCGTTGGGCGCGAGGAAGGTCCGGGGGTAGTACGGCAGCACCAGGCTGGCCCCGCTCAGCTCCCGCACCCCGCTCGCCGACCAGACTTCCGGCTCGGCGACTTCGTCCCCCACCTCGTCGCGCCCCGCGATGATCACCACGGACCCGTTGGCGAGCGTCGTGTTGGTGGGATACCACCGGCCGCGCCGCATCGAGGTGGATGAGGTCCAGCTCTCGGTTTCCGGCGAGAAGATGCTGATGTCGGCGATGCCGCGGTCGTTGGCGATGTGTCCGCCGGCCACCAGCAGGCGGCCATCCGGCAGCAGCGAATGGCCCGCGCAGAACAGCTCGGCCGGGCTCGCCACCTCCGTGAACCGACCGGTCGCCGGATCCCAGACTTGTGGCGAGCCGGCCAGCCCCCAGGACAGCACCTTGCCGGTGGGCAGCAGGCTGGTGTGGATGCCCACCACCGGCCAGGGGAACGGTGCGCTCCAGCTGCCGGCCTCTGCGGCAGTGAGGGAGGCCAGCGCCGCCATGGCCGGAGGGCCGCAGGGTTGCTTGAGATTGCGTCGCCGGACGATGCGCTGGCCGTCCCTGTACAGCTCGACGATGCCTCCCTGCTTCGTCTCCAGCTCGGACTCGCTGTGGCCCGGGTCCGCTGCCGGCCCGGGAGGCAGCGTGATGCCTCCCCCTTCCGAGGAGCCGACCACCCGATAGGTCAGATGTACGACGCCCTTGGTCGAGTTGGTGGCGAGAAACTTGTTGCCGCAGACGTAGATCAGGTCCAGCGGGGCGAGGTTCCCTGTCTCGTCGGCGCGCTGTTTCACGGAGACGTCGGGACGGTCCGCTGGCGACTGGGTTCCGTCCTGGGCGCACCCGGTGACGAGAAGAAATGCGCCAGCGAGGCCGAGTGCAGGGCGCCGCCGCCGATTGGAATGCATCCGGACTCCATTCGCACGTTCATCTACGGCCGGACGGCCGCTCCCGTTGCCGCTGGCCGGGACGCGCCGCGGGCCGGGGTTTTCCGGAGGGAACTCACTGGAATGGCGAACGATCTGCAGGGCACATGCCTGGGGAAGGCCGATCGGCGGCTTCACGCGAGGTCCCTCAGGTAAACTATTGGTGTGCCATCTGTTACCAGGATATAGTGACCTGGAGCATCAAGCCGGCGTGGGGCTTCCGATTGCGCGCGCCCCGATCGGCCTTCAATATTCGCAGCGTGAGCGCCACGACAACTCTGTGACCTGATGGCCACCACTCTGACCTGTCTCAAGTGCGGCGAAGCCATCCGCGCCGCCGACCGCTTCTGCTCCAGATGCGGTGACGAGCTCACGCTCGGCTCCTACCCTGCCTCGCTGATCGGGAGCGACGCCCACGACGACGACCCGGAGTCGCCCTGGGCCGAGGTGGTCCAGCGGCTGAGGCAGGCCACGCTCGGCGAGTTCGAGATCGGCCGGGAGCTCGGCCGTGGGGGCATGGCGGCCGTCTTCCTGGGACACGAGATATCGCTGGACCGGAAAGTAGCGATCAAGGTGATGTCGCCCGGGCTGCTCATGGGCGACGGGATGATCGATCGCTTCAAGCGCGAGGCGATCACCATCGCGCACCTCAATCACCCCAACATCGTCTCGTGCTACTCGGTGCGCCAGGCCGAGGGTCTCCACTTCTTCGTCATGCGCTACATCCGGGGCCGCTCGCTGGAGCAGCTGATTCACCACGCCGGCCGGCTGCCCCTCCCGATCGTGCGCTCCATCCTGTGTCAGGTCGGGTCGGCGCTCACCTACGCTCATCGCTCGCGCGTGGTGCACCGCGACATCAAGCCCGCGAACATCCTCATCGACGAGGACGGCAACGCGGTCGTGACCGACTTCGGCATCGCCAAGGTAGCCGAGCTGCCGGGACAGACCCACACCGGCGCCCTGGTCGGCACGCCGGCGTACATGAGCCCCGAGCAGTGCGACGGCGGCGAGGTGTCCGGAGCCTCCGATCAGTACTCGCTCGGAGCCGTCGCCTACGAGATGGTCGCCGGCGTACCCCCGTTCACCGGCTCGACGCTCACCGTCATGCAGGCGCAGGTCGAGCGGATCCCTCGCCCCATCCGCGAGCTCTGTCCGGACTGCCCGCCGGACTTCGAGGCCGCTGTGCTTCGCATGCTGGCCAAGGATCCCGCCGAGCGGTTCGCCAACATGGCGGAGGCCAAGGCTGCGCTGGGAGCGACTCCCCTCATGGAGGACGATCCGCTGCTGGTCGAGCTCTGCCTCCTCGCCACCGCCGGATCGTCACCACCCCTGGGCACGCCGACCCCGGTGAGCCCCACGCCGTACACCCGGAGCTCCCCTGCACCGCGTCCGTCACTGGCGGGGCAGGCGAGCTCCGTCGTGATCCTTCCGCCTCCGGCCGAGCTCGCCGTGGGAGATGGCTTCGCGCTGGTGGCGCTGGTCCGAGGCGACCATGGCGTGCCGCTTCCCGGCAAGACGGTGGAGTGGGAGAGCGATGCGCCGGACGTGCTCCACATCGACGCGACGAGGAAGGTCGCAACCGCCGTGGCGCCGGGGGCGGCAACCCTGACGGCGCGCTGCGACGGGATCGAGAGCCGGGTGCGCGTCCTGGTTCCCGCGAGCGTGGCCGAGCCGTTCGATTCCCAGGACAGTGACCCGCCGGCGTCGATCGAGATCTCCACGCCTCCGAAGTCGATCCGGGTCGGCGACTCGTTCGTGCTGACGGCGATGCTGCTCGACCGCGCCGGGCGACCCCTTCATTACAACAGTGTGCTCTGGAACACGAGCGACGTGCGGATCGCGGTGGTGACGGCCGAAGGGTGGGTCGCGGCGCTCGGCGAGGGACCGGTGACCCTCACCGCCGTGCGGGGGGACGCCAGCGGCTCGGTGACTCTTCAGGTCGAGCCGGCCGTCGCGGCTTCGAAGCCGATGCGAGCGCCGAAGCCGATCCGGGCGCCGAAGCACCAGGTGCGGCCGAGCGAGCCCACGCCTCCGCGTCGTACCGGGCGCCGGCGCCGCGGTGCGAGCCTGCGTTCGGCTCTGGTGAAAGGGACCATCGGAGCCGCGGCGGTCGGAGCCGCGGTGTGGCTGCTCGGCGGACTGCGTGACTTCCGGGTCGACCGCGGGAGCCCGTCGGCGGAGGTCTCGGACTCGGGGCCCTCGACTCCCGACAGCAGCCCGCGCATGGGGGCCGGCGACTCGGCGCCACCTGCTGAGCGCGAGCCCGCCGCTTCGCCCGGGGTGAAGTCCCGGCCCCGACGCGCCGCGCGCCCGGGCCCGGCGGTGAACGGATCGGTCTCCATCGCACCCCATGAGCCGGTGCGCGCCGGGGAGACCGTCACGCTGACCGCCGTCGTGCTCGATGGCCAGAACCGGCCGGTCACCAATCCCGAGCTGACCTGGGCCTCCAGGGAGCCGGACCTCGCTCTCGTGGACTCGACCACCGGCAAGGTGCTCGCCAAGGCGCCCGGCACTGCCCACATCGTGGCGCAGAGCGGGCCCGACTCGGCCATCTCCGAGCTGACGGTGCTCCCCTCGCCGGATGGCCCGCCCGACACGTCCGGCTACGCTCCCCTGAGTCCTGCACATGATCAGGAGGAGTTGCGAGAGGAGCCTGCCAGGGCTCCCCCTGCCGCTCAGCGCCGCGCTCCGGCATCCGGCCAGCCCGCGCTCGCCGCCCGCGTCGTGCCCGACCCACCGGTGGATCGCCGGAAGCTGGAGTCCAGAATGCGCGAAGGCGTGGGTCACTGCTACGACGCGGTGCGCTCCAAGAAGCTGGACCGGCTGACCGACATCTATCGCCCGGAAACGGTCGCGGACGAGGAGAAGCTCCGACGTCTGATCCGGATCCTGCGGACGGAGCCGTGGGAGGCCGTCGTAGGCAAGAGGGTGGACGGCGCTCGGGAGATGGGCGCCCGCGCCGCGGCTGCCGAGTTCAGCTTTCGGCTGACCTGGCGGGACGCCCTGGGCGGGCACCTCTTCAGTCACCCGATCTTCCGGGCGGAATTCGCCCGCGATGGCGATGGATGGACCATGTCGAGCTGCCGGATCGTCGGATCGCCCAAGCTCTGACCGCCCCCGCGGACCTCGATCATGCCGGTCCTCTCGTGCACGGTCATATGTAACGCCGTGTAAAGCCTCCGCGGGTCCGTGAACGACACCACCAGCCGGCGCCTCGGAGCGCTCCCCCGCAGCTCATAGGCCACCCGTCCCTCACCGAGCCTGGGCCTGCAGGCCACTTCCAGCCGCAGACGGGCATCGCCTCCACCGGGGTACGAGCGGTTCCCGAAGCCGATGAACCCATCGGTCGAAAGCTCGAACTGGTCGTATCTCGCGCCGAAGTGCTCGAACTCGAAGCCGACCGGCAGAGGGCCGGTGGTTTCATGCTCCGCCAGGAGCAGCATGTTCGCGGTCGCTTCGGGCTCGGGCGCCGAGGTGGCCAGCGATCGGGATAGCAGAACCATGGGCGTGCTTGCTCCCCTTCAAATGGTGTGGCATCATGCTCGGGCCCACACTGGTCCACCTGGATCAAGCCGAAATCAAGCGAGGAGCGCGTGATCCTCTGCCGCACGCTGGGACCGGTCGAGGTGAGCGTGGATGGGGGCCCTGCCCCCTCCGACCTCCTCTGGCGGAAGCATCTCGCGCTCCTGGTCTACCTCGCGCGGTCTCCCCGGCATACCCGCAGCCGCGATCACCTCGTCGGCCTCCTCTGGGGCGATCGGACCGAGGCGGCGGCCCGGCATTCCCTCAGCGAGGCGCTGCGGGTGATTCGCCGGAGCGCCGGCGAGGCCTCGGTGGAGACGACCGGCGGGCAGGTTCGCCTCGCTCCGGGCGTCGTGGAGGTGGACGTGGACCAGCTGGAGGCGCTGGCCGCCACCGGTGAGTGGGAGGGGGCGGCCGAGCTGATTGCCGGGGAGTTCCTGGAGGGATTCGCCGTGCCCGGCGCGTCGGAGTTCGAGGACTGGCTCGCCGCGGAGCGGGAGCTCTGGAGGCGCCGGTGTGTCGAGGTGCTGGTCCGCGGCTCGGAGTCCCTGGCGCTAACCGGAAGGACGCACGAGGCCTCGGCCCTGGCGTCGCGCGCGCTCGCGCTGGAGCCGGTCTCCGAGCGCGCGCTCGGCGCCTCCCTCCGCTGCATGTCGCTCGTCGGCGATCGCGCCGGCGCCCTGGAGCTGTTCGATCGCTTTCGGACGCGGCTGATGGAAGAGCTGGGGGCCGAGCCGACCGAGGAGGTCCGCGCGCTGGCCGAGCGGATCCGGCAGCAGCGCGGCATTCGACCTGAATCCACCCTGACGTGGCCCGAGGGCGAGCCGGTCGCCCGGCCCCCGCTAGAGGGCCGGGCAGTAGAGCTGGCCCGCCTGCTGGAGGCGGCGGCACGCTCGGGCCGTGAGCGCCGGGCCGCCCTGCTCGTGCTCGAGGGAGAGTCGGGCGTGGGGAAGACCCGGCTGCTGGAGGAGGTGCTGACCCGTCTTCGGCTGGACGGCGTCTCCATCGCATCCGCCCGGGCCGTGGAGGCGGATTGCGCCGAGGCGTGGAGCGGCGTGCTCACGATCGCCCGCGGCGGCCTCTTGGAGGCGGCCGGCATCGGCAGCGCGCCACCGGATGCGCTCGGCGCGCTGGCCTCGGCCCTCCCGGAGTGGAGGGACCGGTTCCCAGGCAGCCCGCCCGCGGGCGCCATTCAATTGGGGCGGGCCCTGGCCGATGCGATCCGTGCGGCCGCGGAGGAGCGAGCGGTCGTGGTCTCGGTGGACGATGCGCAGTGGCTGGATCACGACTCCGCGTCGGCTCTGGGCGCCATCCTGCGCGACCTGTCGGGCGCACCGCTCACGGTCCTGCTCGCGGTCGCGCCGCGGCCGCCGCGGCCCGAGCTCGACGAGCTGCGCTCCCGGCTCGGACGCGATCTGATGGGCGAGGCGCTGCGGCTGCGGCCGCTCGACCGGGCGTCGCTGCGGCGGCTCGCCGAGCGGATGCTGCCGGGCTACACGCCGGTGGCCATCGACCGGGTGACCCGCCGGGTCGCGACCGATTCCGCGGGCATGCCGCTGCTGGCGGTCGAGCTGCTCCGGGCGGTCACGCTGGGCCTCGATCTGGGGACCATCTCCGAGGCGTGGCCGGAGCCGCTGCGCACGCTCGATCAGACCCTGCCGGGGGGGCTGCCCGACGCCGTCGTGGCGGCCATCCGGATCGGCTTCCGGAGGCTGAGCCCGTCGGCGCAACGGGTCCTCGCGGCAGCGGCGGTGCTCGGCGACCTGGTTCCCGCGCCGGTGCTCGAGCGAGCGGTGGCCCTGGGCCCGGAGGCGGCGGCGATCGCCCTCGACGAGCTCGAATGGCACCGCTGGCTCGTCGCCGAGCCGCGGGGCTATTCGTTCGTCGCCCGGATCGTGCGGCGCGTGGTCGAGCGAGACATGGTCACGCCGGGCCAGCGCCAGCGGGTGCTGGCGGCGGCCGGCACGCACGCTCCGCGGCAGGGCCGCTAGTGGACCCGGACGATCTTGCCGTCCGAGGGCACGCCGTTCCGGTTGAGGATGAAGAGCATGTAGTGCCCCGGAGGCGCGAGGCTCGCGTTGGCGGGGGCGGTGACCTGCACGCCGGTCGCCGTTTGCGTGAACGTGAGCTTGTTGGCCCGCTGGCCCATGTCGAACGCATGGGTCACCGAGCCCAGCCGGATCCATCGCACTTCAGTCACCTGCGCCGCGTTCGGGGTCGCGACGGCAAACTGCTGTCCGTAGACGACGGCGGTGGGAGCCGAGGTGATCGTGGGCCTGGCTCCCTTGAAGAGGTAGGGCGGCGAGAAGATCTCGTGGTCCCGCTGGGAGGGCACCGGAACGACCTGCCCGCCGGGCTGGATGGCCATCGCGTCACCGCTCGCCCCGTGCAGCACGGTGGCGTCGGGCAGCAGCAGCGACACGGAATGGTAGACCCGCATCTTGCTGTTGCTCGCCAGCGTGTGCCACTGATCGGTCTTGGGGTCCCAGATCTCCGCCGCCCTGGTCGCGAGCCCCGGGTCGACGTTGACGAAGCCGCCGCCCCTGGTGCCGCCGGTGATCAGCACCTGACCGTCCGGCAGGATGGTCGAGTTCAGATGCCGCCGAGCGAAGGCCATGGAGCCGGCACTCACCCACTGCGGGCTGGCCTGATTGAGGTCGATCCGCTCGGCCGTTTCGGTCGGTGCGTTGGACTTGGCGTCCGGCGTGGGCCATCCGGTGTGGCCGCCGCCGCCGGCGTAGAGGATCTTCCCCGGCTCGTACATCACCGCGGTTCCGTAATCCCGGTTGAACGGCCAGATGTGATCCGGACCGACGCTCCACCTGCCCCGGCCGCCGGCCGCCGAGCCGTCGACATCGAACCACCGGGACCTTATGCGCTCGCCGGCGTAGAAGATCCGGCCGCTTGAGCCGGTCGGCGGCACGAAGTTGCGCGGGTAGTAGGGGATCTCCAGCGACCCGGCCCCCGGGAGCTCCACCCACTGCCCGCTCTCGAAGATCTCGGGCGTCGTCACTACGACGCCGCCCTGATCTCGTCCGGCCATGGTGAGCATTCGGCCGTCGGGCATGACGGTCAGCGTCGGGTACCAGCGGCCGTGCGCCATGTCCGGCCCCTTCTGCGGCACGCCGTTCTCGTCGAAGAAGTAGGTGGTGGGAATGCCCTTGTCGTCCTGCAGGTGGCCGCCGGCCACCATCAGCCGGCCGTCCGGCATGAGGGCATGCCCCGCGCAGAACAGCATGGTATCCACTTCGATCATCGGAAGCCCGTTCGGTCCCGAGCCCGATGCCGGGTCCCAGATGCGCGGCATGCCCATGGTGTCCGACACGTCGGTCTTGCCCCAGGCGATGATCTTCCCGTTCGGCATCAGGTTCATGTGCAGCGGCACGATGTCCCACGGAACCACGGGTCCCCACTTGCCGGAGGTGGCCTCCGGACTCAGGGGAGAGACATCCACCGGCGACGAGGTCACGCTGGAGGTGCCTGCCGTGAACTCGATCGTGTGTGAGCCTGTGCCGCTGATCCCGAGGTCGCCGAAGCGCGCGACGCCGGCGGCATCCGTCGTGGCGGTGGTGTTCCCCTCCAGCGTCCCGCTTCCCGAGGCCTTGCTCGCCATGACCTGGACGCCGGCGGCGGGCTCTCCGCCTTCACCGGTCACCTGGACCACCGGCTGCACGGTGGGATCGAAGACTTCGCCATCCAGTGCTCCGACCGGCGGGTTGGTCGTGATCGCGATCCCGGCGGGTCCGCCGCCCACGACGATCGGATTCGAGACCGTCTGGCCCGCGCCCGGGGCCGTGAACTGCAGCGTGTAGCTCCCGGCCGCTCCGGTGATCTTCAAGTCGGTGAAGGTCGCTCGGCCGCTCGCGTCGGTCGCCCGTGCGACCGTGCCCCCCAGCGTGCCCGTGCCGCCGAGCGACGCGGTGACTTCCAATCCGCTCTGCGGGAGGTCGTTCCCGTCGGGATCCTTGAGCTGAATCACCGGCTGGACGGCGAGCTCCACCCCGCTCTGCGCCGTGCCGGAGGGCTGGGTCTCGAGGGCCAGAATCAGGCTCTCACCGTCGGTCGCGGTCGACACGAACGTGATCGGCGAGCCGTCCAGGCCGCTGACCGCAGCGGTGGTTCCCTGCTCCCCCGGCTCGGTGCCGAGCGTCCGCCTGACGGATGCGCGGCCGTCCGAGCCCGTCTGGACGGTCTCCGCGGAGACGCTTCCGCCGCCCTGGGCCGCCCACTGGACCGCCACGCCCTCGACCGGGTTCCCGTTCTGGTCGGTCACCAGCACGACGAGAGGATTCGCGAGCTCCTGGCCCACGGCTCCGAACTGCCCGTTCCCGTCCGCCATCTCGATGCTGGAAGCGGTGGTGGGCTGGCTGTTGTCGCTGCAGCGAAGCGTCGCCGCGGCGAGGAGGATGGCGAGGATCGGGTGGCGGAGCTGCCTGGTTCGGGTCATGTTCCCCAAGAGGATGAGAATTCGGCGCCGCGGGACCGCTCGGGACTGTCAGGCATCCCCGACGCACACGCACCTTCCGGACCGCTGCAAAGGCCGGGCAGCAAGCTTTTAACCTGTTGCCCTGCAATGGCTTACAACGTGCCTCTGTGCTGGTGTTGCACCGCCGCTATGGGAAGGCTAACCGAGCACTGCCATACCGCCAAGCGGAGCACCGCCAATCTGGACGCAAGCGCATGCGCCCACCGTGTCAGGGAGCACACCGATCCTGAAGGAGTCCTCAGACGCTGGCTGTCCGCGGCGGGGCCGGTGTAGCTTCACCGACCGGGAATCGGAGGAGTGTAAGGCGTGCGGATCGGAGTCATGCTGCGCCACTACGACCAGCATATGGGCGGGGTGCGCGTATACACCCGAAAACTGCTCGACGCGATGCTGGCGCTCCGCACCGGTCACGAATTCGTCTTCCTGTATCGCAACCCCGCCCTGGTGGGCACCCACGGCAGCGATCCCCAGGTCAGCGAGGTCGCGCTCCCCGCGCGCTCTTTCCTCGGCTGGGACCAGCTCGCCGTGCCCCGGGCGGTCCGGCGCCACGGCATCGATCTGCTGTTCAACCCGAAGTACTCTATTCCACTGCGTGCGCCGTGTCCGTCGGTGTGGGTCTGCCATGGCCTGGACTGGTACGTGATGCCCTGGGCCTCGCGGTTCGTGGACCGGCTGAGCCACCGGTTCCTGGTACCGCGCTATGCGGACAGAGCCGACGCGGTCATCGCCGTCTCCGAGATCACTCGTGAGCACGTGATGCAGTACCTCCCGGTTCCGCCGGAGCGGGTGTTCACGGTGTACTCCGGCGTCGACGATGTGTTCCGCCGCCCACTCGAGGAGACCCGGCTTCGCGCCGTGCGTGCGAAGTATTCGCTCCCCGAGCGATTCCTCCTCTACGCCGGCGCGATCTACCCGCCGAAGAACTTCACCCGGCTGATCAGGGCCTACGCTCGCGTCGGGCCCGAGCGGGGAATCCCATTGGTCGTCGCGGGAGGCGAGAACCGGTTTCTCTCCGAGCGCGAGGTGAGGGAGCCCGAGGCGCTGGGCATCGGAGAATGGGTGGTCCGGCCCGGGTGGGTGGAGCAGGAGGATCTGGCCGCTTTCTATGCCCAGGCGGAAGCGCTCCTTCTGCCTTCGCTGTTCGAGTCCTGCGGCCTCCCGGTGCTCGAGGCCATGGCAGCCGGCTGCCCCGTCGTCACGGCGAATCGCTACGGGACCAAGGAGCTGGCGGAGGGGGCGGCGGTGCTGGTGGATCCGGAAAGCGTCGAGAGCATCGCCGAGGGCATCCGCCGGGTGCTGGAGGACCGTACCCTGCGCGCCGATCTGGTGGCGGCGGGACGGGAGCGCAGCCGGAGCTTCACGTGGCATCGCTGCGCCACCGAGACGCTCGCCGTGCTCGAGCGTCTCGGCAGCCGGGACGCCCCGCCGACCCTCTCCACCAAGCCATGACCGGCTTGCTCGAGGTCACGGTCAACGCCCGGCACCTCGCAGGCGAGCGGACCGGCATCGAAGTCTACATGGAGCAGCTGCTGAGCTCGCTCGCCGGTACCGGACAGGTGCGGATCACCGCGGTGACCTGGGCTCCGCTTGACCTGGACCTGCCGAATCTCCGCCAAGTCGTCCCAACCCTCCGCCCCGAGTTCGGTGGTCCCCTGGCAGGCCCGCGGGCGGTGCTGTGGAAGCACTGGTTCGATCAGTGGCAATGCCTGCGTGCGATCCCCCGGCCCCCGCGCATGCTCTACCATGGATTGGACGGCTTCCTTCCCTTCTCCCTGCGCCGCCGGGATCGCTGCGTTGCCACGGTCCACGACCTCGGCTGGCGGGTGCATCCCGACCTGTACCCGAGGAAGCTGCGGGTCATGTACCGGGCACTCTTCCCGTGGGCGCTGCGGCGGGCCGACCGCCTGGTTGCCGTCTCCAGACACACTGCGGACGATCTGATCCGCCTCGCCGGCGTGCCCGCCTCACGGATCGAAGTCGTCCATCACGGGCTCGACCCGGCATTCGCCGCGCCAGCCGACGGCCCCTCCAATCCGGCCGATCCTCCCTATTTCCTGGCGGTGGGCGGGATCTCTCCTCGGAAGAACACGCGTCGCCTGATCGAGGCATTCTCCCGCTGGCGGGCCCGGGGCGGGCGACGCGCTGCCTACGGGCTGCGGATCAGCGGCACCTCACTCGACCCCGCGTTCCAGGGGGACGGAGCCGCGCTGCCGGACGGCGTGTCGCTGCTGGGGTACGTGGACAAGCCGGAGCTGCGCCGGCAGTACGCCGGGGCCGCGGCATTCCTGTACCCGTCGATCTACGAGGGCTTCGGCCTCCCGATCGTGGAGGCGATGGCGAGCGGCACTCCGGTGGTGACCTCGCGAACGGCCTCCGCGCCGGAGGTGGCCGGCGGCGCCGCCATCCTGGTCGATCCGTTCGACGTCGGGAGCATCGAATCCGCGCTCGAGCAGGTGACGAGGCCGGAGGAGGCGAGCCGGCTCCGGGGCCTCGGCCAGGAGCGTTCGCGCCAGTTCCACTGGAGCTCGGCGGCGAGCCGGACGCTGGACATCTACCGCCAGCTCGCCGGGTGATGCCCCGGAAATGACACGTGCCGCCGGGCAGCATGCTGCCGGGCGGCACGTGTGCTTCGTCGCCGGTCAGTTGACCGGGTTGGCCGTCAGCGTGATGACCAGATCGTCGAAGTCGGGCTCACCGGCTCCACCTACCCCGTCATCGAACGACAGTGTCCAGGTGGGGTACGCGCCGGTGACGTGCAGCGACGGTGCCGTGAGCTGGTTGACCGCGCCCGAGATCATCTGGGCCTCCAGAAGGGTTCCCGCCTCGAACACGGCGCCGCCGTTCAGATCGAAGGAATCCCCCGCGGGGGGCGCGTAGCAGCCGTCGGCGAACAGCGTCTCCGCCAGCGGCGCGGTGATCTGGAAGGTGTTGCCGTGGGCATCGCACGAGCGGCTCTCGAGGGTCACCGTGACGGTGGCGTCCTCCAGCAGCTCCAGGGCGCAGGACGCGAACTGGCCGGTGCCCGGCGCGCTCTCACACTGCAGGGTCGCCGCCGGCGACACGGTGAACTCGGTCTGCTTGGTGCTGGTGAGCCCGTCATCGTCCGTCACCGTCAGCCGGGCGGTGAACAGGGTCCGGACCGCCGCATCGTAGTGGTGCACCGGGTTCTGCTCGGTGCTCTCGTCGCTGTCGCCGAATTCCCAGGCCCAGGCCACGATCGTCCCGTCGGCGTCGCTGCTCAGGTCGGCGAAGGTGCAGTCGAGCGAGGAGCAGGCCACGGCGAAGTCGGCGGTGGGGCCGCCAGGGGCGGGCAGGGTCAGGGTCACGGCCTTGGTGACGGTGCCCTCGTCCCCGGCGTCGTCGGTCACGGTGAGCTTGATGCTGACGTCCCCTTCCGCCGCGAACGTGTGAGTCGCGTTCTTCAGGGAGGAGCCGCCTTCGCTGCCGAACTCCCACACGTACGAGGTGACCTGGCCGTCGCTGTCGCTGCTCAGGTCGGTGAACGTGCAGGTGAGATCCGTGCACGAGCTGCTGAAATCGGCCGTCGGCGCCGCGTTGCCCGAGGGATCGGTCGAATCCTTACCGCAGCCGGCGGCGACCGCCGCCACAGCCAGGATCAATCCAAGCGAACGCCATTCAGTCGGTTTCATACGCTCCTGCCGGGCGAAAGTGACCGCGCTTCAGGCGCGGGCCGGGGGCCAACCGCCGGGCCTGGGGAGGCCCGGCGGCAGGAGTACCCGGCTACGGGACTGCGTTACTGCGGTGTAGCGGTGATCGTGAGGACCAGATCGTTGAAGTCCGGCTCGTCCGGATCCGTGACGGGATCGAAAGCTCGAGCCCCGTCGTCGAACTGCAGTTCCCACTCGGGGTAGGCACTGGTTGGGGACAGCCGCACGGCCGGCGGAATCTCGAGGCTCTGGCCGCCCGAGATGAGCTGGGCGGTGATGATGGTCCCCGCGACGATCACACCGCCGCTCTGGAGCTCGTGGGGGACCCCCACCGGCTCGTTGCACCCGTCGGTAAAGAGCGTTTCCTCTACCGGCGTACCACTCGGCGGCGTGATGGTCACCTTGAAGGTGTTGCCGCTCAACTCGCACTCACTGCTCGTGAGTTCCCAGGTGACGACGGCATCGGCCTCGATAGGCAGCTCGCAATCCGGCGAGCCGTCCGAACACTCGAGCCCCGCCACCGGCGAGACGTCGAACGTCTTTGAGGTCGTCGCGGTGGCACCGCCGTTATCGGTGACCGTGAGCGTCACCGTCACTTCGGTCTGCTCGGTGAAGGAGTAGGTGTGGCTCGGGGACTGCAGGTCCGAGTCGTTGTCCGGGCTCGTCGGGTCGCCGAATTCCCAGGCCCACGACGCGATCGTGCCGTCCGCGTCGGTGCTCGCGTCGGCGAAGTCGCACTCCAGCGCGGCGCACTCGAACGTGAAGTCAGCGGTAGGTGCCTGGTTGCCCGGCGTGCCGGAGACGGTCACCTCCTGAGAGACGTCGTCGGCGGCGCCCTCGTTGTCGGTGACGGTGAGGGTCACGGTATACGTGCCCGCCGCCGGGAACGTGACGGACTGGGTGGCCTCGGTCGAGGTGGCCGGAGTCCCGCTCTCGAACGCCCAGGAGCGTGCGGCGATGCTGCCGTCCGAATCGGTACTGGCGTCGGTGAAGGTGCAGACCAGGAGATCACAGGTCGGGGCATCGAACGCGGCCGTCGGGGCCACGTTATCCGGGCCGTTGCCGCCCCCGTCTCCGCAGGCCGCACCCACGACCGAGAGCGCCGCCATGAAACCCAAATTCCGATGGAACGATCGCATAGTGGTAGTCCAGCCTCAGGATGAGTGTCAGGAATGTGGAGCGGCCGCGCGGCCGGCCCCGGGAGACTGCGGGTGCGAGAGACGTGCCACCCGGCAAGCGTCAACTCCTCGCACAGTGCGAAAATTTGCAATGACGCGCGTCACAATGTCATACCTGGTGTCTCTGCTGAAAACCGAAACATGTGCGGCTGCTCCACACTTGTGGCGGTCCGCCCATACCGTGCAACGCGTGGCGCGCTCTGGAATGCGGGCTTCACCGGTTGACGTAAGCCCGTGGTGGTGGCTAGGTTTGCGGGCTCGGATATGACGGATCTGTCGCTGTCGCGCAGCCAGATGCTGCTCCTGAGCGGGTCGGCCAACCGCCCCCTAGCCGAAGAGGTGGCCGCTCATTTGGGGCAGCCTCTGTGCCAGGTCACGCTCCGGCGCTTCGCCGACGGCGAGCTGTTCGTCAAGATCGACGAGAACGTGCGGGGGCGGGACGTCTACATCATCCAGCCCACCAACC